>NZ_JBFTML010000010.1:0-300080 GCF_056396925.1 Pseudomonas sp. 05N433 | reverse complement strand
GACTAAAGCAGGCACGAGGTGCGTGGTGGATTTCCCTTCCCGTTTTGAAGTGATCGTCATCGGCGGCGGTCATGCCGGTACCGAGGCAGCACTTGCATCAGCACGTATGGGGGCAAAAACCCTGTTGCTGACGCATAACGTGGAAACCCTCGGTGCCATGAGCTGCAATCCCGCCATTGGTGGGATCGGTAAAAGCCATCTGGTCAAGGAAATCGATGCCCTGGGCGGCGCGATGGCCATGGCTACCGATAAAGGTGGTATTCAATTTCGCGTATTGAACAGCCGCAAAGGCCCGGCCGTGCGTGCAACTCGCGCCCAGGCAGATCGGGTTCTGTACAAGGCCGCTGTCCGCGAAGCTTTGGAAAACCAGCCGAACCTGTGGATATTTCAACAGGCCGCGGACGACTTGATCGTCGAACAGGAACAAGTGCGCGGCGTTGTCACGCAAATGGGCCTGCGTTTCTTCGCCGACTCCGTGGTGCTGACGACGGGCACCTTCCTCGGTGGACTTATCCACATCGGGATGCAGAATTATTCCGGCGGTCGCGCCGGTGATCCGCCTTCGATTGCTTTGGCACGTCGTCTGCGTGAACTGCCATTGCGTGTCGGTCGCCTGAAAACCGGTACTCCGCCGCGTATCGACGGTCGGTCTGTGGATTTCTCGGTCATGACCGAGCAAGCCGGTGATACGCCGATCCCGGTCATGTCGTTCATGGGCTCCAAAGAACAGCACCCGAAACAGGTCAGTTGCTGGATCACCCACACCAACGCCCGGACCCACGAAATCATTGCCGCCAACCTCGACCGTTCGCCGATGTATTCCGATGCCGGGTTGATCGAAGGCATCGGCCCACGTTATTGCCCATCGATCGAAGACAAGATCCACCGCTTTGCCGACAAGGAAAGCCACCAGGTCTTCATCGAACCGGAAGGGTTGACCACTCACGAGCTGTACCCGAACGGGATATCCACATCCTTGCCGTTCGACGTGCAATTGCAGATCGTGCAATCGATCCGCGGCATGGAAAACGCGCACATCGTGCGTCCGGGCTACGCCATCGAGTACGACTATTTCGACCCGCGTGACCTGAAGTACAGCCTGGAAACCAAAGTGATCGCCGGTCTGTTCTTCGCCGGGCAAATCAACGGCACCACCGGTTACGAAGAAGCCGGCGCCCAGGGTTTGCTGGCTGGAGCCAACGCCGCACTGCGAGCCCAGGGCAAAGATGCCTGGTGCCCGCGTCGTGATGAAGCGTACATCGGCGTTTTGGTTGACGACCTGATTACCCTCGGTACCCAGGAACCGTATCGGATGTTCACATCCCGCGCCGAATACCGCTTGATTCTGCGCGAAGACAACGCCGACCTGCGCCTGACCGAAAAAGGTCGCGAACTGGGTCTGGTGGATGACGCGCGTTGGGCGGCTTTCTGCAAAAAACGCGAAAGCATCGATCTGGAAGAACAACGCCTGAAAAGTACCTGGGTTCGCCCGTGCACCGAGCAGGGCGATGCGATTGCCGAGAAGTTCGGCACGCCGCTGACCCACGAATACAATTTGCTCAACCTGCTGAGCCGTCCGGAAATCGACTACGCTGGTCTGATCGCCGTGACTGGCGGGGGCGCAGAAGATCCACAGGTCGCCGAACAGGTCGAAATCAAGACCAAATACGCCGGTTACATCGACCGTCAACAGGATGAAATCGCACGCCTGCGGGCCAGCGAAGACACCAAACTGCCTGTGGATATCGATTACACGAACATCTCCGGTCTCTCCAAGGAGATCCAGAGCAAGCTCGGTGCGACCCGTCCAGAGACTTTGGGCCAGGCGTCGCGTATTCCGGGCGTGACCCCAGCGGCGATTTCGCTGTTGATGATTCATTTGAAAAAACGCGGCGCGGGCCGTCAGTTGGAGCAAAGCGCTTGAGTTCGTTGGTTACCTCGCAACATGCAGAAGAGTTATCCACAGGTGCTCGCCAGCTCGGTGTCACACTGACGGAAACCCAGCACRCTCAGCTGCTGGGTTATCTGGCCTTGTTGATCAAATGGAACAAGGCTTACAACCTGACCGCCGTGCGCGATCCGGACGAAATGGTCTCCCGTCACCTGCTCGATAGCTTGAGCGTGATGTCGTTCGTCGAAAATGGTCGCTGGCTGGACGTTGGCAGCGGCGGAGGCATGCCGGGTATTCCGTTGGCGATCCTGTTTCCTGAGTCCCAGGTGACCTGTCTGGACAGCAACGGCAAGAAAACCCGCTTCCTGACCCAGGTCAAACTCGAACTCAAACTGGATAACCTGCAAGTTATCCACAGTCGCGTCGAAGCCTTCCAGCCTGAACTGCCATTCAACGGGATCATTTCCCGGGCGTTCAGCAGCATGGAGAACTTCAGCAACTGGACTCGCCATTTGGGCGACGCCGACACACGCTGGCTGGCAATGAAGGGCGTTCATCCCGCCGATGAGCTGGTAGCATTGCCGGCAGACTTCCACCTCGATAGCGAACACGCCCTGGCCGTACCCGGTTGCCAAGGCCAACGCCATCTGCTGATACTGCGCCGCACGGCATGATTGGGAACACAAGCAAGAATGGCTAAGGTATTCGCGATAGCGAACCAAAAGGGTGGTGTGGGCAAGACCACCACCTGCATCAACCTCGCAGCTTCCCTGGTCGCTACCAAGCGTCGGGTGCTGTTGATCGATCTTGATCCACAGGGCAACGCCACCATGGGTAGCGGTGTGGATAAACACGGCCTGGAAAACTCGGTCTACGATCTGTTGATCGGTGAATGTGATCTGGCCCAGGCCATGCACTATTCCGAACACGGTGGTTACCAGTTGTTGCCGGCAAACCGCGATCTGACCGCGGCCGAAGTCGTTCTGCTGGAAATGCAGATGAAGGAAAGCCGCCTGCGCAGCGCGTTGGCGCCGATCCGTGAAAACTACGATTACATTTTGATCGACTGCCCGCCATCGCTGTCGATGCTCACGCTCAATGCGCTGGTTGCCGCCGACGGGGTCATTATCCCCATGCAGTGCGAGTACTTCGCGCTCGAAGGGTTGAGCGACCTTGTGGATAACATCAAGCGCATTGCCGAACTGCTGAACCCGAACCTGAAAGTCGAAGGCCTGTTGCGGACCATGTATGACCCGCGCCTGAGCCTGATGAACGACGTCTCGGCGCAGCTCAAGGAACACTTTGGCGATCAGCTCTACGACACCGTGATTCCGCGCAACATCCGTCTGGCCGAAGCGCCAAGCTATGGCATGCCGGCACTGGCGTACGATAAATCATCGCGCGGCGCGATTGCCTATCTGGCATTGGCCGGTGAGATGGTTCGCCGTCAACGCAAAAATTCACGCACCGCCGCTGCCCAGGCAACTTAAGGAATCCCCATGGCCGTCAAGAAACGAGGTCTCGGACGTGGACTGGATGCACTGCTGAGTGGTCCGACTGTCAGCTCGCTGGAAGAACAAGCGGTGCAAGCCGACCAGCGTGAGCTGCAGCACCTGCCCCTGGACCTGATCCAGCGTGGCAAGTACCAGCCGCGTCGCGACATGGATCCTCAGGCGCTGGAAGAGCTGGCGCAGTCGATCAAGGCTCRGGGCGTGATGCAGCCGATCGTGGTTCGCCCGATTGGCAGCGGTCGCTTCGAAATCATCGCCGGCGAACGCCGCTGGCGCGCCAGCCAGCAGGCTGGCCAGGAAACCATCCCGGCGATGGTCCGCGATGTGCCGGATGAAACCGCCATCGCCATGGCGTTGATCGAGAATATCCAGCGCGAAGACCTCAATCCGATCGAAGAAGCGGTGGCCTTGCAGCGTTTGCAGCAGGAATTCCAGCTGACTCAGCAACAAGTGGCCGAGGCTGTGGGTAAGTCCCGCGTTACCGTGGCCAACCTGTTGCGCCTGATTTCGTTGCCGGAAGTCATCAAGACCATGCTGTCTCACGGCGACCTGGAAATGGGTCATGCCCGTGCCTTGCTGGGTTTACCGGAAAACCAACAGGTTGAAGGGGCGCGACATGTTGTCGCACGGGGGCTGACTGTGCGCCAGACTGAAGCACTGGTTCGCCAGTGGTTGAGTGGCAAACCGGAGCCTGTGGAACCGGCAAAACCGGACCCGGATATCGCCCGGCTCGAGCAGCGCCTGGCCGAGCGCCTAGGCTCTGCGGTGCAGATCCGCCACGGAAAGAAGGGTAAGGGGCAGTTGGTGATCGGCTACAACTCTCTTGATGAACTTCAAGGTGTGCTCGCACACATCCGCTGAAACAATTCCTCTTGTAGCGTGAAGTCGGAAATCACTACCTGACAGTTGAATAGGGGCAGAACCGCCCCTATACTCTGCGCGCATTTTGTCGGCACAAATTATGCCAAGTTATTGAATTTCGGCAGCCGACCATTGGGGAGCAAAAGTGATGGAAAACCGCACGCCAGACCGCTTGCCTTTCCATCGATTGGCTGTTTTTCCGGTGTTAATGGCTCAATTCGTCGTTTTGCTGATTGCCGCTTTGGCGCTCTGGCGATGGTATGGAGTCGTTGCCGGGTACTCAGGACTTTGCGGAGGCCTGATAGCCTTGCTTCCCAATATTTATTTCGCTCACAGGGCATTTCGGTTTTCCGGCGCCCGAGCAGCTCAAGCTATCGTCCGGTCTTTTTATGCCGGCGAGGCGGGCAAACTGATTTTGACGGCAGTGCTGTTTGCACTGACGTTTGCAGGTGTGAAGCCATTGGCGCCGCTAGCAGTATTCGGCGTCTTCGTGCTGACCCAACTGGTCAGCTGGTTCGCTCCCCTGCTTATGAGAACAAGACTTTCGAGACCTTAGGGCGTTTGAGGCAACCATGGCAGAAACAACCGCTTCGGGCTATATCCAGCACCACTTGCAGAACCTGACCTTCGGTCAGCTACCCAACGGCGGCTGGGGCTTTGCCCACTCCGCAGCAGAAGCCAAGGAAATGGGCTTCTGGGCTTTCCACGTCGATACCCTCGGCTGGTCGGTCGCGTTGGGTCTGATCTTCGTTCTTCTTTTCCGCATGGCGGCAAAGAAGGCGACTACAGGTGTACCTGGTGCTTTGCAGAACTTCGTTGAAGTATTGGTCGAATTCGTCGATGGCAGCGTGAAAGACAGCTTCCATGGCCGTAGTCCAGTGGTTGCACCGCTGGCACTGACCATCTTCGTCTGGGTCTTCCTGATGAACGCCATCGACCTGGTACCGGTTGACTGGATTCCTCAGCTGGCCATCCTGATCTCCGGCGACCACCACATCCCGTTCCGCGCCGTGTCGACCACCGACCCGAACGCTACCTTGGCCATGGCCTTCACGGTGTTTGCGCTGATCATTTTCTACAGCATCAAGATCAAGGGCCTCGGCGGCTTCATCGGCGAGCTGACCCTGCACCCGTTCGGCAGCAAGAACATCTTTGTTCAGGCGCTGCTGATTCCGGTGAACTTCCTGCTGGAATTCGTGACCCTGATCGCCAAGCCGATCTCCCTGGCTCTGCGTCTGTTCGGCAACATGTATGCCGGTGAGCTGGTGTTCATTCTGATCGCTGTGATGTTCGGCAGCGGTCTGCTCTGGCTGAGCGGCCTGGGCGTAGTTCTGCAGTGGGCGTGGGCTGTGTTCCACATCCTGATCATCACCCTGCAGGCATTTATCTTCATGATGCTGACCATCGTCTACCTGTCGATGGCGCACGAAGAAAACCATTAAGACCAGTCTCGACTGGTCTGATGTCCCACCCGGTCAAACGGGTGGGTGCCCTAAACGGGCTATGAAACGATTTGTTTTACCGCTTTAAAATCTAAAAAACCTAAACCATACGACGTAAAAGTCGGGAGGAAAGATGGAAACTGTAGTTGGTCTAACCGCTATCGCTGTTGCACTGTTGATCGGCCTGGGCGCACTGGGTACCGCAATTGGTTTCGGCCTGCTGGGCGGCAAGTTCCTGGAAGGCGCAGCGCGTCAGCCAGAAATGGTTCCAATGCTGCAAGTTAAAATGTTCATCGTTGCCGGTCTGCTCGACGCCGTAACCATGATCGGTGTTGGTATCGCTCTGTTCTTCACCTTTGCGAACCCG
Organism: Pseudomonas sp. 05N433; assembly: GCF_056396925.1. Classification (NCBI taxonomy): domain Bacteria; kingdom Pseudomonadati; phylum Pseudomonadota; class Gammaproteobacteria; order Pseudomonadales; family Pseudomonadaceae; genus Pseudomonas; species Pseudomonas sp. 05N433. Next base: position 294,008 of record NZ_JBFTML010000010.1, on the reverse strand, counting down.
TTCGTTGGTCAAATCGCTGGCTAATTACTCGGATCTTCCGGGTAATTTGGTGTGATGGACAACGTAACTGCGAGGTGTTGGCGTGAACATTAATGCGACCCTGATTGGCCAGTCCGTTGCGTTCCTGATTTTTGTACTGTTCTGCATGAAGTTCGTATGGCCTCCGGTCATCACGGCTCTGCACGAACGTCAAAAGAAGATCGCTGATGGTCTGGACGCTGCCAGCCGAGCAGCTCGCGACCTGGAGTTGGCCCAAGAGAAAGCGGGTCAGCAACTGCGCGAAGCGAAAGCTCAGGCAGCTGAAATCATCGAGCAAGCCAAGAAACGCGGTACCCAGATTGTCGACGAAGCCCGTGAACAGGCTCGCGTCGAAGCTGACCGTGTGAAGGCTCAGGCTCAGGCCGAGATCGAACAGGAACTGAACAGCGTCAAAGACGCGCTGCGCGCCCAAGTGGGTAGCCTGGCCGTTGGCGGTGCTTCGAAGATCCTGGGCAAAGCAATCGATCAAAACGCGCACGCAGAGCTGGTTAACCAACTGGCTGCTGAAATCTAAGCGAGGGCGATCATGGCAGAACTGACCACGTTGGCCCGACCTTACGCTAAGGCGGCCTTCGAGCACGCTCAGGCCCACCAGCAACTGGCCAATTGGTCAGCCATGCTCGGCCTGGCAGCAGCGGTGTCGCAAGACGACACCATGCAGCGCGTGCTCAAGGCCCCGCGACTGACGAGCGCAGAAAAGGCCGCCACGTTCATTGACGTGTGCGGCGACAAGTTTGATGCCAAGGCACAGAACTTCATTCACGTCGTTGCCGAAAACGACCGTCTCCCGCTTCTGCCGGAGATCGCCGCTCTGTTTGACCTGTACAAGGCCGAACAAGAGAAATCGGTAGACGTTGAAGTGACCAGTGCTTTTGCATTGAACCAAGAACAGCAAGACAAACTCGCCAAGGTTCTCAGTGCACGACTCAACCGGGAAGTGCGCCTGCAAGTCGAGGAAGACTCATCCCTTATTGGTGGTGTTGTCATCCGCGCCGGCGACCTGGTTATCGATGGCTCGATTCGCGGCAAAATCGCGAAACTTGCCGAAGCATTGAAATCTTGAGTTTGAAGGGGCAGCAGAGCAATGCAGCAACTCAATCCTTCCGAAATAAGTGAAATTATCAAGGGCCGCATCGACAAGCTCGATGTGACCTCCCAAGCCCGTAACGAAGGCACTGTCGTCAGCGTATCTGACGGTATCGTGCGGATTCACGGTCTGGCCGACGTTATGTACGGCGAGATGATCGAGTTTCCGGGCGGCGTCTTCGGTATGGCTCTCAACCTGGAGCAAGACTCTGTAGGTGCCGTTGTATTGGGCGCATACCAGACTCTGGCTGAAGGCATGAGCGCCAAGTGCACCGGCCGCATCCTCGAAGTTCCGGTTGGTAAGGAACTGCTGGGTCGCGTAGTCGACGCACTGGGTAACCCAGTTGACGGCAAAGGTCCGCTGAACAACACCGAGACCGACGCGGTCGAGAAAGTTGCTCCAGGCGTGATCTGGCGTAAGTCGGTAGACCAGCCTGTACAGACTGGCTACAAGGCTGTCGATGCGATGATCCCTGTCGGCCGTGGCCAGCGTGAGCTGATCATCGGTGACCGTCAGATCGGTAAAACCGCTCTGGCGATCGACGCGATCATCAACCAGAAAGACAGCGGCATTTTCTGCGTCTACGTAGCTATCGGTCAGAAGCAATCGACCATCGCCAACGTAGTTCGCAAGCTGGAAGAAAACGGTGCACTGGCTAACACCATCATCGTTGCAGCGAGCGCTTCGGAATCTGCAGCACTGCAATTCCTGGCACCGTACTCCGGTTGCACCATGGGCGAATACTTCCGCGATCGCGGTGAAGACGCGCTGATCGTTTATGACGATCTGTCCAAGCAAGCAGTGGCTTACCGCCAGATTTCCCTGCTGCTGCGCCGTCCACCAGGCCGTGAAGCTTACCCAGGCGACGTGTTCTATCTCCACTCCCGTCTGCTGGAGCGCGCATCCCGCGTTTCGGAAGAATACGTAGAGAAGTTCACCAACGGCGCAGTGACCGGCAAAACCGGTTCCCTGACCGCACTGCCGATCATCGAAACCCAGGCTGGCGACGTTTCCGCGTTCGTKCCGACCAACGTGATTTCCATCACCGACGGTCAGATCTTCCTGGAATCGGCCATGTTCAACTCGGGCATCCGTCCTGCTGTGAACGCCGGTGTTTCGGTATCCCGTGTGGGTGGTGCSGCYCAGACCAAGATCATCAAGAAGCTGTCCGGTGGTATCCGTACCGCTCTGGCTCAGTACCGTGAACTGGCGGCATTCGCCCAGTTCGCTTCTGACCTGGACGAAGCGACCCGTAAGCAACTTGAGCATGGTCAGCGCGTTACCGAGCTGATGAAGCAGAAGCAATACGCGCCAATGTCGATCGCCGACATGTCGCTGTCGCTGTATGCCGCTGAGCGTGGGTTCCTGACCGACGTTGAAATCGCCAAGATCGGCAGCTTCGAGCAAGCGCTGATTGCTTACTTCAACCGCGATCACGCCGACTTGATGGCGAAGATCAACGTGAAGGGTGACTTCAATGACGAAATCGATGGCGGCCTGAAAGCCGGTATCGAGAAGTTCAAGGCCACCCAAACCTGGTAAGCCGCAGCGGGAGCCTAGCGGCTCCCGCTTGCTAACCTGATAGGTGTTACATGGCAGGCGCAAAAGAGATTCGCAGTAAGATTGCGAGCATCAAAAGCACGCAAAAGATTACCAGCGCCATGGAAAAAGTGGCGGTCAGCAAAATGCGCAAGGCACAAATGCGCATGGCTGCTAGCCGTCCTTATGCGGAGCGCATCCGCCAGGTTATTGGCCATCTGGCCAACGCTAACCCGGAATATCGCCACCCGTTCATGATCGACCGTGAAGTAAAGCGCGTTGGTTATGTCGTAGTGAGCAGTGACCGTGGTCTGTGTGGTGGCTTGAACACCAACCTGTTCAAGGCTTTGGTCAAGGACATGGCGGTAAACCGCGAAAACGGCGTCGAGATCGATCTGTGTGTCGTTGGTAGCAAGGGTGCGGCTTTCTTCCGCAACTTCGGCGGTAACGTCGTTGCAGCTATCAGCCACTTGGGTGAAGAGCCGTCGATCAATGATCTGATCGGCAGCGTCAAGGTGATGCTGGATGCCTACCTGGATGGCCGTATTGACCGCCTGTCCGTGGTGTCCAACAAGTTCATCAACACCATGACACAACAGCCTACCGTGGAGCAGTTGATTCCACTGGTGGCAACCCCGGATCAAGAACTCAAGCACCACTGGGATTATCTGTACGAACCGGACGCCAAAGAGCTGCTTGACGGCTTGATGGTCCGTTACGTGGAGTCGCAGGTCTACCAGGCGGTGGTCGAGAACAACGCGGCTGAACAAGCTGCGCGGATGATCGCGATGAAGAACGCTACCGACAACGCCGGTGATTTGATCAGCGATTTGCAGCTGGTCTACAACAAGGCGCGTCAGGCTGCGATCACCCAAGAGATCTCGGAAATCGTCGGCGGCGCTGCCGCGGTTTAACGGTTCAAATATTCAGAGGATCCAGCTATGAGTAGCGGACGTATCGTTCAAATCATCGGCGCCGTTATCGACGTGGAATTCCCACGCGACAGCGTACCGAGCATCTACGACGCCTTGAAAGTTCAAGGCGCCGAAACCACTCTGGAAGTTCAGCAGCAGCTGGGCGACGGCGTGGTTCGTACCATTGCGATGGGCTCCACCGAAGGCTTGAAGCGCGGTCTGGACGTCAACAACACTGGCGCAGCCATCTCCGTACCGGTCGGTAAAGCGACCCTGGGCCGGATCATGGACGTACTGGGCAACCCGATCGACGAAGCTGGTCCGATCGGCGAAGAAGAGCGTTGGGGCATTCACCGTCCTGCGCCAACCTTCGCTGAACAAGCGGGCGGCAACGAGCTGCTGGAAACAGGCATCAAGGTTATCGACCTGGTTTGCCCGTTCGCCAAGGGCGGTAAAGTCGGTCTGTTCGGTGGTGCCGGTGTAGGCAAGACCGTAAACATGATGGAACTGATCCGTAACATCGCCATCGAGCACAGCGGTTATTCCGTGTTCGCCGGTGTGGGTGAGCGTACTCGTGAGGGTAACGACTTCTACCACGAGATGAAGGACTCCAACGTTCTGGACAAAGTGGCACTGGTTTACGGTCAGATGAACGAGCCGCCGGGAAACCGTCTGCGCGTAGCACTGACCGGCCTGACCATGGCCGAGAAGTTCCGTGACGAAGGTAACGACGTTCTGCTGTTCGTCGACAACATCTATCGTTACACCCTGGCCGGTACTGAAGTATCCGCACTGCTGGGCCGTATGCCTTCGGCGGTAGGTTACCAGCCGACCCTGGCTGAAGAGATGGGCGTGCTGCAAGAGCGCATCACTTCGACCAAGCAAGGTTCGATTACTTCGATCCAGGCGGTATACGTACCAGCGGACGACTTGACCGACCCGTCGCCAGCGACCACCTTCGCCCACTTGGACGCCACTGTCGTTCTGTCCCGTGACATCGCTTCCCTGGGTATCTACCCTGCGGTAGACCCACTGGACTCGACTTCGCGTCAGCTGGACCCGAACGTGATCGGCAACGACCACTACGAAACCGCTCGCGGYGTTCAGTAYGTKCTGCAGCGYTACAARGARCTGAAGGACATCATTGCGATCCTGGGTATGGACGAGCTGTCGGAAGCCGACAAGCAGTTGGTAAACCGTGCTCGTAAGATCCAGCGTTTCTTGTCGCAGCCGTTCTTCGTGGCTGAAGTCTTCACCGGTGCTTCGGGTAAATACGTTTCCCTGAAAGACACCATTGCTGGCTTCAAAGGCATCCTCAACGGTGACTACGACCACCTGCCAGAACAAGCGTTCTACATGGTCGGCGGCATCGAAGAAGCGATCGAGAAAGCCAAGAAACTGTAATCCCGGCGCCCGGCAACGGGCGCTAATTTAGGTTGAGGCAATCAGATGGCTATGACAGTCCATTGCGATATCGTCAGCGCGGAAGGGGAAATCTTTTCCGGCCTGGTCGAGATGGTGGTTGCGCACGGTGCACTGGGTGATCTTGGTATCGCCCTGGGTCACGCGCCGCTGATCACCAATCTCAAGCCGGGCCCGATCCGCCTGATCAAGCAGGGCGGGGAAGAGGAGGTGTATTACATCTCCGGTGGTTTCCTCGAGGTTCAGCCGAACATGGTCAAGGTTCTCGCCGACACCGTGCAACGCGCTGCCGACCTGGACGAAGCCGCAGCTTTGGAAGCCGTTAAGGCTGCCGAGAAAGCCTTGCATGAGCGAGGCGCGGAATTCGATTACGGTTCTGCTGCCGCACGTCTGGCCGAGGCTGCAGCTCAGCTGCGCACCGTCCAGCAGATCCGCAAGAAGTTCGGCCACTAATCGGCCATCGACTTGTTGCGCGATTGATTAAAAAGGGTAGCCTCGGCTACCCTTTTTTCTTTTTCGATATTCATCACCTGGTCGCAGTTGCTGACCACCCAGGATTGGTAGCCAGTCATGTCCCTTGAAATCGTTATCCTCGCTGCCGGCCAAGGCACTCGCATGCGTTCGGCCTTGCCGAAAGTCCTGCATCCGATTGCCGGTAATTCAATGCTCGGCCATGTTATCCACAGCGCCCGGCAACTTGATCCACAGCGCATCCACGTGGTGATCGGCCATGGTGCCGAAGCGGTGCGCGAGCGTCTGGCCGCCGATGACCTGAATTTCGTCCTGCAGGACCAACAGCTGGGTACCGGTCATGCGGTGGCCCAGGCTGTGCCGTTCATCGAGTCCGATACCGTGCTGATTCTCTACGGTGACGTGCCGTTGATCGAAGTCGAAACCCTGCAACGTCTGCTCAAGCAGGCTGCACCGCAGCAATTGGGTCTGCTGACTGTCGAGTTGGATGACCCGACTGGCTACGGCCGTATTGTCCGTGATGCCGCCGGCAAAGTGACTGCCATCGTTGAGCAGAAAGATGCCAACGCGGTTGAGCGTGCGATCACCGAAGGCAATACCGGCATTTTGGCGGTGCCTTCCCAGCGTTTGGGCGATTGGCTGGGCCGCCTCTCCAACAACAATGCCCAGGGCGAGTACTACCTGACCGACGTGATTGCCATGGCGGTCAGTGATGGTCTGGTGGTGGCCACAGAACAACCCCATGACGCCATGGAAGTGCAGGGCGCCAACGATCGCAAACAACTGGCCGAGCTTGAGCGTCATTATCAACTGCGCGCCGCTCGTCGTTTGATGGCTCAAGGCGTAACCCTGCGCGACCCGACACGTTTCGATGTGCGCGGTGAGGTTACCGTTGGTCGCGATATCCTGATCGACATCAACGTGATTCTCGAGGGCAAAGTGGTCATCGAGGACGACGTGGTGATCGGCCCGAACTGCGTGATCAAGGACAGCACCCTGCGCAAAGGCGTGGTGATCAAGGCCAACAGTCATATCGAAGGCGCGATTCTCGGCGAAGGCAGCGATGCCGGCCCGTTCGCTCGTTTGCGTCCTGGCACAGTGCTGGAGGCCCGCGCACATGTGGGTAACTTTGTTGAACTGAAGAACGCTCACATGGGCGAAGGTGCCAAGGCCGGTCACTTGACGTATCTGGGCGATGCCGAGATCGGTGCGCGCACCAACATTGGCGCCGGCACCATCACCTGCAACTACGACGGTGCCAACAAGTGGAAAACCGTGCTGGGTGAAGATGTGTTCATCGGCTCCAACAACTCGTTGGTGGCGCCTGTGGATATCTCCTCCGGTGCGACCACGGCGGCCGGTTCGACCATTACCCAGAATGTGGATAACGCTCAATTGGCCGTTGGCCGGGCTCGACAGAAGAACATCGACGGCTGGAAGCGGCCTGAGAAGATCAAGAAGAGTTAAGTTATCCACAGATCAAAAGATCGCAGCCTTCGGCAGCTCCTACAGGGAATTCGTGTTCACTCTGTAGGAGCTGCCGGAGGCTGCGATCTTTTTTTGAGTTATCCACACATCTTTTTTTCTGAAGCTGGCTTGACGAAGTTTCGCCGATAGGTTTTGATTGCTTACGTTATCTTTCGAATCGAAACTTACCAAGTCATGTCAAAGCGCAACACGCCCCAACGCCGCCACAATATCCTCGCCTTGCTCAATGAGCAGGGCGAAGTCAGTGTGGACGAGTTGGCCAAACGCTTCGAAACCTCGGAAGTTACGATTCGCAAGGATCTGGCCGCGCTTGAAAGCAACGGTCTGTTGCTGCGTCGTTATGGCGGCGCGGTCACCATGCCGCAGGAGCTGGTCGCCGATATCGGCCAACCGGTTTCGAAATACAAGCAGGCCATTGCCCGCGCCGCCGTCACGCGGATTCGCGAGCATGCGCGCATTATCATCGACAGCGGCAGTACCACCGCCGCGATGATCCCGGAACTCGGCCAGCAACCGGGCCTGGTGGTGATGACCAACTCCCTGCATGTCGCCAACGCGTTGACTGAACTCGAGCACGAACCGGTGCTGTTGATGACCGGTGGTACCTGGGATCCGCATTCCGAATCCTTCCAGGGGCAGGTGGCAGAGCAGGTACTACGCTCATATGACTTCGATCAGTTATTTATTGGCGCCGATGGCATCGATCTGGTGCGCGGGACCACCACCTTCAATGAATTGCTGGGACTGAGCCGTGTCATGGCCGAGGTCGCCCGCGAAGTGATCGTGATGGTCGAAGCCGACAAGATCGGCCGCAAGATTCCCAATCTGGAGCTGCCTTGGAGCAGTGTCCATACCCTTATTACCGATGATCGCCTGCCGCTTGAGGCCCGCGATCAGATTCAGGCCCGCGGCATCAATGTGATTTGCGCCGCTGTCAGTCAGGAGAAATAGCATGTGTGGAATTGTTGGTGCAGTCGCAGAACGGAACATTACCGCCATCCTGCTCGAAGGCCTCAAGCGTTTGGAATACCGTGGTTATGACAGCGCCGGTGTGGCGGTGTACACCAACGATGAAAAACTCTTGCGCCTGCGTCGGCCGGGCAAGGTCAGCGAACTGGAACAGGCGCTGATCGAAGAGCCTCTGGTCGGCCGTCTGGGCATTGCCCACACCCGCTGGGCGACTCACGGTGCACCGTGCGAACGCAACGCTCACCCGCATTTTTCGGGCGATCTGGCGGTGGTGCACAACGGCATCATCGAGAACCACGAAGCCCTGCGCGAGCAGCTCAAGGCCTTGGGCCACGTGTTCACCTCGGACACAGACACTGAAGTCATCGCCCATCTGCTCAACGAAAAGCTCAATGAGCAGCCCGACCTGACCGCGGCCCTGAAAGCGACCGTCAAAGAACTGCACGGCGCCTACGGTCTGGCAGTGATCAGCGCTCGGCAACCGGATCGCTTGGTAGCAGCCCGCAGCGGCAGCCCATTGGTAATCGGTCTGGGCCTGGGTGAAAACTTTCTTGCCTCCGACCAGTTGGCCCTGCGCCAGGTCACTGACCGCTTCATGTACCTGGAAGAAGGCGATATCGCCGAAATTCGCCGCGACAGCGTGCAGATCTGGGACATTAATGGCGTGCTCGTCGAGCGTGAAAGCATTCAGTACCGTGACGGTGCCGAAGCCGCTGACAAAGGCGAGTTCCGGCATTACATGCTCAAGGAAATTCACGAGCAACCGGCCGTGGTGCAACGCACGCTTGAAGGTCGCCTGAGTCAGAATCAGGTGCTGGTCCAGGCGTTTGGTTCACAAGCGGCCGAGTTGTTCGCCAAGGTGCGTAATGTACAGATCGTCGCCTGCGGCACCAGCTATCACGCCGGCATGGTTGCCCGTTACTGGCTCGAAGAACTGGCCGGCATCCCGTGCCAGGTCGAAGTCGCCAGCGAATTCCGCTATCGCAAAGTAGTGGTGCAGCCCGATACCCTGTTCGTGAGCATCTCCCAGTCAGGCGAAACCGCCGATACGTTGGCCGCGCTGCGCAATGCCAAGGAACTGGGCTTCCTTTCCAGCCTGGCAATCTGCAACGTCGGCATCAGCTCCCTGGTGCGTGAATCGGACCTGACGCTGCTGACCCAGGCCGGTCGCGAAATCGGCGTGGCCTCGACCAAAGCCTTCACCACTCAATTGGTGGGCCTGCTCTTGCTGACCCTGGCCCTGGGTCAGGTTCGCGGCACATTGGCCGCAGGTGTCGAAGCCACACTGGTGGAAGAACTGCGTCGCCTGCCGACCCGTCTGGGCGAAGCCCTGGCCATGGACAGCACTGTGGAAAAAATCGCCGAGCTGTTCGCCGAGAAGAACCACACCCTGTTCCTCGGTCGCGGTGCGCAATTCCCGGTGGCGATGGAAGGGGCGCTCAAGCTCAAGGAAATCTCCTACATCCACGCCGAAGCCTACCCGGCGGGCGAGCTGAAACATGGCCCGCTGGCGCTTGTGGATAACGACATGCCAGTGGTCACCGTGGCACCGAACAACGAGTTGCTGGAGAAGTTGAAGTCCAACCTCCAGGAAGTCCGCGCCCGCGGCGGTGAACTGATCGTCTTCGCCGACGAGCAGGCCGGCATGACCAACGGTGAAGGCACTCATGTTGTGCACATGCCGCATATCCACGACATCCTGTCGCCGATCCTCTACACGATTCCGTTGCAGCTTCTTTCGTACTACGTGGCGGTGTTGAAAGGTACTGACGTTGACCAGCCACGAAATCTGGCGAAGTCGGTGACGGTGGAATAAGTTATCCACAGGTGATCGAACCAATAAAAATCGCAGCCTACGGTTGCGATTTTTTTTACCTGAGCGAAGGACATACCCGATGGACCGATYCCAGGAAATGCAGGTCTTCGCCGCTGTCGCCCAGGACCAGGGTTTCTCGGCGGCGGCGCGGCGCTTGGGGATGTCGGCGGCCAGCGTTACCCGGGCAGTGGCGGCGCTTGAGCAGCGCATTGGCACTCAGTTGCTGACGCGCACCACCCGTAGCGTGCATTTGAGCGAGGCGGGCCAGCGTTATCTGGAGGACTGTCGGAGAATTCTCGCCGAGGTGCAGGAAGCCGAGGATTCGGCCGCCGGGAGCCATGCCCAGCCCCGTGGGCAACTGACGATCACCGCGCCGGTATTGTTCGGCGATTTGTTCGTCACGCCGCTCATGGTCGGTTACCTGACTCAATTTCCTGAAGTCAGCATCAACGCTGTACTGGTCGACCGGGTGGTGAGCATGGTCGAGGAGGGCATCGATGTGGCCGTGCGTATCGGTGAATTGCCTGACAGCAATCAGCACGCAATTCGAGTGGGCGAAGTGCGGCGGGTGATCTGCGCTTCCCCTGGATTCCTGACTGACCATGGTCGGCCTCGGCATCCGGCAGACTTGAGCCGCGCCCCGATCATCGCTACCTCGTCCATCGGGCAGCCCAGAAGCTGGCCGTTCCTTGAGGCGGGAGAGCCGATCAGTGTTCGTCCGGAGCCACGTCTTGTGGTCTCTGCCAATCAAGCGGCGATCACTGCCGCCGCCATGGGCCTGGGATTGACCCGAGTCCTGTCGTATCAAGTGGCGAGCAAGATCGCCACCGGTGAGCTGGAAATCGTCCTGGCTGACTTCGAACTGCCGCCATTGCCCATTCATGTGGTCTACCAGGGTGGGCGCAAGGCCCCGACGCGGGTTCGCAGTTTTGTGGACTTTGCGGTGAAGGGGCTGCGCGAACACCCGGCCCTGCACGGCTGAAGGTTTATTGCACTGGATGAAATAATGGATTGCGTTTGCTGGTTATTCTGTTGCTTTGGTTGTGGATGGAAGATTGCGCTCCATCGGCGCTGATCTTTCCTGAGCGGCGCCACCACCCAGCGGAGTCGACCATGCAAGCCATCAAACTCTACAACTTCCCCCGTTCCGGCCATGCTCACCGTGTAGAGCTGATGCTGTCGTTGTTGCAACTGCCGACCGAGCTGATCTTCGTCGATCTGGCCAAGGGCGCACACAAACAAGCGGATTTTCTTGCGCTCAACCCGTTTGGTCAGGTTCCGGTGATTGAGGATCAAGGCATGGTGCTGGCCGATTCCAACGCGATCCTGGTCTACCTTGCGCAGAAATACGGCAACGGTCGCTGGCTGCCAACCGATCCGGTCGGTGCCGCCAAGGTTCAGCGCTGGTTGTCGGTCGCCGCCGGGCCGATTGCCTTTGGCCCGGGCAGGGCAAGGCTGATCACTGTATTTGGTGCGCCTTACAACGCTGAAGAGGTGATCGCCTATTCTCACACCTGGCTCAAAGTGATCGATCAGGAACTGGGTGCAACGGCCTATCTGGCCGGTAGCGAGCCGACCATCGCCGACATCGCCGCCTACAGCTACATCGCCCATGCTCCGGAAGGCAATGTGTCGCTGGACGACTACGCCAACATCCGAGCCTGGCTGGCGCGCGTTGAAGCCTTGCCAGGGTTTGTCGGCATGCCACGCACCATCGCCGGTTTGCAAAAAACTGCCTGATGTTCACGGCCCTATTCAGTCGGGCCGTTCTTATTGCGCAATGAGCGCAGGGGAGAAGCCGTTATGGAACGTTCACCTTGGCATGCAGGCGAGAAACAGTTGCAAGCCCACGTGGGTGTCGGGGAGCGAATGGAGGCATTGGGTCGTAGGGTGATTCGCGGCGAGATGCCGGACCAGCACCGCACGTTCTATCAGCAACTGCCGTTCATGCTGTACGGCGCGGTGGATGCCGACGGCAACCCTTGGGCGAGCATTCTTGAAGGGGCGCCGGGCTTTGCGAAGTCCCCCGAGCCCGGGCTGTTGCAGATCGGCAGCCTGCCCGGTCGCGACGATCCTGCACAACTGCAAGACGGGGCGGCGATCGGTCTGCTCGGTATCGAGCTGCACACCCGGCGTCGCAACCGTCTCAATGGTCGAGTCGGCGCTGTAACGGCGAGCGGCTTCGAGGTGACGGTGGAGCAATCCTTCGGCAATTGCCCGCAATACATTCAATTGCGCCAGTTTCGCTCGGTGCCATTGGCGGATCCGGAGACCCGTATCGCGCAGCATCTCAATGGTCTGGATGACGCGGCCAAAGCCATGATTGCCAGCGCCGATACCTTCTTTGTCGCCAGCTATGTGGACGTCGATGGCCAACGCTCGGTGGACGTTTCTCATCGGGGCGGCCAGGCCGGTTTCGTCCAGATAGAAGGCAATCGCCTGACCATCCCGGACTTCGCCGGCAACCTGTTCTTCAATACCTTGGGCAACCTGCTGATCAACCCTTGGGCCGGTTTGCTGTTCATCGATTTCGATTCGGGCGATTTGCTGCACCTCAGCGGTCGCACGCAAGTCATCCTTGAAGGCCCGCAGATCGAAGCCTTTCAAGGGGCTGAGCGGCTGTGGACATTCGAGGTGGAGCACGCGGTGCGTCGGCCCGCGGCACTGGCCTTGCGCTGGCGCTTTGACGGCGTGTCGCCCACCAGTCTGCTGACCGGCACCTGGACGCAGGCGAATGCACGCCTGCAAGCCCAGGCGCTGGGGAATCGCTGGCGGCCGCTGCGAGTGACGCGCATCGAGCGGGAGAGCCACAACATCCGTTCAATCTATCTGGAGCCTGCCGATGGCGCCGGGTTGCCGGTGTTTCAAGCCGGGCAACATTTGCCCTTGCGGTTCAACATCGCAGGCGATGTGCACATCCGCACGTACAGCTTGTCGAGCGCGCCATCCGATGACTTTTTCCGCATCAGCGTGAAGCGTGAAGGCCTGGTGTCCTCGCACCTGCATGAGCAGATTCGTGTCGGCGATGTGCTTGAAGCCCGCTCGCCTCAAGGGCATTTCACCGTGGCACCGAATGAGCGTCGGCCGCTGGTGCTATTGGCTGCCGGCGTGGGGATCACGCCGCTGCTGTCGATGCTGCGGGAGGTGGTTTATCAAGGCCTGCGCACGCGGCGCATCCGTCCTGTGTGGTTCTTCCAGAGCTCGCGGACCTTGGCCGATCAACCGTTTCGCCCTGAGCTGGATCGCCTGCTCGACGGCCTCGGTGATGAGGTGCGGGTGCTGCGTTTGCTTAGTCAGCCGGAGGCCGATGCCCGTGAGGGTGAAGATTACGACCTGACAGGGCGCATCGACGCCGACTTGCTCAAGACCACTCTTGAGGTGGAGGACTACGACCAAGTGGATTTTGTCCTGTGCGGTCCGGGAAGTTTTACCCAGGGGCTGTACGACAGCCTGCGGGATCTGGATGTCCCTGATTCAAGGATTCATGCCGAAACCTTTGGCCCGTCGACGCTGCGTCGCAAGCCGGACCCGGACGCGGTGGTCATCGAGCAATTGCCGGCCGCTACCGTTTCGGTGCCCGTCGTGTTCCAGCGCTCTGCCAAAGAAGCGCGTTGGCAGCCAGACGGCGGCAGTTTGCTGGAGTTGGCGGAGAGCCGTGGCTTGCGCCCGGAATTCAGTTGCCGCGGCGGTTCCTGCGGGACCTGCAAAACCCGGTTGATCAGCGGAGAGGTGAATTATCCACAGCCTCCGGCGGAGGCTCCCGATGCGGGTGAGGTGCTGATTTGTTGTGCGGTGCCGGCGCAGGGTTCGCAGCCGTTGGTGTTGGATCTGTAACTGAACCAGACAACAGAGAAAATCCCCTGTGGCTTACTCGCGAAAGCGGTGTCTCAGACAACTTCCACGTTGAATGTTAAACAGCCTTCGCGAGCAAGCCCGCTCCCACATTCGATCTCGGCTGGCCTGAAAATATTTGCGAACATCCTACAAATTTGGCTGTTCTGAAGGACAAATCCGACAAGTTCTAGCGGTTGTCGTATCAGAAGTCCGAGGGATAGGCTTTGGGAGTCACTGCAAATTCAGTGATCGGGTTTGGTCGCTCAGGTTTAGAATGGCGCACTTTTGTGCTTGCTTCATGGCGAGCTGTGCGTGGGAGGGCTTAGGCCCTGCCGGGTTCCATTCCCTGGTCGACCAACCCGCGTACGGTTCGCCACCCTTCTGCTTGGTCGCAGTGTTGGCGAACTCCAGTTCTCGAATGGAGTTTCACCATGTTCAAAGCCACACCGAATCCCCCGGAAACCGACGACGTTTCCCCCTACGAATCCCTCGATTCAAAAAAGCTCAACGAAGCCGCCGAGCGCGCGCTCGATCACTACCTCAACCCCTCCGCCCTCAAATCCCCCGCGGCCCGCAAGCCGAGCACGATGTTTATGGTTGCGCCGGATATCAAAGACGAAGACCTGTTGGCCCACACCYGTGAATCGTTGGCCCAGGCCAGTGTGATGGCGAGTGATTTTGCGGGGTATCTGCAAGGGCCGCACCGGCATACGGCGATGGCGATTCAACAGATCGTCATGCTGGCGGAACTGGCGGTGAACCGGATGCTGGATAACCTTGCCATCCCGAAACCTGCGCCACACAGCTGAACAATGTGGGAGCGARCAAGCCCGCTCGCTCCCACAAAAGCATTCAGGCGCTGGACGCAGTGGTGGCGAAGAATCAGGTGATCATTGCCTGCAAGCCGATAGCTGAGTAGGCTGCCGGGAATTCGTAACCGATCAATTGTGGCGAGGGAGCTTGCTCCCGCTGGGCTGCGAAGCAGCCCCTTCATATCATCAGACACACCACATGGGCTGCATTTTGCGACTGCTGCGCAGTCGAGCGGGAGCAAGCTCCCTCGCCACAGAGGATGAGGGTGGGCATTGTGTTTTTCATTCGCTTGTCGGCCTTGCTTGGCGCATTGATGTTGCTCAACGGTTGCGAGCAACCGGACGCGCCGCCGCTCGATCAGCAACTCTATGTCTGGCAACGGCTATGGACGCCAGCCCATGACGCCGCGCTGCGCGACAGCCACACCGATTTCTCGACCTTGCGCGTGCTGGCCTTGCAGGCATTTCCACAGTCTGGCTGGAGCCGGGCGCGGATCGATCCGGCGCTGCTCAAGCGTGATGGCCGACCGCTGATTGCGGTGGTTCGTCTGGATGGCCAGCTCAATGGGCTGGACCGGGACGAGGTCACGGCGCAGATCCAGCAGGTGCTCAGCGATTGGCAAGGGCAGGGGCTGACCCTGTCCGGCGTGGAAATCGACCACGATGCGGGCAACGCCCGGTTACCGGCCTACCGCGAATTCCTCACCCATTTGCGTGGCGTTCTGCCGGCGTCCTTGCCACTGAGCATCACCGCGTTGCCGGCCTGGCTAGACAGTTCTGAATTGCCGGCGTTGCTGGCAACGGTCGACAGCAGCGTGTTGCAGGTGCACGCGGTGAGCGATCCACGGCGTGGGCTGTTCGACCCGGATCAGACACGGCAGTGGGCCAGGGCCTGGAGTCGCAACACATCGAAACCGTTTTATCTGGCGCTGCCGGCTTATGGCGTGGCGCTGTTGCCGGGGGCCGGGGGCGCGCCGGTCGTGGAAAGCGAAGTGCCCATCGAGCAAGGCGGTGAACGTCGGGAGTTGCTGGCAGACCCGCAGCAACTGAGTAAGCTCGGCACCGAGTTGCGCGCCGATCCACCGGCCCATCTGGCCGGGCTGATCTGGTTTCGCCTGCCCCTGGCCAATGATCGCAGGGCCTGGAGCCTGACGACGCTGGGCGCTGTGGCGCGCGGCGATACGCTCGACAGTCATGTGGGGCTGAAACTCTCGGCGCAGGACGGCCTCTACGACATCAGCCTCAGCAACCAAGGCAACCTCGACAGTGCCTGGCCCGAACGTCTGACGCTGGCGGTGCAGGGCTGCGAGGGCGCCGATGCGCTGGCCGGTTATGCGTTGCAACAGCGCCCGGATCTGCTTACCTTCATCCGCCTGCGTGACGGTCGAATCCCGGCCGGCGGGCAGCGCGCTATCGGTTGGGCTCGCTGCGCACACATTGATCAAGGAGGTTCGAATGTTTACCCGTAACTGGCCCCGCCATGTGCTTTGCCTGAGCCTCAGCCTGCCATTGGGTTCGGCGCTGGCCTGCGGGCCGGACTTCCCCATGCGCCTGCTCGACAACCGTGGCCAGTCGCTGGCGGAACTGCCGGAAGGCAACTTCAACCTTGAGATCAGCCGCCTCGGGCATGCCATCGCGGGACTGAAAAATGTCACCGCCGCCACCAACATTCCGGGGGACGGTTACGGCGATGCGCCTGATTACACCCATCAGCGCGATACCGCTGAACAGGCCGGTCTGACGCCTGAGCAGCAAGCGCTGGTGAAACAACTGCGCAACCTGATCGATGCCCGTCAGGTTGAAGAGCAAGGCGCGAATCTGCCGCCCGAGCACAGACTCTATCTGGCTGGCGCCGTGGCGTTCAACGCCGGTGACCATGGCCTGGCCGCCGACTACTTCCAGAAAGTGCTGGCGCTGCCGGCGGAACAACGCCCGTTGCGTAGCACCTGGGCGGCGTACTCGTTGGGCCGGGCGCTGTTTGCCATGAGTTCAGAAGCAGGCGCGACCCCTGACCTGTTGGCTCAGTCCCGCAAGGCCTTCGAGCAGACCCGTCAACTGAGCATCGACGGCTTCAACGACCCGTTGGAACTGGGTGTCGCCAGCCTCGGCGAAGAAGCGCGAGTGGCCCGCACCGCGGGTGACTGGGACAACGCCATCCAACTCTACGCCACGCAGAACCTTCACGGCTCGGCGGTGGGCTACACCTCGCTGAAGCTGTTGATGGCCGATCTGGCGGCGATGCCCGACGAGCAACTGGCCGGGTTGCTCAAGGGCAAAGCGGTGCAGCAACTGGTGACGGCGTCGTTGATCAGTCGGCTGGGCTGGTCATTCGGTGATCAACCGCCGAACGAACAGAAACTGATCAAACTGCTGCAAAGCAGCACCCGTGGCAGTCTGGATAATGCCGATCGCCTGGCGGCGATGAATTATCAACAGGGCGATTACGCCAGCGCCAAAGCCTTCCTCGAACAGGCTGGTGACGGTGGCCTTGCATGGTGGTTGCGGGCGAAGCTGGCGGTGCGTGATGGCGACAAAAACGCCGCCGCAGCGGCCTATGCCAAAGCCGCCCAGGCCTTCCCGCAGAACGAATCCTGGGGCGAGCGGCGGACGCCCGACTGGGATTACGAAACGCTCCAGCCCAAGTGCCGGGTCGAGGGTGAAAGCGCGATCCTGGCCCTGCAACGCGGGGATTACCTGCAGGCCTTCGATCAGCTCTATCGCAGCCAGGGCATCTACTGGTTCGACGCGGCCACCGTGGCTGAGCGGGTGCTGACCCTCGATGAACTCAAGCAGTACGTCGACACCCAGGTGCCGGCACCGCCACCGCTCAGCCAGCAGGATCGCGACAATTATGTGCCGTTGCCGGTGGCCGCGAGCCTGCGCAATCTGCTCGGGCGGCGTTTATTGCGTGAAGAGCGTTACGATGAGGCTCCGGCTTACTTCGACAACGCGGATTTGCAGGCCAAGGCCAAATGGTATGGGCAATTGCGCAAGGAGGCCGAGTCCAAATGGTGGCCGACCTCCAAGGCATTCGCTTATTACTACTCCGCGACGCTGGCTCGCTACGATGGGATGGAGCTGTTGGGCTACGAGATGTCCCCGGATTACGTGACCTTCGGTGGCAATTACAGCCTGGAAGCTCCGGAGCTCAAGGTCGGACCGCTGATGACCGAGGGCGAAGTGCAGCGTCAGCAAGCTACGGTGGCGCAACCTGATGAGCGTTTCCATTACCGTTATGTCGCCACGGCTCTGGCGAGTAAGGCCGCCGATCATCTGCCCCACAGCAGTCAGGCGTTTGCTTCGATGCTATGCAAGGCCTCAGGGTGGGGCACCAACCTGCAAGAGCAAAGCGCGTTCTATCGTCGTTATGTAGAGGAGGGGCCCTATGTGGTCTGGGCCGGTGATTTCGGTCATCAATGCCAGGAGCCGGACTTCCAGAATGCCGACAAGCGCTATGTGACCCAGGTCACCGACGCTATGCGGTCCACGCTGCGACCCTACAAAAAACCATTGCAGATCGGCGCCGTGTTGGCCGTTACGGCAGCGGCGCTGTTGTTGATCAGTCGCCGCCGTCGGAAAGCGCGATAACGCTCAAGCTTGTTGAACAAAGGTCAGCCGCACAGCAAAACCAATCAACAGGCTGCCAAACAACCACTGTTGTACCCGCTGGGCCGATGGACTGCGTTGCAGCCAACGGCCCAACGCAGCGCCGACCAGCGCGTAGGCGCTGTCGAACAGCAAGCCGACGCTGACCAGCATCATGCCCAGGGTCGCAAATTGCGCGAGCACCGGTCCGGCTTGAGGGTTGATGAACTGCGGCAGCAGCACCGAGCAAAACAGCAGCGCCTTGGGGTTGAGCAGGTTAGTCAGCAAACCGCGCTGGATCGCCTCCGGCCACCGTGGTTTAGCAGTCGTTGCGTCTGCACCGTTCAAGCTCGGCAGCATCGTGGTGCGCAGGCACTGAATGCCGATCCAGAGCAGGTACGCGGCGCCGGCCAGGCGCACCACGTCGAAGGTCCAGGGCGCAGTCCTGAACAGCGTCGCCAAACCCAATGCCGCCAATGCCACATGACAACCGCGCGCCACGCCCAGCCCCAATGCCGTGGCCAGCGCCGCGCCTTTGCCCTGACGAGCGCCGGTCTGCAACAGCAGAATCATGTCCGGGCCCGGCAACAGGTACACCACTGTCAATGCCATGAAAAACAGCCAGAGTTCTGTCATGTCGCCCCCATTCGTTGTCGATTTGGTGGGGTCAGTCTACGGCCGAGGGGCAGGGCAGGTGGTTGCGTAGTCGGCTTCTAAAGCTTCGATATTTGGCATAACCTGCCAGTTTGTGATGATCGAACCATCAGGATCTACCAAAACATGAAACTGGACGCCTACGACCGCAAAATCCTCACGGCGCTGCAACGGGACGGACGCCTGAGCAACGTACAACTGGCCGATGAGATCGGCTTGTCGGCCTCGCCCTGTTTGCGCCGGGTCCGGATGCTGGAAGAGGCCGGTGTGATTCGTGGCTATCAGGCCAACCTTGATCGAGATGAAGTGGGCCTTGGGCTGACGGTGTTTGTCGGGGTCAAAGTCGAACGGCATAACGATGAACAAGCCGAAGCGTTTCGCCTGGCCGTGACGGCATTGCCTGAGGTGATTTCGGCGTTTCTGGTGTCCGGGGAATCGGATTTTCTGCTGCAAGTGGTGGTACCGGACTTGCGCGCCTATGACCGTTTCCTCACCGGGCGATTGCTGAAATTGCCGGGCGTGAGCGATATCCGCAGCAATTTTGCAATTCACACGGTGAAGACGCCGGGAGCGTTGCCGTTGGGGCATCTGCCTGACTGAAAAAGCGAAAAGATCGCAGTCTTTGGCCGCGATCTTTTGATCGTTCTAAATCTGCGTCGCCATCCCTTCCACATTCATCGCCGCCTGGCGCAAGGCCTCGGAGCGGGTAGGGTGCGGATGGCAGGTCAGGGCGATGTCTTCGGCCGAGGCGCTGAACTCCATGGCCACGCAATATTCGCCAATCATTTCGCTGACGCTCGGGCCCACAAGGTGCACACCGAGAACTTCGTCGGTGCGCTCATCGGCCAGTACCTTGGCGAAGCCTTCGGTTTCGTGGTTGATCTTCGCCCGGCTGTTGGCGGTGAAGGGGAATTTGCCGACCTTGTAGGCGCGACCTTCGGCCTTCAACTGTTCTTCGGTCTTGCCGACGCTGGCCAGCTCCGGTTTGGTGTAGATCACGCTGGGGATCAGGTCGTAATTGACCTCGCCAGCCTTGCCGACGATCTGCTCGATGCAGGCCATGGCTTCGTCTTCGGCCTTGTGGGCGAGCATCGGCCCTGAGGTGACGTCACCGATTACCCAGACCCCCGCGGCTTCAGTGCGGTGGCCCTTGTTGGCGAGCATGCCGCGTTTGTCGGTGGCGAGGCCGACGTTCTCCAGCCCCAGGCCCTGGGTGTAAGGACGACGACCGATAGCCACCAGCACGTAGTCGGCTTCCAGCAGTTCGGCGGTGCCACCTGCGGCCGGTTCGACACTGAGTTGAACACCGCTTGCCGAGGAGGTGGCGCTGGTGACTTTCGAACTCAACTTGAAGCGGATGCCTTGCTTGCTCAATGAGCGCTGAAGGGTTTTACCGGCTTCAGCATCCACACCCGGGCAGATCCGGTCGAGAAATTCGACGACCGTCACCTGAGCACCCAGGCGCCGCCATACCGAACCCAGTTCCAGGCCGATCACCCCAGCGCCGATCACCACCAGGTGCTTCGGTACTTCAGCCAGCGACAGCGCGCCCGTGGAGTCGAGGATGCGTTGGTTGTCGATGTCCACGCCTGGCAGGGGAGTGGGTTCGGAACCGGTGGCGATGATGATGTCTTTGGCGCTCAGCCGGGTCTTGCCACCCTGATTGTCGGTCACCGTGACGCTACCCGGCCCGTCGATGTGGCCCCACCCCTTGATCCAGTCGACCTTGTTTTTGCGAAACAGAAACTCGATGCCCTTGGTCAACCCTGTGACGCTTTCATCCTTCTGTTTCATCATCTGAGCCAGGTTGAGCACAGGTTTGACCTCGATCCCGAGGTTGGCGAATTCCGCCCCCGTGGCCGCGTCGTAGAGCTCGGAGGCATGCAGCAATGCCTTGGACGGCATGCAACCGACATTCAGGCAGGTCCCGCCGAGGGTGGCGCGGCCTTCCACGCAGGCCGCTTTCAAGCCCAACTGCCCGGCGCGGATCGCTGCGTTGTAACCGCCGGGGCCGGCGCCCAGAATCACGACGTCATAGGTGCTCATGGTGCAACTCCTGGATTGAGAGGGGCGGGATCGATAAAAAGTAGTCTTCAATAAAAATTACGAACGTAATATGTGCGTTTCTCACCATTTCGGTCAAGGCTTCAGCTTGGCGACAGGTTCAGCGTTTTTAGATAGAACGATTCAGGACGAAAATTTCACCATTTTCGTTATATCGTAACGAATTGTGATGTGAGCAATGGCTGGGGTGGTATGCAAGTCGATCTCGATGGCGATGGGGCACAGATAGCAGGGCTGCCGCGCTTTCAGCAGGCGGTCGTTCAAGGACGTCGATTACGCCAATGGGCAATCGGTTTGGGGGCCTTGGCGGCCGCAGGGCTGGTGCTGGCGTTTTTTGTCGGGCTGTTTGCACCGCAGTCGCTCTGGCCCGCGTTGCTGGTCAATCAGAGCGCCGGTTTGCTGGTGCTGGTCGCCGGTCTGCAGTCGGCCTGGTGGATAACGCAGTGGCGCGCACGAGCGATGAATCCATCAGTGTTGGTGCCGGTGGCTATCACCGAAGAAGTCGTTGTCGCCGAAGGTTGGTACGAGCGGTTGCTGGACGGCATCAGTCAGCGTTGGCTGCGGTTGCTTGGGCAGATCGGTGCACCGACGCTCTGGCTTGGCGGCTGGGCGTTGTTGAGTTTGTACAGCATCGAGCAGGTCTGGAACCTCGCTTTGCCACCCGCTGCGTTGGGATTATCGGCCAGTGTCGGCGCGGCGTTGTCGTTGCTGCTGGCGTTCGGTTTGCTGGTGCTGGAGCGGCAACTGGCGCAGGAAAATGTCGCCCAATGGCCTGAAGCCGGGTCGTTGGCGCAGCTGGCGCGGGTCGCGATTATTGGCCTGGTGCTCAGCGCCTTGTGTCTGTTGTTCGGTAGCGAAACAGCCGTCTGGCCGGTGCGTCTGGCGGTGCTGATCGGCTTGTTGCCGGGGCTGGTCGCCATCGAGTTGTTGCTGCGCGCCGTGTTGTCACTGTTCAGCCCCCGTCGTGAACAGCTTGAACCGACCTTGCTGGCGCGAAGCTTCGTCGCCGATATGTTGCGCTGGCCGCCACAGCCCCTGCTCGCATTGCAGCACGAGTTGCACAATCGCTTCGGTATCGACCTGCGACAAATCTGGGCCTTCACCTACATGCGCCGGGCGTTTTTGCCGGTGCTGGCGGTGGTGGCAATCGTCGGTTGGTCGCTCACCGGCATTCATGAAATACCGCTACAGGGGCGGGGCATCTACGAACGTTTCGGCAAACCGGTGGAAGTGTTTGGGCCCGGTTTGCACGCCGGTTTGCCGTGGCCGCTGGGTCGCGTGCTGAGCGTCGAGAACGGCGTAGTCCATGAGTTGGCCACCAGCGTGGGCGAAGCATCGGCCCCGGTCGCGGCCGAACCTGCCGAAGGCCCGGCACCGGCCATTGCCAATCGCTTGTGGGACGCCAGCCATGTGAATGACAAATCCCAGGTCATCGCCAGCAGCCGTGCCGACAAGCAGAGCTTTCAGATCGTCAACATGGACGTGCGCTTCGTCTATCGCATCGGCCTGAGCGATCAGGCGGCTCTGGCCGCGACGTACAACAGCGCCGACGTGCCGACGCTGATTCGCAGCACCGCCAGCCGGATTCTGGTTCATGACTTCGCCTCAAGAACCCTCGACGGTTTGCTCGGCGAAGACAGGGTAGGGCTCTCTGAAGAAATCGGCCGCGCCGTGCAGGCGGATCTGCAAAAACTCGACAGCGGCGTGGAAATTCTCGCCACGGTGGTCGAGGCCATTCATCCGCCAGCGGGGGCTGCCAATGCTTATCACGGCGTTCAAGCAGCGCAGATTGGCGCCCAGGCATTGATCTCCCGCGAGCGCGGTGCCGCAGCGGAGGCGACCAACCAGGCGCAATTGCAGGCCAGCATCGCTCGCGATCAAGCCACGGCCAGTGCGCATGAAATCAACTCGAGCGCTCGGGCCGCCGACCTGAAATTTGCCGCCGAGCGAAAGGCGTACTCCAGCGCCGGCCAGGCTTTTGTACTGGAGCAATACCTCAGCCAACTGACCCAGGGTCTGGCTAACGCCAAGCTGCTGGTTCTCGATCACCGTCTGGGTGGTAGCAGCAATGCGCCGACCATCGACCTACGTACATTCACGCTGCCGGCTGACCCTGCGCCGTCGCGTAATACCGCTCAGCCAGGAGCCGCCCATTGAGCCAGTCGACGCCTACTCACGATCATCACGACCACGATGACCACGCCGGCCACGATCACGGCCATGGCGGGCATCACCACGGTCATCATCACCATCACCACCATGGTGATCCGCACGAAGCTGGCCCTTTTCCGTGGCGGCGAATGGGCTGGGCGGCGCTRCTGGTGGCCTTTGCCGTTGCGGCGGCAAGCCTGGTGCAAGTGCGCTCGGGGGAGGCCACGGTGATTACGCGCTTTGGCAATCCATCGCGGGTGTTACTGGAGCCGGGTCTTGGCTGGCGTTGGCCGGCGCCGTTCGAGGCGGCGATTCCGGTTGATCTGCGGCTGCGTACCACCTCCAGCGGTTTGCAGGATGTGGGCACGCGCGACGGTCTGCGCATCATCGTGCAAGCCTACGTGGCCTGGCAGGTACAGGGCGATCCGGACAACGTGCAACGTTTTATGCGCGCTGTACAGAATCAACCCGATGAAGCCGCGCGGCAGATTCGTACCTTTGTCGGCTCGGCGCTGGAAACCACTGCCAGCAGTTTCGACCTGGCCAACCTGGTGAACACTGACGCCAACCAGGTGCACATCGCCGATTTCGAAGCGCAGCTGCGCCAGCAGATCGATCAGCAGTTGCTCACCACCTATGGCGTGCGAGTGCTGCAAGTCGGTATCGAGCGCTTGACGCTGCCATCGGTGACGCTCACCGCGACGGTCGATCGTATGCGCGCCGAGCGTGAAACAATCGCCACTGAACGCACGGCTATCGGCAAACGTGAAGCGGCACAAATCCGTTCTGCGGCCGAGCGTGATGCGCGAATCGTACAAGCTGATGCCACTGTGAAAGCCGCAGACATCGAAGCCCAATCCCGCGTCGAAGCCGCGCAGATTTACGGCCGCGCCTACGCAGGCTCACCGCAGCTCTACAATTTGCTGCGTTCGCTCGACACCTTGGGCACCATCGTCGCACCGGGCACCAAACTGATTTTGCGCACCGATGCGGCGCCGTTCCGGGTGTTGGTTGACGGTCCACCGACGCTCGAAAACAAGTCCGGGTCGCAGCCATGAGTTTGGTTCCACGTGGAACAAATGAATTGAGCAGCCCCTGGATTCAGGCCGGGCGCTTGGCTTTTCTCGCGCTTTACGCCGTGACCGTGCTGGCTGCTTTGGCGTGGGCATTTTCCAATGTGCGGCAGATCGACCCGCAGAATCGCGCCGTGGTGCTGCACTTCGGCGCGCTGGATCGCATTCAAAATTCCGGCTTACTGTTGGCGTGGCCACGACCGTTTGAGCAGGTGATCTTGTTGCCGGCAGCGGATCGGGTGATCGAGCGTCGGGTGGAAAATCTGCTGCGCACCGATGCCGCGTTGCAGGCCGACCGGGTGGCGAGCTTCGCCACACCCCTCAGCGATGCGCTCGCCGGTTCCGGTTATCTGCTGACCGGTGACGCGGGCGTGGTGCAGCTGGATGTGCGGGTGTTCTACAAAGTCACTGAGCCCTATGCCTTCGTTCTTCAGGGTGAGCATGTGTTGCCGGCTCTGGATCGACTGGTGACGCGCAGTGCCGTGGCACTCACCGCGGCGCGAGACCTGGACACCATTCTGGTGGCTCGACCGGAACTGATCGGTGCCGACAATCAGGCTGCCGAACGTCGCGAACGTCTGCGCGGCGATCTGGTGCGAGGCATCAATCAACGCTTGGCCGAACTGACGGCGACCGGGCAGGGCTTGGGTATCGAAGTGGCGCGGGTCGATGTGCAATCGAGTCTGCCCGGCCCGGCAGTGAGCGCGTTCAACGCCGTGTTAACTGCCAGCCAGCAAGCTGACAAGGCCGTGGCCAATGCGCGCACGGAAGCCGAGAAGCTGACTCAGTCCGCCAATGAACAAGCCGACCGCACGCTGCAAGTGGCTCACGCCCAGGCCAGCGAACGCCTGGCCAAAGCCTCCACCGACACCGCCACAGTATTAAGCCTGGCCAAGGCGCAACAGCAGGGCACCGATCCGCAAATGCTGCTGCGTATTTACCGTGAGCGGATGCCGAAGATTCTCGGGCAGGCCGGTTCGGTGACGACGGTCGATCCGAAAGACGATTCCCGCCTGATCATTCAGGGAGCTGCGCAATGACTGCCCAAACCGCCGCCGCGCCGAGCATGTTGTCTTCGGCTGAACAACGTAGCGCCGCGCGCCAGTTGACCCTGGCCATGCTTGCACTGGGCTTGCTTGCGCTCGGCCTGATCTGGCGCTGGTTGTTGCCGGAGCAGACCGGGGTCAGCCAATTGCTGTTGGGTTTTGCTTCGTTGCTGGTGGCCGTGCCGGTCATGCGTTCGGCGTGGTACAGCCTGCGTTATCCGAGCCTGCACGGGATCACCGATCAGTTGATTGCCCTCGCCATGCTCGGCGCTTGGGCCACTGGCGATCTGCTGACTGCGGCACTGCTGCCGATCATCATGATCTTCGGCCATGTGCTGGAAGAGCGCAGCGTGATCGGCTCACAGGAAGCGATTCATGCCCTCGGCAAACTGACGCGTAGCCATGCGCGCAAGATTCAGGCTGACGGCGCTATCGTTGAAGTCGATAACGGCACACTCAAGGCCGGCGACCTGGTGGAGGTGCGTGCGGGTGATCGCGTGCCGGCCGATGGTCGGGTGTTGTCCGGTCAGGCGAGCCTCGACACTGCATCGATCACCGGTGAGTCGGTGCCCATAGAGGCCGTTGTGGGCATGCCGGTGTTCGGCGGAGCGATCAACCTTGATGGCCTCTTGCGCATTGAAGTGACCCGCACCGGTCACGAGTCGACACTGGGTAAAGTCATCGCGTTGATGCAAAACGCCGAACGCTCCAAGCCGCCGATCACCCGTTTGCTCGAACGCTACGCCGGCAGTTACATGGTGCTGGTGTTGCTGCTGGCTGCCGTAACCTGGTTCGTCACCAACGATGCCCAGGCGATGCTTGCGGTGTTGGTGGCGGCCTGTCCTTGCGCACTGGTGTTGTCGGCACCGGCCACGGCGATTGCCGGGGTGGCGGTCGCAGCTCGGCACGGGATTCTGATTCGCAGCTCGGCGTTCCTCGAAGAATTGGCTGACCTGACGTCGTTGGTGGTCGACAAGACCGGAACCCTGACGTTCGGCACCTTGCGCCTGCAATCGATCGACAGTCCGCTGAAAGATCGCAGTCACGTACTGAAACTCGCCGCCAGCCTTGGCTCTGCCAGCAGCCACCCGGTCAGCCGCGCGTTGGCCGGGTTGGTCACTCAGGAACATTTTCTGCTGCTCTCCGACATCCGCGAGCGTCAGGGGCTGGGTGTCGTGGCGATGACGGAGCAGGGCGAAGCGGCCCTCGGTCGTCCGGAGCTGTTCGCGCAATTGGGCATCGTCACCTCAGCTGTTCCCGGCCACGATGGCCCGATTGCCGGGCTGGCACTCAACGGTGAATTTCTCGCTTGGCTGTTGCTCGCCGACAGCGTCAAACCCGAGGCGCGGTTTGCCCTGAGCGAGTTGCGTGAACTGGGCTTGGGTCGTCAGTTGTTGCTGACCGGGGATCGACAAAGCGTGGCTCATACGCTGGCCCGGGATGTGGGCATCAGCGATGTCGAAGCCCAGGCCTTGCCCGAGGACAAACTCAATCGCGTGTTGAAAGAAATCGACAGCGGTTTCCGGCCGATGGTGGTGGGAGACGGCATCAACGATTCCCTGGYGCTGAAGGCCGGTGTGGTCGGCGTGGCCATGGGCGCGGGCGGTGCGGACATCGCGCTGGCCTCGGCCGATATCGTACTGATCGGCAGCGACCTGCGCCGGCTCGGAACCTGTGTGCGCCTGAGTCGCCAATGCCGGCAGACTTTACAGGTGAACGTAATCATCGGTCTGGGCTGGACCCTGGCGATTGTCGCCTTTGCCGCATTCGGCTGGCTGGGCGCGGCCGGGGCGATGATTGCCGCGCTGTTGCACAACTTGAGTACGTTATTGGTGCTCGGTAATGCTGGGCGTTTGCTGCGTTTTCAGGAGCCTTTGCTCAAGCTCAAAGATGAGGTTTGAGCGAGGCGAAAAGTTTTTTCATCGCCTCTGTAACGCCGTCAGGGCAGCGCTCTCTAGTGCTGTGTCGGGACTGAACAACCTTCCAGCCGACACCCCTGACGATTACTGAGGATATACAAATGAACTTCAAAACCGCCACCGCCGGTGCCGCTCTCGCCTTTGCCGCTGCAACAATGTTCGCAGGTGTTGCCACTCAGGCTCAGGCCGCCGACGCTGCACAGGTTCACTGCTACGGCGTGACATCGTGCAAAGGCATGAATGACTGCAAGACAGCCGAAAACGCCTGCAAAGGTCAGGCTGTCTGCAAAGGGCATGGCTTCAAGGCAATGACTCAGGCCGAATGCATGAAGGCCGATGGAAAAGTCGGCGAATAACTGACTGCCGAATGCCGTCGCGGTGGCTCTCTTGCCACTGCGGCACTTTGCGAGGAGTCCGCAAATGTCTGCTTCCCTTTCTTGTCTGGGCTACGGCCTGGGTTTGCGCAGTGCCTACTACCAACAGATTCTTGAACAGTCGCCAGCCGTGGACTGGTTTGAAGTGGTCTCGGAAAATTTCATGGTCCAGGGCGGCAAGGCGCTGTACTACCTGGACGCCATTGCCGAACGGTATCCCGTGGTGATGCATGGCGTATCGCTGTCTATTGGCGGTCCTCATGCCCTCGATCCGCAGTATCTGCAACAGCTGAAACTTCTGGCGGAGCGAGTTGAACCGGCATGGATCTCCGATCACTTGTGTTGGAGCCGCGGCAATGCCCATCAACTCCATGATTTGTTGCCGCTGCCCTACACCGAAGAAAGTCTTTATTACGTGGCCGGCCGAGTGCGGCAGGTTCAGGACGTCTTGCAGCGTCCGCTGGTGCTGGAAAACGTCTCCAGTTACGTGCGCAGCGCTGGCGACGAATTCAGCGAATGGGAGTTTCTTGATGCGCTCAGCCGGTTGAGCGACTGCGAGCTGTTGCTGGACATCAACAACGTCTATGTCAGCTCCCGCAATCATGGCTTCGATCCGTGGACATTCATTCAAGGGCTGCCGGCCAAAAAGGTTCGACAGTTGCACCTGGCTGGCCACAGCGACCACGGCGATTACGTGATCGACACCCATGACCAGCCGGTGAGTGATCCGGTTTGGGCGCTCTATCAACAAACCCTGGAACACCTCGGGCCAGTCGCGACACTGCTGGAACGCGATGATCATTTCCCGCCTTTTGAAGAGCTACTTACCGAGTTGCAAAAGGCCCGGGCATTGGGTGATAGCGTGTTGACCCGGAGACTGAGATGCGCCTGAACGACTGGCAGCTGGCCTTTGAAACGTATCTGCTGGGTGAGCAGACAGCAGCCGATACCGCGCTAGGCGCGAGTCTTATGGGGGGGCCGACACTGGATGTGAGCACCGGGCTGGCGATCTATCACAACGCCTATCAGGCAAGGCTTCAGGAAGTTCTGCGCGGCGACTATCCGGTCATTTGGCATTGGCTGGGTGACGATGAATTCGAGCAGCTCGCGGCGGCTTACATTCGCCAGTGTCCGTCTGTTCATTACAGCCTGAGGTGGCTGGGTGAAGGGTTCGAGTCGTTTATTCGACAGCATTTAGTGCCAGAGCAAAGTGCAGCGCTGGGGGAGTTGGCGGCACTTGAGTGGGCATTCACGCTCGCGTTCGACGCGCCTGAAGGCGCGCCGCTGACGATACAGGACATGGCCGCCCTGAAGCCTGAAGACTGGCCGACGTTGCGGGTCAGCCCCAGCCCCTCTGTGCAATGGCTTGAGTGTGCTTTCAACAGTGTTGCGTTGTGGCGGGCAGTGAAGGATGAAACCGGGTTCCCCGGTAGTGCAGCGTTAGGGGCGCCCCAAGTATTGGTGATCTGGAGAGCGGGGCTGGTTTGTCATTACCGCAGCCTGGAACCTGCGGAGGCGGCAGCTCTAGACGGCTTGTTTCAGGGCGACTGGGATTTCGCTGAACTGTGCTCCGAATTAGCAGTCATCTATGGTGAGGATGCATCCCTTCAGGCTGTTACATGGCTGAAACAGTGGGTTCAGGACGGTTGGTTGCAGCCTCGAATCATAGAGAGCAGCTATTAAATCGATAGCCGGCTATTTTTCAAGGATGGACTACCCTCAAATCAGACGTCTGAAAATCAGGGGGATTATCCATGCTCGCGCAACTTCCACTGGCCTTACAGAATCTGCAGTTGCCGCTTCGCTTGCGACTCTGGGACGGCCATGAGTTCAACCTGGGGCCGACGCCCAGCGTCACCATTGTGGTCAAGGACCCGCACATGGTTACCCAGTTCACCCATCCGAGCCTGGACGCGCTGGGGGCGGCGTTTGTCGAAGGCAAACTGGAGCTCGAAGGCTCCATCAGCGACGTGATTCGTGTCTGCGATGAATGGAGTCAGGCGCTGATCAGCGAAGACGACGATGCGCAACCGGTGCGCCTGGTTCACGACAAGGAAACCGACGCCAAAGCCATCTCCTACCACTACGACCTTTCCAACGAGTTCTATCAGCTGTGGCTCGACAGCGACATGGCGTATTCCTGCGCCTACTTCGAGACCGGCAGTGAAACCCTTGAGCAGGCTCAACAAGCCAAGTTTCGCCACCTGTGCCGCAAGTTGCGCTTGCAGCCAGGGGAGTATCTGCTGGATGTCGGTTGCGGCTGGGGCGGGTTGGCGCGGTATGCCGCGCGGGAGTTCGGCGCGAAGGTGTTCGGGATCACGCTCAGTCAAGCGCAGTTGGATTTGGCTCGTGAGCGGGTGAAAGCCGAAGGCCTGGAAGACCAGATCGAACTGCAACTGCTCGACTACCGCGATCTGCCTCAGGACGGGCGTTTCGACAAGGTGGTCAGCGTCGGTATGTTCGAACACGTCGGCCACGCCAATCTGGCCGAATACTGCAAGACCTTGTTCGGCGCGGTGAAAGAGGGCGGTCTGGTGATGAACCACGGGATTACCGCCAAACACACCGACGGTCGTCCGGTCGGGCGCGGTGCTGGTGAGTTCATCGAGAAGTATGTGTTCCCCAACGGCGAACTGCCGCACCTGGCGATGATCTCGGCCGAGATCAGCGAAGCGGGGCTGGAGATTGTCGATGTCGAGAGCCTGCGCCTGCATTACGCGCGGACCCTGGACCACTGGAGCGAACGCCTGGAAGACAATCTGGAAGCCGCCGCCAAACTGGTACCGGAGCAGGCACTACGGATCTGGCGGTTGTATCTGGCGGGATGCGCCTATGCCTTCGCCAGAGGCTGGATCAACCTGCATCAAATCCTCGCGGTGAAAGCCCATCCCGATGGCAGCCATGAACTGCCGTGGACCCGCGACGACATCTACAACTAGAGAATCGGCGAAATAAGCCGGGCGATCCGCATGCCGACCTGTTGCAGGCGGTGGGTTTCCCGGCTTTCTTCTTTGGCGATTTCGTGAGCCTGGGCGAAATCGTGGTTGAGCATCTGCTCCACTTCGGCGGCAAACCCGCTGTCGACCGTCAGCAGCATCACTTCGAAATTCAGCCGGAACGAACGGTTGTCCATGTTGGCGCTGCCGATGGCGCTGATTTCGTCGTCGATCAGCACCACTTTCTGATGCAGGAAGCCGGGTTGATAACGGAACACGCGCACCCCGGCACGTACGGCTTCGAAGGCATAAAGGCTGGAAGCGGCGTAGACGATCCGGTGATCCGGCCGCGATGGCAACAGGATCCGTACATCCACACCGCGCAGCACCGCCAGTCGCAACGCGGCGAACACCGCTTCGTCGGGGATGAAGTAAGGGCTGGTGATCCACACGCGTTCCGTCGCCGCATGGATGGCTTCGACGAAGAATAGCGAACAGGTTTCGTAGGAGTCCGCCGGGCCGCTGGCCAGTAATTGGCAGAGCACGCCGTCATCCGGATAAACGTCTGGCAGGATCAGTGGCGGCAGCGAACGGGCCGCCCAGAACCAGTCTTCGGCGAAGGACTCCTGCATGCAGGCCACCACCGGCCCGCGAACTTGCACGTGGGTATCGCGCCAGGGCGCCAGGGGTGGTTTCTCGCCCATGTACTCGTCGCCGACATTGAGCCCGCCGACAAATCCGACAAGCCCGTCGACGACTACGATCTTGCGGTGGTTGCGGAAATTCACCTGGAAGCGGTTGAGCCAGCCGCTGCGGGTGGCGAAGGCTTTGACCTCGATACCGGCATCTCGCAATGGTTGCACATACTCGTGGGGCAGGGAGTGGCTGCCGATGCGGTCGTAGAGCAAGTAAATCGCCACGCCCTCGGCGGCTTTCTTCGTCAGCAGGGTGTGCAGGCGTTGGCCGATGCGGTCATCGTGGATAATGAAAAACTGGATAAGCACCGCTTCACGGGCGTTGCTGATGGCGTCGAAAATTGCATCGAACGTGGCTTGGCCGTCGATCAGCAAGCGCACATCGTTGTTTGCCAGGCATGGCATGCGCCCCAGCTTCGGCATGGCCCGCAAAGACGCGTAAGCGCTGGAGGCACGCGCAGCCAGTGCCTCTTCTACCCAGGGGCGCCAGTTCAGTTCGGAGATGGCCTTGCGCATTTCCTCGTTGGCTTGCCGTCGGGCCTTGATGTAACCATCGAAGGTGCTGCGACCGAAGACCAGATAGGGGATCAGCGTGAGGTAGGGAATGAACAGCAGTGACAGGGCCCAGGCGATCGAGCCCTGAGCGGTCCGAACGGTCAACACGGCATGGATGGCGGCGATCGAGCCCAGTGTGTGCAACAGTGCGATCAGATAACCGAATACATGCGGTCCGAAATAATCCATGGGGCAGCCTTGCTCCTTGAAGATTCAATGCTTAACAGACCATGTTCCGGGCAGAATGTCGCTATTTAATTGGCCCATGAACCGAAGCCCGTGGCCGACGTCTAACGGCCACTAATGATCAGGAGTTACTCGATGAACGTTCGTCTGCTGGGTTTGGCCATGGCGTTTGGTTTGGCACTTCCTGTGGCCGCTCAGGCACAGATGCTGCAACCGGGCTTGTGGGAGTTGACCTCAAGCAACATGAAGGTCGATGACCAGAACATGCCCGATCTGCAATTGATCCTCGGCCAGCTACAAAACCAGATGACCCCCCAACAGCGGGCGATGCTGGAGAAACAAGGTATCACCATGGGCGGCAAAGGGATTCGGGCGTGCCTGACACCTGAGCAGGTGAAGAGCGACAACATTCCGCTGACGGACCCGCAATCGGGCTGCAAGCAGGAAATTACCGAGCGTACCGGTAACCAGTGGAAATTCCGTTTCAGCTGTCCGAAAGCGCAGGGCAGCGGAGTGGCCACTTTTATGAGTGACCGTGAGTTCACCACCAAGGTCAACGGCACCTTCAACGCCACCGGCATTCAGCAGAAGGGTAGCCTCGATACTCGCGCTGTGTGGTTGGGTCAGGATTGCGGCACAGTGAAGCCAAGGGCCTAAAAGCTTTGCGGGTAGGCTCGTTCCCACCAGGTCATATGTGATCCCTGTGGGAGCGGGCTCGCCCGCGAAGGTGTCCGCTCAGGCACCAGCAGTCTTGGGCGGGTTCAACAAATCACACACCGCCTCAATCCCTTTCTCCCCGAAATCCTCCCCGCTGCCACTGCGCATGCTGACAAACCCACCGTCCTTTTCCTTCTCTCCGACCACCAACAGGTATGGCACTTTCTGGCTGTGCTGGCGAATCTTGCGGCTGATTTTCTCGTGACGCAGATCCGAGTTGGCGCGCAGTCCGCGCCGGCGCAGCGCTTCGGTCACCGAGTGCGCATAATCGCTCTGACGCTCATCGATATTCACAACCACGACCTGGGGTGGCGCTCGCCAGGTGTCCAGTTCCTGTTGGCTGGACCAACACGTGCCATAGATTCGTTGCTGCAACGTGCCGCTGATGTGGTCCAGTGCAAAGGCCTGCAACACCTTGGTGGTGGGAACATGCGGGCCTGCCGCGAAACCCTCGAAGTCCCCCAGACGATACAGCGATAGCCTTTCGGTTGGCGTTTGCTCCTGCCGGCGGATCGAATGGTTGGTCGCCGCCAATTCGCGCATACGCGCTTCGATCACTGGCAGAGCGGCCAGGGTTAAGGATCGCTGGAAAGCAAACTCATAAAAGAAGCCGTCACCCAGCGCCGATCCGGCCCGCAACTGCGTATTCGGATGTAGCTGTTTTACGGCCATGGCCAGCATCAGCGCACAGGAACGCCGGAGGATCTCCAGACCGTCGGGTTCCTGGGACGTGACGATGCTGACCCGCGCATCGCACTTGATCAGAAATCCGCAGTCCACCAGCACGCCGTCCACCCGACCCGCGAGCGCTGCATTAGCCAGGCCGAGGCTGATACTCGCGGCAACCTCAAACACGGACAGCGGTTGGTCATACTCACGCAATGAACCATCAGGCAGGGTGATGTGGATCATGATCGGTGTTCTCGAATGTTTTCGATAACGTGCGTCAGCGCATAAACCGTAGCGGTAAGCCCTGACAGTTATCATTAAGACGTTTGTCGTGCCACGCAATTTGTCCCGACACGACCGTGGTGCTGACGCTGTGGCGAAAGCGATGCCGGGCGAAGGGCGTCCAGCCACATTGCGAAAGGATGGGTTGCCGGGAAACGGCCACGCCATCGGGCTCGTGTTTGATCAACACCAGGTCGGCCCAATACCCTTCGCGCAGGTAGCCGCGGTCGGGGATGGCAAACAGATCGGCGACCCGATGACTGGTTTTGGCCACAAGGGTGGTGATCGGCACGATCCCATCAGCCACCAGTTCCAGCAGCGCGGGCAGGGCGTGTTGCACCAACGGCAAACCGGACGGCGCCTGGTTGTAGGGGCGCTGTTTTTCGGCCCAGGTGTGAGGCGCATGATCGCTACCGATCACGTCCAGTCGATTACCCGACAGTGCGTTGCGCAAGGCGTCGCGGTCGGCCTGGGTCTTGATTGCCGGGTTGCATTTGATCAGGTTGCCGAGGCTCGGGTAGTCGCGGTCGTCGAACAACAAGTGGTGCAGACAAACCTCGGCGGTGATGCGTTTCTGTGCCAGCGGCTTGTCTTCGAACAGTGCCAGTTCACGGGCGGTGGTCAGGTGCAAAACGTGCAGCCGGGTGCCGTGACGTCTGGCTAGATCGACGGCCATTGAGGAGGATCGAAAGCACGCTTCGGCATTGCGGATAAGCGGGTGAGCGGCGGGCGGAAGGTGCTCGCCGAACAGCTCTCGCAGGTTCRCCGCGTTGGCTTCAATGCTGGGCGTGTGTTCGCAGTGGGCCAATAAAAGGGTCGGCACCTCGGCGAATAACCGCTCAAGAATTCGCGGATCGTCCACCAGCATATTGCCCGTGGAGGCGCCCATGAACACTTTGACCCCGGCCACTTCGCAAGGATTGAGTGCGGCGACGGTATCGAGATTGTCGTTGCTCACGCCGAAATGAAAACCGTAATTGGCCACTGAGTGAGTTGCCGCTCGACGTTTCTTGTCTGCCAGCGCGGCGAGGGTCAGGGTGGCCGGCGAGGTGTTGGGCATGTCCATGAAGCTGGTGATGCCGCCGGCCACCGCAGCTCGAGACTCAGTATGGAAGCTGCCCTTGTCCGGTGCTCCTGGGTCACGGAAATGCACCTGGTCATCGATCATGCCTGGCAGCAGCCATTGGCCGTTTGCGTCGATTTCCACAGCGGCTTTTTCACCTTCGATGCTGCTGGCGATCTTGACGATGCGACCGTGGCTTACCAGCAGATCACCGTCGAATTCCCGACCTTCGTTCACCAGCCGGGCGTTGCGAATCAGCACGCTGCTCATGGTCAGAACTCGTTCTGCAGGGCTTTGTAGCCGCGCACCAAATCGACGTTGGTGCGCGCCACGTCTTCGGAAAACTCCGAGGCGCTGACGCTGACGGGTGGGAACTGCGACAGGTCGGTGTTGGGGCCGATGCGTGTAGTGGAGGGCACGTAGAAGGCGTCAGGCAAGTCACGACCATCGACTACCGAGTTGTGCCGCACCACGCAACCGTCGCCCACCGCGCAGTTGAACAGCACGCTGTTGAAACCGATGAACACGCGATTACCGACCCTGCAGGGTCCGTGGACGATGGAGCGGTGGGCGATGGAGCTGAACTCGCCGATGGTCACCGCCGCGCCGGACTTGGAGTGGATCACCACGCCATCCTGGATGTTCGAATTGGCGCCGATGGTGATTGCTTCCATCTCGCCCGAGTCGTCCACTTCATCGGCGCGAATCACCGCGTAGGGTCCGACGAAGACGTTCTCGCCGATCACCACTTTGCCGCAGATGATTGCGGTTTTATCCACGTACGCCGACTCCGCAATCAACGGCAGATCACCTGAAGGATTCTTGCGGATCATGGCTTGCTCAATGCCTCGTACAAAGTGTTGAGGTTGTATTCGAACAGCCCGGTGAAGGTGCTGGCCGGGCCGGTTGCAGCGAGGGCATCGGAGTACAACGTGCCACCGATATGCGCGCCGCTTTCATCAGCGATTTGCTTGAGCAGGCGCGTGTCCTTGATGTTTTCCATGAACACCGCTTTGACCTTGGCCTGACGGATCTGTGTGATCAGCGCAGCGACGTCGGCGGCCGAAGGTTCGCGTTCGGTGGACAGGCCTTGCGGCGCCATGAAGTTGATGCCGTAAGCCTGACCGAGATAGCCGAAGGCATCATGGGAGGTGACGATTTTGCGATTACCCGGCGGCAGCGAACCGAGCTT
The DNA here is from genome assembly GCF_056396925.1 of Pseudomonas sp. 05N433. Classification (NCBI taxonomy): domain Bacteria; kingdom Pseudomonadati; phylum Pseudomonadota; class Gammaproteobacteria; order Pseudomonadales; family Pseudomonadaceae; genus Pseudomonas; species Pseudomonas sp. 05N433. Next base: position 258,456 of record NZ_JBFTML010000010.1, on the reverse strand, counting down.
GGCTTTAGCCTCGGCGAGCAAGGCGTAGATCTTTTTCAGATAGGCCTGGCTGTTGTGTTCGTAGTCGGCTTTGTTTGCAGGGTCGGCGGCGATCAGCGCTTTGGTGATGTTGCTGATGTACAACTCGGTGTTCGCCAGGTTGTGCCAGGCGTGCGGGTCCGGGATGGTTTCGCCGTCTTCATCCAGCGAGCGCGGAATGACACCGTGGCTGGCGTTGATGACCGGGGCTTTGGTTTCGGTGCTGGTCACCAGGCGGTCCAGCCATGGCTCGAAACCCAGCCCGTTCTTGATGATCAGTTTGGTGTTGAGCAGTGCCTTTGCACATTGGGATGTGAGCAAAGGCGGGCGGCGCAGCAAACCGTGTACCGGACCGAACACCACGGACAGCAGATACACACCGCCAGCCACCAGCACGATTGCCGGGCCGCTGGGCAGCGAGTAGTAGAACGACAGCAACAATCCGAGCCAGACCGAGAGGCTGCCGAGCAACGCGGCGATGATGATCAGCACCGGCAAACGACGACTCCAGAAGCGAGAAGCGGCGGCCGGCAGCATCATCAAACCGACCACCATCAGCGCGCCGATAGCCTGGAAACCGATCACCAGGTTCAGCACCACCAACGTCAGAAATACCCCGTGAGCCAGCGGCCCGAGACGGCTGACGGTTTGCAGAAAGAGCGGGTCGAGGGTGTCCAGCAACAGTGGTTTGTAGATCAGGGCCATGGCGAGCAGGCTGAAGCCCGAGACCCAGAGCATGCCGGTCAAGGTCGGGCCATCGACCGCCAGCGCCGAACCGAATAACAGGTGCAACAGGTCCAGCCGCTTGCCGGCGATACCGAGGATAAGCACGCCGCTGGCCAGCGATATCGGGTAAATCGCGGCCAGGCTCGCGTCCTCCCGCAAGCCGGTGCGGCGGGTAATCCAGGCGGCCAGTCCGGCCATGCTCAAGCCGGCACCGAGGCCGCCAATGGTCAGCGCGGGCAGGCTCAAGCCTGCGTACCAGAAGCCCAATGCGGCGCCGGGCAAGATGCCGTGAGCCACTGCGTCGCCGATCAGACTCATGCGCCGCAGGATCAGAAACACCCCAAGCGGCGCCGTACTACAGGCCAGAACAAGGCCACCCAGCAGTGCCCGACGCATGAATACGAATTCGTGAAACGGTTGCCAAAGGTGAGCAGCGGCGATCATCAAGCCACCTGCGTCTGAGGTTGTTGGCGAATCAGCTCGGTACTGGGGCCGAGGACGCAGCCGCTGCTTTTGATCAGTAGCGCTTGTGGAATCTGTTGGCGCACGGCGGCCAGGTCATGACACACCACGACCAGGGTTCGACCGTCTGCATGCCAGGCGTGGAGGTGTTTCCAGAGCAGCGCCTGGCCGAGTTCGTCGAGCGCGGCGTGGGGTTCGTCGAGCAGCAGCAAGGGCGCTTCGGCAAGGCTCAGTCGGGCGAGTAGGGCACGTTGCAATTCGCCTCCGGAGAGGGCCATTAACGGGCGATGTTCCAGACCGGTCAGGCACCAGTCTTCCAGTGCAGCCTTGAGTCGCTGGCTGCGAATTTCCGGAGTTTGCTTGATGCCCCAGAAACCTGCGGCCACTAACTCTTGCAGACTGATGGGGAATTGTCGGTCCAGGTGTTGTTGCTGAGGCAGGAACGAAAGGCCGCCCTTGCGTGGAACATCAATGACGACGTTGCCGGCCAGTGGCTTTTGCAGGCCGGCGATGACTTTCAGCAGGCTGCTTTTGCCCGACCCGTTGGCGCCGATGACGGCGGTCAGACTCCCCTTGGGCAGTTCGAAATCAACCGCTGGAGTGAGCGGCTGACCGGGTGCGCCCCAGCGCAAGGCTTGGCATCGAATCATGCGGCCTCCCAGTTCCAGCGGCTTTCGGCGACGGCATCATGGGCGTGAAGGCTTTCAGCGTGGACGACTCGCACGTGAAAGGCGTTGATGCCCGGGGAGCGTTTCAATGCCAGGTTCAAGCGTCGCGCGGCATCTTCGCAGAACATCAGGTTCTGACCGTTGGCGAGGGCGAAAGCTTGTTCGTCGGCGCGTTTCACGGCGGTTTGCACAGCAGTGCCGAGAACGGCTTCCGCGTCGTTGATCGCGGCGATCAACGGCAGGTCATCCAGATAGTCATCCAGACGCAGCTGCAATTGCGCATTACTGCGTTGGCTATGCGGCGTCGCGACGATGCCTTTCGTGGAACCGAGCCAAGCCAGAACGTCTTCGTGTTGCAATGGTTGATTGGCGAAGTCATCAACGAATTGCTGCTGAATCAACTGCCTCGAGAGCGCTGCTGAGCATGGACAGGTTGAGGAATATGGAACGTCGATTTTTAGTTCCACGTGGAACATCGCGTTTTTCAGACTCGCTTCGATGCTCACCGGATAGGTTTTCCAGCCGGACAACGGACTGACGAGCGCGGGTCTTTTGAGCAGAAGTTCGGTGTGAATTTTTAGGTAAGCGTTGTGGGAAAGTCCTTCATGAGTCTCGAGAAAACTCAGCAAGACTCGCCGCAACAACGAGGGTGAAAGGTTTTCCTGCTCAAGCATTTCCAGCGCCAGGTACAGCCGCGACATATGGATGCCACGCGCCTCTCCATCGTCGAGGCTAACGCCAGCGTCGGCTTTTGCACTCAGTCGCTGGCCATCGAATAAAACAGGAAGAGCAATGCCGCACATGCCCACCCAATCGAGTGGCAGGGCTTGGCGTGAGGCCTGCGCGGCGATATCCGGCAGAGTCAGCGCATTCATGAGCAGGTCCATCGTGGGAGTTGATTTGGCATGTTATATTATAACAATCAAATCGACGATGCCTTTTTCGTGAACGAGCTTTCATCATGCACAGACGTCACTTGCTCAACCTGATTCTGGCCAGCGCGGCCTTTGCGTTACCTTTTGGTGTGTCGGCCACGCAAATTCGCAATGCACGACTGTGGCGTTCGGACGACAAGCTGCGACTGGTGTTCGATCTGAGCGGGCCGGTGCAGTACAAAACTTTTTCCCTGAGTGCTCCGGAGCGGCTGATCATCGATCTGAGTGGCGCCAACTTCAGTGGCGACTTCAGTCAGCTGGCGCTCGACAACTCGGTGATTCGCGCGATCCGTTCCGGGCATTTCGGTCAGGGCGATACGCGGATCGTCCTCGACCTCAGCGGTCCGGTGCAGCTCAACAGCTTCCTGTTGCCACCACAGGATGGGCAGGGGCACCGATTGGTGCTCGATCTGAAGGCCATTGCTCCGCTACAGATCGCGGCGGCGCCGTCGGAAAAACGTGAGCCCATCATCGACAAGGCTCATCCCAAGCGCGACATCATTGTGGTGGTCGACCCTGGTCACGGCGGCAAAGACCCGGGCGCGGTCGGCGCCAAAGGTGAGCGGGAGAAAGACGTGGTGCTATCGATCGCCCAGCTGTTGGCCAAGAGGCTGAAGCGTGAAAAGGGCTTCGACGTGAAACTGGTGCGTAACGACGACTTCTTCGTCCCGCTGCGCAAGCGCGTGGAGATCGCCCGCAAGCACAAGGCCGACATGTTCATCTCGGTCCATGCGGACGCCGCGCCGCGCCTCACCGCTTCAGGTGCGTCGGTGTACTGCCTGTCCGAAGGCGGTGCGACCTCGGCCACGGCGCGTTTCATGGCGCAACGGGAGAACGGCGCGGACCTGTTGGGCGCCACCAGCCTGCTCAATCTCAAGGACAAGGACCCGATGCTCGCCGGGGTGATTCTCGACATGTCGATGAACGCCACCATCGCCGCCAGTTTGCAGTTGGGCAACACGGTGCTCGGCAGTCTGGCGGGCATTACCACGCTGCATCAGAAGCGTGTGGAGCAGGCGGGATTTGCGGTGTTGAAGTCGCCGGATGTGCCGTCGATTCTGGTGGAAACCGGCTTCATCTCGAACGCCCGCGACAGCCAGCGACTGGTGACGGCGCGGCATCAGCAGGCCGTGGCGGATGGTTTATTCGAAGGCTTGCAGCGTTACTTCCAGAAGAATCCCCCAATGAACAGCTATATCGCCTGGCAGCAGGAGCAGAAAAAGGCACAGGCCTAGCAACCGGTCATCCGGCTACAGGTGAACTTCGCGCTGCTGCCCCCGGAACTGGAGAACCGATTGATGGTTGTCCAGCCAACCCGGCGGTTGTAACCGACCCAGGCTTCGCCATCGGATGCGAGGCCGGTAAAGAACGTCAGTTGCCCGTAGCGGCTGTTGGTTTGCGCCCAATGGCGTTTGCCGGCCACTTCAAAGCCGCGCAAGTAGATCGTGCTACCGACGGTGTTAACGCTGTAGGCATTGCCGTCGGCATCCACGCAGGCCAGCAGATTGGCGCTGCGGGTGCATTTGGCCAGGCTGGGGATTTGTCCCCAGGCATTGACTGCGATCAGCAGCGAAAGGCTCAACAACGAGAATCTCAGAGCGTTTCCCATGGCATTTCTCAAGGAGCGGACAGGTTAAAGCATCGTGCTCTTTGTCGCGGTGAGCAAGAGGAGAGTGGCTTGTTTGTATTGTTATACTATAACATAAATTAAGCCCGACATTGCGACCGGGCATCCCTGTGAGGAATACCTGATGCCCAATCGTCTTCCCGTGACCGTCCTGTCGGGCTTTCTCGGCGCCGGAAAAAGTACACTGCTGAATTACGTACTACGTAATCGCGATAATCTGCGGGTCGCGGTGATCGTCAACGACATGAGCGAAATCAACATCGATGGCAGTGAAGTTCAACGCGATGTCAGCCTGAACCGTGCCGAAGAAAAACTCGTGGAAATGAGCAACGGTTGCATTTGCTGTACGTTGCGCGAAGACCTGCTCGAAGAAGTCAGCAAACTCGCCAGGGACGGTCGTTTCGATTATCTGCTGATCGAGTCCACCGGCATTTCCGAGCCGCTGCCCGTGGCGGAAACCTTCACCTTTCGCGATGAAGAAGGGCAGAGCCTGGCCGACATTGCGCGGCTCGACACCATGGTCACCGTGGTCGACGGCATGAACTTCCTGCTCGACTACCAAGCCGCCGAAAGCCTCGCTTCCCGTGGTGAAACCCTGGGCGAGGAGGACGAGCGCTCGATCACTGACCTGTTGATCGAGCAGATCGAATTCGCCGACGTGATCCTGATCAGCAAGATCGATTTGATCAGCAGCCGCGAACGCCAGGAGCTGATCGCGATCCTCGAACGGCTCAATGCCCAGGCCGAGATCATTCCGATGGTCATGGGTGAAGTGCCGCTCAAGAAAATCCTCAACACTGGGCGTTTCGACTTCGAGAAGGCCGCTCAGGCACCAGGATGGTTACAGGAATTGCGCGGTGAACACGTGCCGGAAACCGAGGAGTACGGTATTGCCTCCACGGCTTATCGGGCGCGGCGACCGTTTCATCCGCAGCGTTTTTTCAGCTTCATCGATCGCCCGTGGGTGAACGGCAAACTGCTGCGTTCCAAGGGCTTTTTCTGGCTGGCCAGCAAACACATGGATGCCGGCAGCTGGTCCCAGGCCGGCGGCTTGATGCGTTACGGGTTTGCCGGGCGCTGGTGGCGTTTCGTGCCGAAAAACCAGTGGCCGCAAGACGAAGAAAGCACCGCCGGGATCATGGAGAACTGGACGGCCGCCACCGGCGATTGCCGGCAGGAACTGGTGTTTATCGGTCAGAACATCGACTTTGCACAACTCACCGCCGAACTTGATAACTGCCTGCTGACGGATGATGAAATGGTCTTGGGCGTCGAGGGGTGGCGGCTGTTGCCCGATCCGTTCGGTCTCTGGCACGAAGAGGCGGCTGCCTGATGCTGGCGCCCAGTCTGAAGCGGCGACCGCTCATTGCTCAGGTTCAAGGTGAAACGCCAAAGGTGCTGACCGGGATTCTGGACGACGGTGTGAACCTCGCCCTCTGGCAACGCCAACTGCCGGCGCACATTGCCGATTTCGGTCGYTTGCTGTTGTCCCTGAACCAGCCGCTGGCCGAGTCGCTTTCCCTTGAAATGGCCAGTGATGAAGCCGAACCCAATCTCCACGGTTTAGCCTCAGGCTTCAGCGATCTTGAAGGTTACGAAGGTTTTATCGCCGACGTTTCCTGGCTGGTCAGCGCGTTCGCCTGCCTGTTGGGCGCCCAACGCATCGGCCTACGCCTGCGGGTTCTGGACAAAGCCATGTGCCCGCGTTTCCACGTCGATCATGTGCCGGTGCGGTTGATCACTACCTACGCAGGGGTCGGCAGCCAGTGGCTGAAAGAAGGGGCGATGGATCGCCGCCGATTAGGCGAGCCTGACGCCGAACCCCAGGATGATTCGCTGATCCAGCGTATCTCCAGCGGCGAAGTGGCGCTGCTTAAAGGAGAGAAGTGGCACGGCAACGAAGGTTTCGGTCTGGTTCACCGTTCGCCGCAGCCGGCACCGGGCGAGCGTCGTTTGATCCTGACCCTCGACTGGCTGGGCTGACAGCTCAAGGTTTGAGCCAGGTTCCCTGGCTCTGGGCTTCGCAAAACGGCTTCAGATACGCCGCATCGGTGGCCACGCCGTAATAGTGAATATCCTGCCGGTAAGGCATATTGGCGACTTGAGCGTTGCTGCATACCCCGAACGCGCCGGCGGGGCATTGGTCGACGTACTGCACCTCGACTTTCTGCCCGGCCAGATTCGGCTGGCAGAAGCCGTCGGCGAACAGTTTTTCCGGGATGTTGCGGTTCTGCTGGCAGACCTTCACGTCCAGCCGCTCAGCCGTACTATGTACCACGCAGGCTTGGGCCAGCGCTTCACCCGACATGAGCGCCAGAAGCAACGACCATCCCATCAACCGCATCCTTTACCTCCTCAGAAAACTTCGACCATGTTGCAGAACATTCCCACCCACGTCATCGCCGGCCCGCTGGGTGCCGGCAAGACCAGTCTGATCAAGCACCTGCTGGCGCAGCGGCCGGCCGGTGAGCGCTGGGCGGTGCTGATCAACGAGTTCGGCCAGATCGGCCTGGATGCTGCGCTGCTGACCCAGGACGTCGATGGTATCGCACTGGGGGAAGTGGCCGGGGGGTGTTTGTGTTGCGTCAATGGTGCGCCGTTTCAGATCGGCCTCGGGCGGCTGCTGCGCAAGGCACGACCGGATCGACTGTTCATCGAGCCCTCCGGGCTGGGGCATCCGGCGCAGTTGCTCAGGCAATTGAGCGAGGCGTCGTGGCAAGGCGTCCTGGCGGTGCAGCCTTGCGTGCTGGTGCTGGACGCCCAGGCGCTCGCGGCTGGAAAACCGCTGCCAGCGGCGCAACTGCAAGCCTTGGACAGTGCCGGGTTGCTGTTGCTGAACAAGGCAGAAAGCCTCGACGACAGTGATCGCCAGCGAGTTGTCGCACAGTTGCCGTCGCGTCCTTTGTACTGGACGCAGCAAGCTGTCTTGCCGCTGAGCGAGTTACCGGGCCTCAAGGCTCAGGCTGTCGCGGGTGTGGATAACTTCATCGTGCCCAAGGGGCTGGCACAGATGCCGGCCATCTGGACTGACCCTGCGCAGCCGATTTGCTTGAGTCAGGCGCAAGAGGGTGGCTGGAGCGTCGGCTGGCGCTGGCATCCGAGTCAGACATTCGATGCCGTRCTTGTCGGAAAGTGGCTTGAGAGCCTTGAATGGCTGCGGGCGAAGCTGGTTATCCACAGCGTCGAAGGTTGGGTGTCGGCCAACGCGCTGAATAACTCGTTACTGGATTGGCAACCCAGCGAATGGCGACGGGATTCGCGCATCGAGCTGATTTTCAGTGAAGTGCAGGATGTTGAGTCGCTGCAAAGAGATCTGGCCGATTGCCGGTCGGTTTGAAGATCAAAAAATCGCAGGCTGCGATCTTTTGATCTTCAGGGACGCCACTTGGTGTGTTCTTGCCGCCACTGGCTCAATTCAATCACCTCGGCGCTGGGTTTTGCGACTTCGACCACCGGCGGTGTGTCGTCGAATGGCATTGGATAGGGCGCGAGCTCGATGTGTGCGCTATGGGCGCCGAACTGAGTGATGGTGCCGTTGTGGCGGGTTTCGCCGGTCACGGTAAATTCGAAGTTATACACACGGGCCAGGCGCCGACGGCCGTTGGCGTCTTTAATGAAAGCGATCTTCTTCAAGGCTACGTTGCCGTCCAGCAGCTCGATCCGCAGCTTGGCGCAATGCTGCTGAACCCGCTCCAGTGCGCGTTCGCGCAAGCCGTGGTTGTGCCACAGCCATGCGCCACCGGTGGCGAGCAGCATCAGCACGAAGATATTTCCTAGGGTCAGCATCAACAGGGTGCTCCAACAAGATAGTGTCAGCTTAACTGCGTCTCTGGTCTGTCGTACAGGCTGCGTTTAGTCGCATACTGCGCGGCTCGAATTTCAATCGGTTTATGGAAAACTCACCGCATGAAACGTACGCCCCATCTGCTCGCCATCCAGTCCCATGTGGTGTTCGGCCACGCTGGCAACAGCGCCGCGGTTTTCCCGATGCAGCGGGTCGGGGTGAACGTCTGGCCACTCAATACCGTGCAGTTCTCCAACCACACGCAATATGGCCAGTGGGCCGGGGAAGTGCTGGCCCCGCATCAGATTCCGGAGTTGGTGGAGGGCATCGCGGCGATTGGCGAACTGGGCAACTGCGACGCCGTGTTGTCCGGCTACCTCGGCAGCGCGGCCCAAGGGCGGGCGATTCTGGCGGGAGTGGAGCGAATCAAATCGATCAATCCCAAAGCCTTGTACCTCTGCGATCCGGTGATGGGCCATCCGGAGAAGGGCTGCAGTGTTCCAGCCGAAGTCAGCGATTTCCTGCTGGAAGAGGCGGCGGCGTTAGCCGACTTCATGTGCCCGAATCAGCTGGAGCTGAACAGCTTCTCGGGGCGCAAGGCGCAGTCACTGTTCGATTGCCTGGCCATGGCGCGGGCGCTGCTGGCGCGCGGTCCGAAGGCGGTGTTGGTCAAGCATCTGGACTATCCCGGCAAACTGACGGATGGCTTCGAGATGTTGCTGGTGACCACTGAAGGCAGCTGGCACTTGCGTCGGCCGTTGCTGGCGTTCCCGCGTCAGCCGGTGGGCGTTGGCGATCTGACTTCCGGGCTGTTCCTGGCGCGTGTGCTGCTGGGTGACAGTCTGCTGAGCGCCTTCGAATTCACCGCGGCGGCGGTGCATGAAGTGCTGCTGGAAACCCAGGCGTGTGCCAGCTATGAACTGGAACTGGTGCGGGCGCAGGACCKGATCGCCCATCCCCGGGTGCGGTTCGAGGCGGTAGCGATCAGTTTGTAATGGTGTGGCGGTAGAAAAGATCGCAGCCTTCGGCAGCTCCCGCGCGTCTGTGGGCGCTGCCCAGGCTGCGATCTTTTGCTTTAAGCGTCGCCCTTGATTTCCTGATAGCGCTTTTCCAGTTCCTGACGAATCTGCCGACGCTGCTGGGCTTGCATGTACCGACGCTTGTCTTCGCTGTTCTGCGGTTGCAGTGGCGGGACGGAGGCCGGTTTACGCTGGTCATCCACCGCGACCATGGTGAAGAAGCAGCTGTTGGTGTGGCGCACCGAGCGCTCGCGAATGTTCTCGGTCACGACCTTGATGCCCACTTCCATCGAGGTATTACCGGTGTAGTTGACCGAGGCCAGAAAGGTCACCAGCTCACCGACATGAATCGGCTCGCGGAAGATCACCTGATCCACCGACAAGGTCACTACGTAACGGCCGGCATACCGGCTGGCGCAAGCGTAGGCCACTTCATCGAGGTATTTGAGCAGGGTGCCGCCGTGGACATTGCCAGAGAAGTTGGCCATGTCGGGGGTCATCAATACCGTCATCGACAGCTGGGCGTTTCCGGGTTCCATAACGTACTCACGGGTTCAAGGCAGGGTTTGGGGGGCACCTCTGTGGGTGCTTGTCGGTGTTTTTCAAACCAACAGTTATCGGGACGCCRGGCGGGGAGGCGCCGTCACGCCCGAAGCGATCTGTTTCCATATATTGCACCGTCTTTGCGCCGGAAGTCGTGGTGTTACCCTTCAAAAGCCCACCCCCGAAGGAGCCACACACCATGCATGCCATCAGTTTCATTCAGGATCTGGCAGTGATCATGTTGATTGCGGGTGTGGTGACCGTGCTCTTTCATCGTCTCAAACAACCGGTGGTGCTCGGCTACATCGTCGCCGGTTTCATTATCGGCCCGCACACGCCGCCCTTCGGCCTGATCCACGACGAAGAAACCATCAAGACCCTCGCCGAGCTCGGGGTGATTTTCCTGATGTTCTGCCTGGGGCTGGAGTTCAGCCTGCGCAAGCTGTTCAAGGTCGGCGCCACGGCGTTTATCGCGGCTTTCCTGGAAATCGTCCTGATGATCTGGATCGGCTACGAAATCGGCCGCTGGTTCGACTGGAATACCATGGATTCGCTGTTCCTCGGCGCGATCCTGGCGATTTCCTCGACCACCATCATCGTCAAGGCGCTCAACGACCTGAAGATGAAGAACGAGCGTTTTGCGCAGTTGATCTTCGGCGTACTGATCGTCGAGGACATCCTCGGTATCGGCATCATCGCCTTGCTGTCGAGCATCGCCGTCAGCGGCACGGTCAGTTCCGGCGAAGTCTTTTCCACCGTCGGCAAGCTTTCCCTGTTCATGATTGTCGCACTGGTCATCGGTATTCTGCTGGTGCCGCGACTACTGGCCTATGTGGCGAAATTCGAAAGCAATGAGATGTTGCTGATTACCGTGCTGGGCCTGTGTTTCGGCTTCTGCCTGCTGGTGGTCAAGCTTGAATACAGCATGGTTCTCGGCGCGTTCCTGATCGGTGCGATCATGGCCGAATCGCGCCAGCTGCTGAAGATCGAGCAGTTGATCGAGCCGGTTCGCGACCTGTTCAGTGCGATCTTCTTCGTCGCCATCGGCCTGATGCTCGACCCGATGATCCTGCTGCAATACGCCTGGCCGATTGCGGTGATCACTGTGGCGGTAGTGCTGGGCAAGATGCTGTCCTGCGGCCTTGGCGCGTTTATCGCCGGCAATGACGGACGCACCTCACTGCGCGTGGGGATGGGGCTTTCACAGATTGGCGAATTCTCTTTCATCATCGCCGCGCTGGGCATGACGCTGCAGGTCACCAGCAGCTTTCTCTATCCGGTGGCTGTGGCCGTCTCGGTGATCACCACGTTGTTGACGCCCTATCTGATCCGCGCGGCCGATCCGCTGTCGATCAAGCTTGCTGCCGTGATGCCGCAGCGCCTGGCTCGTGTGCTGGGGATGTATGGCGAATGGCTGCGCAGCATCCAGCCTCAGGGCGAGGGCGCGCTGTTGGCGTCGATGATTCGGCGGATTCTGTTGCAGGTGGGGGTTAATCTGGCGCTGGTGGTTGCGATCTTTTTATCGGGCGCCTTCTTCGCCGAGCGCATGTCCGTTTACCTGCAAGACTGGATCAGCGACCCGAGCTGGCAGAAAGCGTTGATCTGGGGTGGGGCGTTGCTGTTGTCGCTGCCGTTCCTGATCGCCGCCTATCGCAAGCTCAAGGCGCTGTCGATGCTGCTGGCAGAAATGGGGGTGAAGTCGGAGATGGCCGGCCGCCACACGCAGCGAGTGCGTCGGGTGATCGCCGAAGTGATCCCGATCCTCTCGCTGCTGGTGATTTTCCTGCTGCTGGCGGCCTTGTCGGCCAGTATTCTGCCGACCAACAAGTTGCTGGTGCTGATTGTCGTGGTCGCGGCTGGGATAGCGGCGCTGCTCTGGCGCTGGTTCATCCGCGTGCATACGCGGATGCAGGTGGCCTTGCTGGAAACCCTGGATAACCACAAGGATTCGGCCGAGCATTGAGCGTGACGAATCCCTGTAGCAGCTGCCGAAGGCTGCGTTCGACTGCGCAGCAGTCGCCAATCAGGCTACGAGGTGATTCAGGTTAACCGGGTGTCAGGGTTTACGACTGCTTCGCAGCCGAACGCAGGCTGCGCCAGCTGCTACAAAAAGTCGTGCAGGGTTAAATCAGCTTTCCAGCCAGACGTCCCGTGCCCAGTGCCAGACCGATTCCCAGGTTTCTTCGGCGAGTAACTCTTCTTCGGCCAGCCACAACACCACGGTGCCGTCTTCTTCGACGCAGTAGTAGTTGTCACCGTCCTGGCAGATCGGGATCAGGCTGCGATCAACACCAGCGTCCCAGGCGTTGGCGGCAACGTCCGGCAGGTAGGTGTGGGATTGCGGGTCGGTGACGGTCACCGGCTCCAGGCTGCCGTAGACTACATCGCTGACGGTCAGCAGAAATTCTCTGAATACGAAGGGAATGTCGATGAACAGTTGTTCTTCGATTTCTACCAGCAGATCTTCGTCGGGCAACTCCAAGGGGACCGGTACCGGTTCGTTGGCTTCACGCAGTTGTTCGATGATTTCTTCCACGTCCGGGATCCTCTTGCTTGATGGCGCGGTTTAGTTTGGGCGGTTTATACAGTAGCTCGCTATAGATGCAACCGTGAAATAGAAAACCCCGGCAGAGCCGGGTTTTCATTACAGCATGCGAAACGCGGAGTTATCAGCCGTTCTGGCGGATACCTGCGACCAGCCAAGGCTGGTTTTCGCCCTGTGGACGTTCCATGTTCCAGCTTTCGCTGAACACTTCGCCCTGGTCGAAACGCGAGGTCTTCGACACGCCGCTGAAGGTCAGGGTGGCGATGGTCTTGTCCGCACGGTCATCAACGCCGTCCAGTTGTACCTGGAGGTTGTCGATGTAGGTCGACTGGAAGCCGTCGCCCAGGTCGGCACGTTCGCGCTTGAGGAACTCCAGCAGTTGCGGGGTCACGAACTCGGCGATCTTGTCCATTTCGTTGGCGTCCCAGTGCTGTTGCAGGGACTGGAAATGGTTGCGCGCGGCTTCAACGAAGCGCTGTTCGTTGAACCAGGCCGGAGCATTGATCACCGGACGGGCAACAGGTGCGGCCGAACCGCCGAAGATCGAACCCATGGCTGGCTTCTGCTCGAACACTTCACGTTGCATCGGCGCGCCGGCCGGAGCCATATGCTCCTGCTGTTTGCGACGACGAGCGGCAATGAAGCGGAAGACCAGGAAGGCGATGACCGCCATGATCAGGATGTCGAAGAACTGCATGCCCTGGAAGCCGCCGCCCATGAACATGGAAGCCAGCAGGCCACCGGCCGCGATACCGGCCAGAGGGCCGAGCCAACGCGAAGCACCGCCGGCCTTGGCGGCAGCGCCAGCGGCACCGGCCGCGCCGGCAGTGGCGGCTGCACCGCCCACGCCAGGAGAAGAAGGAGCCATTTGGCTGGTCTGGTGAGTCGGCGCAGCGCCGACACTCTTGCCGCCACCAAAGCGCTTGGCGTTGGCGTCCAGGCTCATCGTCAGGCCGATGCACAACGCCATGGCGATGCTAAGAAAACGTTTCATAAAGGGAATTCCCATTTGTGGATGGCACGCGCGCCATGTTGCACAGCTGAAGTGTTACTGGCTAGCGGCAGAGTGTTTCGGGCTTTTGCCTGACAGGTTGTGTTCAGCTTCAGTCAGCGCAATAAGGCCTGTTAGCGTTAGTCTGTAGGACGAGTGGATAGCTTCTGTAGGAAGGATGCTTAGCGCCGCAGCGCCAGCATGACGACACCGGCCGTAATCAGGCCGATTCCGCTCCATTGGCGCAGGTCGAGTTTTTCACCCAGCAGAATTACGCCGAGCACCGCCACCAGCACCACGCTGAGCTTGTCCACCGGAGCGACCAACGAGGCCGGCCCCAGTTTCAGCGCGCGGAAGTAGCAGATCCACGAGGCACCGGTGGCCAGTCCCGACAGCAGCAGGAACAGGTAGCTCCTGGCCGAGATCGATCCTAATGACTGATATTGGCCCGTGGCGTACAAAATCAAGGCCAGGCTGACCAAAACCACCACCGTGCGCAGCAGCGTGGCGAAGTCCGAGTTAACGTTTTCGATGCCGATTTTGGCGAAAATCGCGGTCATGGCGGCAAACGCCGCCGACATCAGGGCCCAGAATGTCCAGGAAGAAAAGAAACCCGAGCCCATGTTTTTGCGCCTTTTATAAGATCAATCTGAAACACAGAACCTTGTGGGAGTGAGCAGGCTCGCCCCCACAGTAAATCACTGGCAGGTTTTAGATCGCTTCCAGCTTGGCGTAACCGAGCATCAGCCACTTGCTGCCTTCGCTGAAGTTCACCTGCACCCGCGCTTGAGCACCGGCGCCTTCGAAATTCAGGATCACACCGTCGCCGAACACCGAATGCCGCACAGTCTGGCCGAGGCTGAACCCGGTGTCCGGGATCTCGCTGCCGCCGAACAGGCTGCTGGAACTCTGCTGCTGGCCTCCGCCGAACGGACGGCTGACACTGTTGGACAGTCGCACTTCCTGGATCAGGCCTTTCGGCACTTCACGTACGAAACGCGACACCTTGTTGTAGGTCTCGCTGCCGTACAAGCGTCGGGTTTCAGCATACGTCAGCACCAGGTTCTGCATCGCCCGGGTGATACCGACATAGGCCAGACGACGCTCTTCTTCAAGGCGACCGGGTTCTTCCAGGCTCATTTTGTGCGGAAACAGGCCTTCTTCCATGCCCACCAGGAACACGTAAGGGAATTCCAGGCCCTTGGCGCTGTGCAGGGTCATCAACTGAATGCTGTCTTCGTGCTCGTCGGCCTGGGTGTCCCCGGCCTCCAGCGAGGCGTGGCCGAGGAATGCCGCCAGTGGCGATTGCTCTTCGTCCTCTTCCGGGTTTTCGAAGTTGCGCGCGGCGCTGACCAGTTCCTCAAGGTTTTCTACCCGGGCCTGGCCTTTCTCGCCTTTTTCCGCCTGGTGGTAGGCGATCAGCCCCGACTGCTCGATGACGGTCTGGGTCATCAGGTGCAACGGCATTTCCATGCACTTGGCGGCGAGGTTCTCGATCAGCTCCATAAACGCCCCAAGTGCACCGGCAGCGCGCCCGGTCAGGCCCTTGTTGGCCACCAGCTGACGCATGGCTTCCCACATCGACACGTCGCTGTGGCGCGCATGATCGCGAATCGCTTCGACGGTTTTTTCGCCGATGCCACGGGCCGGAACGTTGATCACCCGCTCAAGGGCCGCGTCGTTGCCACGACCTTCCAACAAACGCAGATACGCCATGGCGTTCTTGATTTCTGCCCGTTCGAAGAAGCGCTGACCACCATAAATGCGGTACGGGATGCGCTCGCGCAGCAAGGCTTCTTCCAAAACGCGCGATTGGGCGTTGGAGCGGTACAGAATCGCGATATCACTGCGAGCCAAGCCGGTTTTCAGCGCGCTTTCAATGGTTTCAACCACGTAGCGTGCTTCATCGTGTTCGTTGAACGCGGCGTACAGATTGATCGCTTCGCCTTCGCCACCATCGGTCCACAGCTCTTTGCCCATGCGCCCGGTATTGTTGGCGATCAGGGCGTTGGCGGCCTTGAGGATTCCGGCGGTGGAGCGGTAGTTCTGCTCCAGACGAATGATCTCGGCATCCGGGAAGTCGTCGGAATACTGATAGATGTTCTCGATTTTCGCGCCGCGCCAGCCATAGATCGACTGATCGTCGTCGCCGACCACCATCAGGCTGTCGCCACCCTTGGCCAGCAGACGCAGCCAGGCGTACTGCACGGCGTTGGTGTCCTGGAACTCGTCCACCAGAATGTGCCGGAAGCGCTTCTGATAATGGGCGAGCAGCCCCGGGTGGTCGCGCCACAGATCGAGGGCGCGCAGCAGCAGTTCGGAGAAGTCGATGACGCCGGCACGCAGGCACGCAGCCTCGTAGGCTTCATAAATGCTGCGCATGGTCGCCAGGAACAGATCGCCGCTGGCTTGAATATGTTGTGGACGCAGACCTTCGTCTTTCTGCCCGTTGATGAACCACTGGGCCTGCCGGGCCGGCCAGCGTTGCTCGTCCAGGCCCAACTCGCGGATCACCCGCTTGACCAGCCGTTGCTGGTCGTCGCTGTCGAGAATCTGGAAGGTCTGGCTCAGGCCCGCCTCTTGCCAGTGCGCCCGCAATAAGCGGTGCGCCAGGCCGTGGAAGGTGCCGACCCACATGCCGGCCGGGTTGATACCCATCAGCTGCTCGATGCGATGACGCATCTCGGCAGCGGCCTTGTTGGTGAAGGTCACCGACAGAATGGAGTGGGGCGAGGCGTTTTCGACCTGGATCAACCAGGCGATACGGTGCACCAGCACTCGGGTTTTACCGGAGCCAGCACCGGCCAGGACCAACTGACGACCCACGGAGGCAGCTACGGCCTGGCGTTGGGCATCGTTGAGGGAGTTCAGCAGAAGGGAGAGATCATCGCGCATCGGGGCATTCTAGGGTGCGACGTCACACCGGGCAAACCGAGCTTTGCATTAGCCGATGAAAGAAGCACCGATGACGACCGGTCGGTCACTGGCTGCAAGCAGGGGCGGGGCTCG
Source organism: Pseudomonas sp. 05N433 (assembly GCF_056396925.1). NCBI lineage: Bacteria > Pseudomonadati > Pseudomonadota > Gammaproteobacteria > Pseudomonadales > Pseudomonadaceae > Pseudomonas > Pseudomonas sp. 05N433. Next base: position 242,129 of record NZ_JBFTML010000010.1, on the reverse strand, counting down.
CCTGGCGGCTTTTACCCCGGATGCGGGCGACTAAAACTTTTGTCTATTTTATGACCTGAGGCAGTTTGGTCCGGGCATTTGCTTGTGTATGCTCCGTCCACAATTCGGGCTCGCATGCTCAACTATAAGAACAAGAACATCGCCTATGACCCTCAGCTCCGACCTGTCGGGCCCCTCCGTGGAGCCTCGGGCTATCCGCAAACAGTACGCCATGGAGATGGCGGTCGAACGCACGCGTCTGCTGTACCAGGGCTCGCTCTTGCCGACGCTTTTCATGTTGATCAACGGTCTGGTCTGCGCCGGGTTGCTCTGGAGCCCGCAACGCTACTTCGTGGTCAGTGTCTGGCTGGTCTGGTTATTGTCGCTGGTGGCGTTGCGGGTGATTCAAGTCGCGGCCTTCGATTCGGCGATTCCCAACCGTCAGGCCCATCCGATCTGGCGTCGCATGTTTCTGCTCGGTTCGGCGATGACCGGCCTGACCCTGGCCGGTGCCGGCATCGCGCTGGTGCCCGCTGACAATTTCATCCAGCAAGCCTGGGTATTCGGTCTGATCGGCGCCGCAGCCCTTTCGGCCAGCGTCGCTTATGCGGTCAGCCTGCCAGCATTTCTATCCTTTACCTTGCCCTGTCTGTTGCCCGCCATCGGTTATCTGTTCTGGGGCGGCGATGAACAGGAGCAGGGCTGGGGCTGGTTCGGGCTGATTCTTCTGGGCTCGTTGAGCGTGGTCGCCTGGCAGGTCAATCGGTTGATCGATCAGGGTTTGTTGCGGCGTTTTCAAAATCAGGCGCTGATCGAACACTTGCAGCAAGCGCAAAGTCGCAGCGAGCAACTCAATCACGAACTGGCCAAGGAAATCGACCAGCGTCGTCGCGCCGAAGAAGAATTGCGCGAAACCCAGGTCGACCTTGAAAACCGGGTTGCCCAACGCAGTCTGGAGCTGGATGCGGCCAACCAGGCCTTGAGCAAGAGCGAAGCGCGGCTGGCGCTGGCGTTGAAAGCGAGTGAGCTCGGTTTGTGGGACTGGAACCTGCAGACCGACGAAGTTCATCACACTCAGCTCCAGGAGTTGTTCGGGCTGGAGCCGGAATACGTGACGGCAATGCTCCGCCACCTCAAGCCGAGGCTGCATCCCGACGACTTGCCAGCGCTGAAGCGGGCGCTGGTCGAGCATTTGAAGGGCCGCACCGAGGATTATCAGATCGAGTACCGCGTTCGGCATGGCGATGGCCATTGGGTCTGGATCGAGGACCGTGGTCGAGCGGTCGAGCGTAGTGAAAATGGCCGGGTGATCCGCATGGTCGGCACCCGCCGCGATATCAGTGCCAGCAAGCACCTGGAAGAACAGCGCCAACTGGCGGCGACGGTGTTCGAGGCGGCCAGCGAAGGCATCGTGATTTTCGACCCGAATTACGCACTGATCGCGGTCAATCAGGCTTTCAGTCGGGTAACTGGCTATGAAATCGATGACATGCTCGGGCGCAACGTGGTCGATTTGCCCTGCAGCCGCGACGCCTGTCGGCATTACGCGGCGATTCGTCAGGCGCTGGAGCAGCACGGTAGTTGGCAGGGCGAGTTGGTCGAGACCCGCAAGAATGGCGAGTTGTATCCGCAGTGGCTGCAACTGAATGCCGTACGCGATTTGCGGGGAAATGTCAGTCATATCGTCGGCTTCTTCGCTGATCTGTCCGCTCGGCGTGAATCCGAAGAGCGTATGCGCTACCTCACCCATTACGACGAGCTCACGGGGCTGGCCAACCGTTCGTTATTCCGTGAACGACTAAGCGAGGCTCATCAGCGGGTGCGTCAGGGCGGTCGGCGCAGCCTGGCGCTGCTGCACATCAATCTGGATCGCTTCAAGTTGCTCAACGACAGCCTCGGCCACGAAATCGCCGATCAGCTGTTACAGAAAATGGCCCGGCGGTTGGTCAATGCGTTGCCGGAAGCGGACACCATCGCCCGGTTGTCCGGCGATGAATTTGCGGTGCTGTTCGACGCCTACGGCAACCTGTCGAGCCTGGCGCGCGTGGCGACCCGATTGTCGACCAAGCTGCGTTTGCCGATCACTGTCGAGGGGCATGAACTGGTGATGAGCGCGTCCATGGGCATCAGCCTGTTGCCGGACACCGCACGGGAGATTTCCGCGCTGGTCAGCCAGTCGAACATGGCCATGCAGCATGCCAAACACTTGGGCGGCAACAACTTCCAGTTCTACACCGACAGCCTGCAGGCCAGCACGCTCGAGCGTTTGCAGCTTGAGAACCAATTGCGCAAAGCCATCGAAGAAAAGCAGTTGAAGGTGTTTTATCAACCGAAACTCTGCCTCGCCACCGGCCGGTTGAATGCCGCCGAAGCGCTGGTGCGCTGGAATCACCCGACCCTTGGCCAGGTACCGCCGGGGGATTTCATCGGTCTGGCCGAGGAAACCGGCCTGATCAACGCTATCGGCGAGTTCGTCTTGCGTCAGGCCTGCTGGCAAGCCTGCGAATGGCAACGTCAGGGGCTTGAGCCGATTCGGGTGTCGGTCAATCTGTCGGTGCATCAGCTGCGTCAGGGGAAACTGGTCAGCCTGGTGCGCCAGGTGCTGGAGGAAACCGGTCTGGCGCCGCACTATCTGGAGCTGGAACTTACCGAAAGCCAGTTGCTGGACAGCGTCGAGCACATCATCGCGACCTTCCAGCAATTGCGCGATCTGGGGGTGAAGCTGGCGATCGACGATTTTGGTACCGGGTATTCGTCTCTGAGCTACCTCAAACGTATTCCTGTGGATTACGTGAAGATCGATCAGGCATTTATCCGTGGGCTGGGGGAGAGCAGTGAAGATGCGGCGATTACCCGGGCGATCATTGCCATGGCCCACGGCCTGTCGTTGAAAGTGGTGGCCGAAGGCGTCGAACGGCCGGAGCAGCTGGAGTTTCTGAAGGTCGAGCATTGCGATGAAGTGCAGGGTTATTGGATCAGCCGTCCGGTTGAGGCTGCAGACCTGGCTGAGCTGTTGCGCGCGGACGAAAAAACCTCGTAGGTGCTACATGGAGCATATGTCGCGTGATATGGGGACATTGAGTTATGCATTGAGCAGGCAAAAAGCCGATTCATGTAGTATAACTACAAGCGTGCTACATCCCCGGCACCTGCCAATGACAAAGAGTCCAGCCCCTTGAATCTGCTGCAACACATCGCCCAGTCACGCCACCTGTTACGCAAGTCGGAGCTCAAGGTCGCCGACCACGTGCTGCTTGATCCTGCGGCGGTGATGCACAGTTCCATGGCCGACCTGGCCCACAGCGTAGGCATCAGCGAGCCGACCATCGTGCGGTTTTGCCGCGCCATCGGTTGCTCCGGGTTCCAGGATTTGAAACTGAAGCTGGCGCAGAGCCTGGCGGCCGGCGCGAGCTTCGGGCAATTCGCGATCCATGAAGACGATTCGGTTGCCGACTACAGCCTGAAAATCTTCGACACCACCCTGCATACCCTGATGGAAGTTCGCGAGAAACTTGACCCGGTAGCGTTGCAGAAGGCCGTGACCGCGATGTCCCAGGCCCAGCGTGTCGAGTTCTACGGCTTCGGTGCGTCGGGTGCGGTGGCGGCGGATGCCCAGCACAAGTTCTTCCGTTTGTTGCTGACTGCGGCGGCGTATTCCGACCCGCACATGCAGGCGATGTCGGCGGTGACCTTGAAGCCGACCGACGTGGCGATCTGCATTTCCCAGTCCGGTCGCTCAAAGGACCTGTTGATCACCGCCAACCTGGTGCGCGAAAGCGGCGCCACGCTGATCACCCTGTGCCCGAGCCAGACACCGTTGGCCGAGCTGTCGACCGTTAACCTGGCGATCGACGTGCACGAAGACACTGAAATCTACACGCCGCTGACGTCGCGCATCGCCCACCTGGTAGTGATCGATGTGTTGGCGATGGGCGTGGCCATGGCCCGTGGGCCGAGCCTGGTCAATCACTTGAAAAGCGTCAAGCGCAGCCTTCGCAGCTTGCGGTTGTCGCCAAAGTCAGTAAAAGCGCTGGACGATTGATTCTGGCTGGAATTGTGGCGAGGGAGCTTGCTCCCGCTCGGCTGCGCAGCAGTCGCAAAATCTTAGGGCTGCTTTGCGACCCAGCGGGAGCAAGCTCCCTCGCCACAGGTTCGCGGTCAGCCAGTGAGTTTCATCGTTCTGTAACCCTCCCGCCGCCAAACCGTCATCCCTCGCGCCTATCTTGAAACTCCCGTACTCGCCTTGGGAGACTCGAAATGGCCCAGCCCTACGAAGAACGCAACAGCGCCGTCAAAACCCGTCGTCAGCAAGAAGACCAGCGCCGCATGGAATTTCGCCGCGCCATCGAAGATCGCTGCGAACGCCGCCAGCTTCTGGCCGAAATCGGCGAATTTCCCGACGACCTCGAACTCAACTACTGGCAGGCAGCACCGGTAACTTCCCGTCGAAACGCTCAACCAGTGCGCTGATTTGCGCTCGTTCGCTGCGGATAAACGCAAGGAATGCGTGGGCCACCGGCGATAGCCGTTTGGCCTTGGCCTGCACCAGGCACCAGCTACGCAGCAGCGGCAGCTCTTCGACCGGCAGCTCGATCAGGCCACCGGTCGCCAACTCAAGGTTCAGGGCGTGGCGCGTCAGCAGCGCCAGGCCCAGACCCGCCAGCACGCATTCACGCTGAGCTTCCGCCGAGGCGACCTCCTGGGTCTGGGTGAAGTGCACGCGCTTCTCTTTGAAATACTCCTCGCAGGCCAGTCGCGTGCCGGAACCGGGTTCGCGCAGCAGCAGCGTGTAGGGTTCCAGATCCTGCAAGCGCAATGGACCCATGTGGCACAGCGGATGATCCGGTGGCGCCACGGCTACAATCGGGTTGTTGAGGAACGGCAGGAATTCCAGCCCCATGTCCTGGGGGACCATCGACATGATCACCAGATCATCACGGTTATCCGACAGGCGCCGGATGACCTGGCCACGGTTGACCACCGTCAGGTGCAGGTTCACTTCCGGGTGCTGGCGCTTGAACGCGGCAAACAGATGCGGCACGAAATACTTGGCGCTGGACTCCACCGCCAGTTTCAGCTGACCTTGCAATGAGCCTTGCATGTCCGACAGCTGCATATCGAGGTTTTCCAGGCGCCCGAAAATGTCCCGGCTGGCGCGCTGCAGCGCTTCGGCCGCCTCGGTCATGTAGAGTTTTTTGCCGACATAATCGAACAAGGGCTGACCGATCAGCTCTTCAAGTTGACGAATCTGTAGGCTCACGGCAGGTTGTGTGAGAGACATTTCGTCGGCAGCGCGGCTGTAGGACCTTAAATCGCACACCTCATTGAAGATCTGCAATTGACGCAATGTCATACGCATCAATGACTTACGCATTTTCTATAAATCCTGAGCGAAGGTCGATGACTCAACTATAAGTCTTTGCTTATGTCTGACCCAATTATTATTCATTTTTGTTAATCCCTTGCGACAGCTAGTGTGGAGCTGCGACTGAATTGAAACATTTGGTCACGCGTCGACCTGTCTAATCGGGTCGTGGGTGCCACCGGCTCAAGGGAACCTCCAAGTGATAAAAAAGATCCTGATTGCCAACCGTGGTGAGATTGCCGTACGAATCGTGCGCGCCTGCGCCGAAATGGGCATTCGCTCGGTCGCGATCTATTCCGACGCCGACCGTCATGCTTTGCATGTGAAGCGTGCGGACGAGGCCCACAGCATCGGTGCCGAGCCATTGGCCGGCTACCTGAACCCGCGCAAGCTGGTGAACCTGGCGGTGGAAACCGGTTGCGATGCGTTGCACCCCGGCTACGGCTTTCTTTCGGAAAATGCCGAGCTGGCGGACATCTGCGCCGAACGCGGAATCAAATTCATCGGCCCGTCGGCGGAAGTCATTCGCCGCATGGGCGACAAGACCGAAGCGCGCCGCAGCATGATCAAGGCCGGCGTGCCGGTCACACCGGGCACCGAAGGCAACGTGTCGGGCATCGAAGAGGCCCTGACCGAAGGCGACCGCATCGGTTACCCGGTGATGCTCAAGGCTACCTCCGGTGGTGGCGGACGCGGCATTCGTCGTTGCAACAGTCGCGAAGAACTCGAACAAGCCTTTCCGCGAGTGATTTCCGAAGCCACCAAGGCTTTCGGTTCGGCGGAAGTGTTCCTGGAAAAATGCATCGTAAACCCGAAACATATCGAAGCGCAGATCCTCGGCGACAGCTTCGGCAACGTGGTGCACCTGTTCGAGCGTGACTGCTCGATCCAGCGTCGCAACCAGAAGCTGATCGAGATCGCTCCGAGCCCGCAACTGACTCCGGAACAGCGCGCCTACATCGGCGACCTGTCGGTTCGTGCAGCCAAGGCCGTGGGTTACGAGAACGCCGGTACCGTGGAGTTCCTGCTCGCCGAGGGCGAGGTGTACTTCATGGAGATGAACACCCGGGTGCAGGTGGAACACACCATCACTGAAGAAATCACCGGCATCGACATCGTTCGCGAGCAGATCCGCATCGCATCCGGTTTGCCGCTCTCGGTGAAACAGGAAGACATCCTGCACCGTGGTTTCGCGCTGCAGTTCCGGATCAACGCCGAAGACCCGAAAAACAACTTCCTCCCGAGTTTCGGCAAGATCACCCGTTACTACGCGCCCGGCGGTCCCGGCGTGCGCACCGACACAGCGATCTATACCGGCTACACCATTCCGCCGTTCTACGATTCGATGTGCCTGAAACTGGTGGTCTGGGYGCTGACCTGGGAAGAGGCGATGGACCGTGGCCTGCGGGCCCTCGACGACATGCGTCTGCAAGGGGTCAAGACCACCGCCGCGTACTACCAGGAAATCCTGCGTAACCCGGAATTCCGTAGCGGCCAGTTCAACACCAGCTTCGTTGAAAGCCACCCTGAACTGACCAACTACTCGATCAAGCGCAAACCCGAAGAGCTGGCCCTGGCCATCGCCGCCGCCATCGCCGCCCACGCAGGCCTGTGAGGAATAGAACAATGAGCAAACAAATCCACGTTACCGACACAATCCTGCGCGACGCCCATCAATCGCTGCTCGCCACCCGCATGCGCACCGAAGACATGCTGCCGATCTGCGACAAACTCGACAAAGTCGGTTACTGGTCGCTGGAAGTCTGGGGCGGTGCGACCTTCGACGCCTGCGTACGCTTCCTGAAAGAAGACCCGTGGGAGCGTCTGCGCCAACTGCGCGCCGCGTTGCCTAACACGCGCCTGCAAATGCTCCTGCGTGGCCAGAACCTGCTGGGCTACCGCCATTACAGCGACGACGTGGTCAAAGCCTTCGTCGCCAAGGCCGCGGTCAACGGCATCGACGTGTTCCGTATCTTCGACGCCATGAACGACGTGCGTAACCTGCGCGTGGCCATCGAAGCGGTGAAAGCTGCCGGCAAACACGCCCAGGGCACCATCGCCTACACCACCAGCCCGGTGCACACCATCGAGGCTTTCGTGGCGCAAGCCAAGCAAATGGAAGCCATGGGTTGCGACTCGGTGGCGATCAAGGACATGGCCGGTCTGCTGACCCCGTACGCCACGGGTGAACTGGTCAAGGCACTGAAGGCCGAGCAATCGCTGCCGGTGTTCATCCACTCCCACGACACCGCCGGCCTGGCTGCGATGTGCCAACTCAAGGCCATCGAAAACGGCGCCGACCATATCGACACCGCGATCTCCAGCTTCGCCTGGGGCACCAGCCACCCGGGCACCGAATCGATGGTCGCCGCCCTTAAAGGCAGCGAGTTCGACACCGGCCTGAACCTGGAGCTGCTGCAAGAGATCGGCCTGTACTTTTACGCCGTGCGCAAGAAGTACCACCAGTTCGAAAGCGCGTTCACTGCCGTCGACACTCGCGTGCAGGTCAACCAGGTTCCGGGCGGGATGATTTCCAACCTGGCCAACCAGTTGAAAGAGCAGGGCGCCCTGAATCGCATGAGCGAAGTGCTGGCTGAAATCCCGCGCGTTCGCGAAGACCTCGGCTTCCCGCCGCTGGTGACCCCGACCTCGCAAATCGTCGGCACCCAGGCGTTCTTCAACGTGCTGGCCGGCGAGCGCTACAAGACCATCACCAACGAAGTGAAGCTTTACCTGCAAGGCGGCTACGGCAAGGCGCCGGGCACTGTGAACGAAAAGCTGCGTCGTCAGGCCATCGGCAGCGAAGAGGTGATCGACGTGCGTCCGGCCGATCTGCTCAAGCCGGAGATGACCAAGCTGCGTGCCGAAATAGGCGCCGTGGCCAAGTCTGAAGAAGACGTGCTGACCTACGCCATGTTCCCGGACATCGGCCGCAAGTTCCTCGAAGAACGCGCAGCCGGCACCCTGACACCGGAAGTGCTGCTGCCGATTCCGGAAGCAGGCGGTGTGGCTTCGGCCGGTGGTGAAGGCGTGCCGACCGAGTTCGTCATCGACGTTCACGGCGAAACCTATCGCGTCGACATCACTGGTGTGGGCGTCAAGGCTGAAGGCAAACGCCACTTCTACCTGTCCATCGACGGCATGCCGGAAGAAGTGGTGTTCGAACCGCTCAACGAGTTCGTCAGCGGCGGCAGCAGCAAGCGCAAGCAAGCCACTGCACCGGGCCACGTCAGCACCACCATGCCGGGCAACATCGTCGACGTTCTGGTCAAGGAAGGCGACACCGTGAAAGCCGGCCAAGCCGTGCTGATCACCGAGGCGATGAAGATGGAAACCGAAGTCCAGTCGGCCATCACCGGCAAAGTCACCGCCATCCACGTGGCCAAGGGCGACCGGGTGAACCCGGGCGAGATCCTGATCGAGATCGAAGGCTGAGTTAACAGCCTCGATATACCGCTTTAAACCTCGGGGGGGCATGTGCTCCCCTTTTTTTTTCGCACTGGGTTTGTGGCTGTTAGAAACTCATTCGCCACTGACCCGTCACGCCGTGGTTACGGCTGTCGGTGCCGATCTCGCCAGTGAGTCCGATGCCCAGGGTGTGTCTTGCTGACAATCCAAGGTCCAGCCCTGTATCGACCAGCAGGCTGTCACGATCCAGCGGCGCACCGGAAACGGTGAAGTTTTTTCCGCCCGTTACCAATCGTTGGCGGGTATCGCTGTAGACGTCCCCGTAAGTATGTTTCCAGCCGGCACTGAACCGTGGCGTCAGCTGCATGCCGTTATCCAGAGTGTTGAGCTTCGCCAGCCGCAGGCCGAACGTGCTGTTCAAATTGTTCTGCGTTTGACCGTGTACCTTCAGAGCCGCAGCGCCACCTTTTTCCGTGTAAGTGTCGCGTTGATAGCGCTGGTAGCCCAGGCTGGCAAACGGTTCGATGCTGACGTTCGTCCGCCCCAGGTTGTAACCCAATTCCGCAAAGGCCTGCTGGGTGTTGGCATCGTAACGGCCTTCGGGGCGGTCGCTGAAACCTTTGAAGGCAACCCGGCGTTTAGTGCTGCCATCGTGACTGCTGTAGGTCGCACCCAGGCGCAGGGACATTGGTCCGTTTTGACGCAGGGCATAAGCTCCCAAATGCCAGCTGTCGAGATCGCCGTCGAGTCCGCGGCTGTCCAGGCGCGTTTCGGATTTTCCGCTCATCACCCCGATGCGCCATTCTTCATCGATGCCCCAATCAGCTCCCAGTACCAGACCGTGGGTTGTGTGTTTCAGAGCGTCGTAGTCGCGATCCAGCGTTCCACCGTGACCCAATGCTTGAAGCCAGACTCGGCCATTGTCTTCGCTGCCGGCGGCCAGGCGTGGCGCATTGCGCCTGGTGGAATTGCTGTAGCTACTGGTGCTGTGCAGCTGACGCATGGCCGAGAGCATGGTCGCGCTGATTGGGCTGTCACTGTTCAGGGTCGCTTTCGCAAGGTTGGCGTTGTTGCCGCCGTCCAGCTGGTCGATGGCCTGGGAGGCTGTTTCGGTGGTGGAGGCAAGCAGGGCCGTGACAGCGGCGTTCGCGGTATTGGGAGGTGTCTGCGCCGTCGGACTGGCTTTGGGTTCTTCAATACTGCGGGCGAGTTCCCGACCGTTTTTGTTGGTTGCGAGACTCTCGAAAGGCACTTCGTTGCGAGCGTAGGTCAGGCGGACGGCCTTTTCGTCGCTGTAGTCCGGGGTGGCCGTCATGAATGCAAGATTGTTTTCAATATTGCCGAAATGCCCATCGACCTTGTCGGCCTCGATAATGGTGTACTGGGTGGTTTGCGGATAGTCACCCGATACTGCGACGATTTTCAGGGTGGCATTGCCGAGGCTGGCGGTGCCGTCGACTTTGATCGTTTCGTGACGGCCGTCGGGGTTGACCTCATAGGCCAGGATGGCTGAGTTGGACAGGTTCAAATTGCCTTTGACCCTTGGGGCGCCATGCAATCCATCGACGTTGACGCGGCCGGAGACATCCAGGCCACCGACGGTGCCTGCACCTGCAAAAGTACCGCCGTGCGCGACTGTTACATGACCTTTGATGTCGCCATTGTTGAAGAGCTTTCCGACCGTAATCGCCCCACCTTCGATTTTCCCGTCATTGGTCAGGATGCCGTCATCGAGCACCACCACACCCTTGTTGAAATCTCCGGTACTGGTCAGCGTCCAGGATCCCTGCGAAACATACAGGCCGTTGAAGTTGCGGGTATTCCCCAATCGGCCACCGTCAGTTGCATCAAGCTGTATGACGTTGGTTCCTTTGCCGCCATCGACCCGACCTTCGAAGCTTCCACCATTTTTGACGATGATGAGGTCATCTCTATTTTCCGGTCTCAGGGAAGTACCTCGCCGAGCGGGCTGCGGCGCATCAATCACCGTTTGAAAGGTGGTGTCCGCCTCGATAAAGGCTAGAAGCCGGGTAAGCGGGTGCGGCTCAGTATCAAGCTGCCCGGTTACCTCAGCGATATTCGTCGCCTCAGCTTGCGCGGGTAGTTGTTGGGCGCTTGAAAATTCGGCGCAACCCAGCGCAAGCGCAATGGCCAGCGCCAGGTGTTGTGGTCGGTATTTGTGTTGAACGGGCATCGAGTACGGCCTCTTTTGATGGGAGGCCAAACTCTAAAAGTGAGGCTATAGGTGCCGATGTCAGCTGCTTCCGGCGGGCCTGCGGGGGGTGTCAGCAGGTTGTGTAGAAAATAGCCAGCCGCTTGAGGGCGGCTGTTTTTTGCCCATTTGAACTGGGCGCTTTTTCTTACAGTGAATCAGGACAAGGGGGCTGGCGCTCCAGCAAAAATGCATCTGTCGCGGATCAAAAAAAGCGCAGCTCTCGACGGCTCCTACCGGCTCACGTACGCCTTCCCGTAATGCCGTTCCATCCGCGCCTGAATCAGCTCCAGTCCAATCGACATCAGCCAATAAATAATCGCCGCCGTCGTCAGCATTTCGATATAGCGATAGCTCGAACGTCCATACGATTGCGCCAGGAACATCACTTCCCAAACCCCCATCACCGAGATCAGCGACGAGTCCTTGAGCATGGAGATGAACTGGTTGGTGGTGGGCGGGATGATGGCGCGCATGGCCTGGGGCAGGGTGACGCGCCAGAAAATCACGGTTTCGCGCATGCCCAGGGCCAGCGATGCTTCGCGTTGGCCGTGGGGAACGCCGAGGATGCCGGCGCGGAAGATTTCGCTCAGGTAGGCGCCATAGTTCAGCGACAGGGCGATGATGCCGGCGGTGATGGCGCCCGGCACGACGCCCAATTGCGGCAAGCCGAGGTAGATCAGCAATATCTGGATCAGCAGCGGCGTGCCGCGAAAGAACGAGGCATAGAAGCTTGCGATGCCGAACGCCACGGCGCTTTTCGACAGTCGAGCGAGGGCCGTGATGAAGCCCAGCAGCGACGAAGCCACAATCGAGCACAGGCACAAGAACAGCGTCAGTGCCGCGCCTTGCAGAAAGCCGTTGGGCGCCAGGTGCAGGCCGATCAGGTTCGGCAGTTTGTCGAGGATGATCGAGAACTTCAGGTCGAAGCTCAGGAAGAAACTGGCGAACAAGCCGAACATCGCCGACCAGGTCAGGTACAGCCGGGTACGGAAGCCGAAGACCCGTTGCAGTAATGACTCAGCCACCGGTTGCGGCGGCTGAGGAGGTTTGGGGAAGGAAGTCATTTGCTGATGTCGGCGCCGATCCATTTTTGCGACAGCTTGCTCAAGGTGCCGTCCTGTTTCAACTGAGCGAACACATCACGCACTTTGGCGTCCCACTGCGCGTCACCTTTTTCGATGGCCACCGAGTTCGGCTCCGAGTACAGCGGCTGGCCGGCGAGCTTGAAGCGCTTGTCTTCGTTCAGGCGCGGTTGCGCGGTGACGAGGTTGGTGAGGATCGCGTCCAGACGCACGCCAGCGCCCAGGCCCAGATCCTGGAACGCGACGTTGTCGGTGTCATACGGGGCGATCTGCACGTTCTCGAACGGGTACTGCAATTGGGTGTCTTCGGCGCCTTCGATCACCAGGTTTTTGTTCAGGTAGCTTTCATAGCTGGAGGCGCTGGTGAGACCGACTTTCTTGCCGCTCAGGTCCTTGGCGCTGTGAATGCTATCGTCCTTGGCATTGACCACGATCACGGCAGGGGAGGCGTAGTACTCGACCGGGAAGTCGAAGACTTCGGCGCGGGCCTTGCTCGGGGTCATGGAGCAGATGCAGATGTCGTAACGCCCGCTCCAGCGGCCGGCGGCAATCACATCCCAGGACGGCGTTTCCAGACGCAGCTTGACGCCCAGTTTGTCCGCCACGGCCTTGGCCACGTCGACGTCGAAACCGTCGAGCTGGTTTTGATCGTTGAGGAACGAGAAGGGTGGATAGCTTTCCATCAACACGCCGACCAGTTCTTTCTTTTGCTCGATGCGATCCAGAGTGGCGCCGGCAAAGGCTTGGGTGGAGGCAGCCAGAATCGTCAGGCCCAGGGCCAGCAGCGGTTGAAATTTCACAGTTGATCCCTGAAAAAAAAGAGGTTGTTATTAACCGAGTGGTGCGTATTAAATAGTTATAAGAACGACTCTGATAGTGAGTTATTTTCATAAGCTTATGAGTGAAAAGCATATGGGCGCAGGGACGGTAATTCTGGATGGTGGCATGGGTCGGGAGCTGCAGCGCCGAGGGGCGCCGTTCAGGCAGCCCGAGTGGTCGGCGCTGGCCTTGAGCGAAGCGCCGCAGGCGGTGGAGGCGGTGCACGCGGCTTATATTGAAAGCGGTGCCAACGTGATCACCAGCAACAGTTACGCGGTGGTGCCGTTCCACATTGGCGAGGAGCGTTTCGCGGCTGAAGGCCAGGCCCTTGCGGCGTTGGCCGGTGAGCTGGCTCGGCGTGCAGTCGATGCCTCGGGCCAAGCGATTCGTGTGGCCGGCTCATTGCCGCCGTTATTCGGCTCCTACCGCCCGGACTTGTTCGACGCTGCTCGGGTGACTGAACTGCTGAGCCCTCTGGTCAATGGTCTGGCGCCTCATGTCGACCTGTGGCTGGCCGAAACCCAGAGTTCGATCGTCGAAGCACGGGCGATCCATGCCGGTCTGCCGAAGGACGGCAAACCGTTCTGGCTGTCGTTTACCTTGAAAGATGAAGACACCGACGAAGTGCCGCGTTTGCGCTCCGGTGAACCGGTGGCTGAGGCCGCTGTGGTGGCGGCTGAGTTGGGTGTCGAGACTTTGCTGTTCAACTGCAGCCAGCCGGAAGTGATCGGGGCGGCGATTGATGCGGCGCGGGAAACCTTCGAGCGCCTGGGGGTGAAGATTCACATTGGCGCATACGCCAACGCCTTCCCGCCGCAGCCGAAAGAGGCCACGGCCAACGACGGTCTGGATCCGCTACGCGACGATCTCGACCCGCCGGGTTACCTGATGTGGGCGGCTGACTGGCAGAAGAGGGGAGCCAGCCATTTGGGCGGGTGCTGTGGGATCGGGCCGGAGCATATTGCGGTACTTGCCCAGACATTAGCGTGATGCCATTCGCGGGCAAGTCGGATCACCGTGCCGCGATCCGACTTGCCCGCGAAGGTGTCGTCCGGGCGCCGAAGCTTACCCGCGGCACTCCGTCAACGTTTTCACCTGCCCCGATTCCGTCTGGTTTTCATCGCTCAACCACCGCTCGAACCCCGCCTGAATCGTCGGCCATTCCGAGTCCAGAATCGAATACCACGCTGTGTCGCGGTTCTGACCCTTGACCACCATGTGCTGGCGGAACACCCCCTCAAAACTGAACCCCAACCGCTCCGCCGCGTACTTGGAGCGGGCATTGCCGTTGTTGCACTTCCACTCCAGGCGCCGGTAGCCCAACGCAAAGGCTTCCCTGGCCAGCAGGTAAACCGCCTCGGTACTTTTCGGCGAACGCTGCATCGGTGCGCCGAAGGTCACATGGCCGATCTCGATGCGACCCTGGGCAGGAACGATCGACATCAGGCTGAGCAGGCCCTGCACCTCGCCGCTGACACGGTCGATCACACTGAAGAAATACGGATCGCTGTTGGCCGCATGGTTGTTCAGCCAGTCATTGAACGCACTGCGTTCCGGGAAAGGACCGTAGGGCAGATAGTCCCAGAGTTTCGGGTCTGAGCCCGGGCCTTCCAGGGCTTTCCACAAACCGTCGGCGTGACGCGCCGGGTCGAGTTTTTCCAGGCGAATGAAACGCCCTTCGATCAGTTGGACCGAGGGCGCCGGAACGCCTTTCCAGTCTGCGAGTGAAGTCGACATGGTGTTCTCCTTGAACCTTAAAGGGCTTTGCGAAACTGGATGAAACCGGGCCGTTCGGCGATGCGCTCGTAGAGCTGGATCGCGGTGGCGTTGGTTTCGTGGGTCAGCCAGTGGACCTTGCAGCAACCGTCGGCCTTGGCTGTGCTGTAGACGAATTCGATCAGTTGCCGACCGACGCCGGTGCCACGAGTTTCGGGTGTCACCAGCAAGTCTTGCAGGTAACAGGAGTTTTCGATGCTCCAGTTCGAGCGGTGATAGATGAAATGCACCATGCCCACCGCTTTGCCGTCGACCCAGGCCAGCGCCCCGTGGGTCGGTTCGCTCGGGTCGAGCAGGCGCTGCCAGGTGCTTTGAGTGACCGCCTCGGGCAGCTCGGTGTTGTAGAAGCGCAAGTAGGCTTGCCACAACGGCAGCCAGGCAGCGTGATCGTCGGCGGTGACCTGGCGGATGTCGATCTGACTCATGTTCATTCCTTAACGCGTCAAAGTGGCAGATACATGGAAAATTCCTTGGCGAATGCCTTCATCCTAGGCAGRCTAATGGTCTGTTGTAAGAGCCATTAATGACCAATTTCATAGGTCCATTGTCATGTCGAATACGCCGCTTCCCTCGTCGTTCAACCCGGCGGGTATCGAACTCGACCGCCGCCAGGGCCTGAGTCGACAGCTCTATCAAGCGCTGCGGGTACGCGTACTCGACGGACGATTGGCCAGCGGCACACGACTGCCGGCCAGTCGCGATCTGGCTACGGCCTTATCGATTTCCCGCAACAGCGTGGTTCGTGCCTACGATCAGCTTTACGCTGAAGGCTTCATCGAGGGGCGTGTGGGTGACGGGACTTACGTGGCGCAATTGCCTCAGGCGGCGTTGCCGGCGAAAAAATTATCCACAAAAGTATCCACAGGGTTTTCAACAGGGTTACCCACAACCTTATCCACAAATTGGCTGGATTTACCTGTTGTTCCATCCAGTAAAGTTATCCACAGCAGTGCTTTGGGGCGCGTTGAAAAGAATCATTTGGCTGTGCCGCCTGGTGGTCCGCCGCGCGCATTCAGGGTCGGCGTCCCGGCGTTCGATCTGTTCCCGTTCGAGGTTTGGGCCAAGCTGAATGCGGCTTTCTGGCGTAAGCCGGATTTACAGCAGCTGTGTTATGGCGACCCGGCAGGTGATGAACGCTTGCGCGGATTGATTGCTGCCTACTTGCGCAGCTCGAGAGGGATGCAGTGCGCCGCTGAGCAAATTGTGATCACCAGTGGCGCGCAGCAGGGGATCAGCCTTTGTGCACAGTTGCTGGTGGAGCCTGGCGATGGGGTGGGGATTGAAAATCCGGGTTATCGCGCTGCCGGCCATGCCTTCGCGGTAGCCGGTGCGCGGTTGCACGGTGTGCCGGTGGATGAGGAGGGGATCGACTGCAGCGCCTTGGCGCAGTTGAGCGATTGCCGGCTGGCTTACGTTACGCCTTCCCATCAATACCCGACCGGTGTGGTCATGAGTCTGGCCCGGCGTCTGGAACTGCTCGCCTGGGCCGAGGGCAACCAGGGCTGGATCATCGAGGACGACTACGATGGCGAGTACCGTTACAGCGGCGCGCCACTGGCGCCGCTGGCGGCACTCGATCGCCATGGGCGGGTGCTGTATGTCGGCACCTTCGGCAAGGTCGCTTTTCCGGCGCTGCGCCTGGGTTATCTGGTGCTGCCGCCGGGCCTGGTGGACGCATTCGCGCAGCGTCGGGCGGTGGATGTGCGGCATTCCGAAGTGAGCACTCAAGCGGTGATGGCCGAGTTCATGGCCGCCGGGCATTTCCAGCGGCACATTCGCCGGATGCGGCGTGCCGCCCTCAGCCGTCGCAATTGTTTGCTGGGCGGCTGGCCGGCGGGGATGACCGGAGTGGGTAGCCTGCCCACCGTCTCCGCCGGGCTGCACATGACGGTTTCGGTGGACAGCCTGGCCCGCGAACGGCGACTGATCGAACAAGCGGAAAGTGTGGGTGTGGAGATCAATGGCTTGAGCAACTATTGGCTACCGGACTCCAGGACACCAGTCGATCAGCGCGCCGGTCTGGTATTGGGTTTTGCGGCGGTGCCAGAGCCAGCGATAGAGTCGGCGCTGGCACGGTTGCGACAGGTCTGGCGGGATTGAACGATGGCCTCCCGGTTTTTAAATGAACCGCTGATCTATGAAAAACACTGAGGCGGCGAGTGTGCGACTGATCTCGCCGCGATAAATGGCGATGAGTTCCTGATTGCTGCCACCCGCGCAGATCAAAGCCCCCCCTATTAGCCGTTGACCAAAAAAGACCCGCGATGGCGCGGGTCTTTGATTCACCGGGTGTTTCAGGTCCCGGACTTGATCTTGGTCCAGGCCCGGGTCCGTGCCCGTTCAGCATCGCGAGGCAAGGGTTGCAGGGTGTAAAGCGTGCTCATCGCCGTTTCGGTCGGGTACAGGTTCGGGTTGTTGCGAATCGCCGGGTCGACCATTTCCGTGGCGTCCTTGTTCGGGTTCGGGTAGCCGACGAAGTCGCTGACCGGTGCGATGACCTGGGGTTGCAGCAGGTAGTTGATGAAGGTGTAGGCGTCTTCCGGGTTTTTCGCGCCTTTGGGGATCGCGAGCATGTCGAACCAGATCGGCGCGCCTTCCTTGGGCAGGCGCATGTCGACGATCACACCATTCTTGGCTTCCTTGGCGCGGTTGGCGGCCTGGGAGAAGCTGCCGGAATACCCGACCGCGACGCAGATGTCACCGTTGGCGATGTCGGCCATGTACTTGGACGAATGGAAGTAGGTGATGTACGGCCGGATCTTCATCAGCAGCGCTTCAGCCTTGGCGTAGTCCGCCGGCTTCTTGCTGTTGGGGTCCAGGCCGAGGTGTTGCAGGGCCAGCGGCAGGATCTCCGAAGGTGAGTCGAGCAGGGCCACGCCGCACTGCTTGAGCTTGCTGATGTTCTCTTCCTTGAAGATCAGGTCCCAGCTGTTCACCGGTGCGTTGTCGCCCAGCGCAGCCTTGACCTTGGCCGGGTTGAAGCCAATCAGGATGGTGCCGTACATGTACGGCACGGCAAATTTGTTACCCGGGTCGTTGGCTTCGATCAGCTTCATCAGCTTGGGGTCGAGGTGGTTCCAGTTCGGCAGTTTGCTGCGGTCCACTGGCTGGAATACGCCGGCTTCGATCTGCTTGGCGAGGAACACGTTGGACGGCACCACCACGTCGTAGCCGGAGTTGCCGGTCAGCAGCTTGGCTTCCAGCGCTTCGTTGGTGTCGAAGATGTCGTAGACCAGTTTGGTCTGGGTGTTCTGAGCCTTGAAATCGTCCAGGGCTTTGGGGGTGATGTAGTCGAACCAGTTGTAGACCCGCAAAGTACGTTCTTCAGCATGGACGGCGCCACTGAGCAGTGTGGCGCAGAGCGCTGGAGCGATAAGACGCTTGAGTCTGTTCATTCTTCTAATTCCTCATTGGGCGCTTTCAAAACCTTCGAGAACGTTCACGGCGTTGATGCCGATTTCTTCTACCGCGTAACCGCCTTCCATCACGAACAGCGTCGGCTTGCCGAGGCCTGCGATGCGGGTACCCATCGCCAGGTAATCCGGGCTGTCGAGTTTGAATTGGGAGATGGGGTCGTCCTTGAACGTATCGACGCCCAGGGACACGACAACGATGTCGGCGCCGTACGTTTCGATCTCTTTGCAGGCTTGTTCCAGCGCGGCGCTCCAACGGTCCCAAGCACTGCCGGCGGGCAATGGGTAGTTGAAGTTGAACCCTTCGCCTGCGCCTTCACCGCGTTCGTCTTCGTAGCCGAGGAAGAACGGAAACTCGGCTTCTGGATGACCGTGGATCGAGGTGAACAGCACGTCGCTGCGTTCGTAGAAAATCGATTGAGTGCCGTTGCCGTGGTGGTAATCGACATCGAGGATCGCGACCTTTTTATGGCCCTGATCGAGGAAGGCTTGAGCGGCGATGGCAGCATTGTTGAGGTAGCAATAGCCGCCCATCAAATCGCTGGCGGCATGGTGTCCCGGTGGACGGCACAGGGCGAAGGCACTGCGGGCGCCGCGCTGGATCGCCGCTTGGGCCGTGAGGGCAACTTGCGCTGCGCTGTACGCCGCTTGCCAGGTGCCGGCGGTAATCGGGGCGCCGCCGTCGAAGCTGTAATAGCCGAGTTGGCCGTGCAGGCTGGTGGGCATGATTCGGCGCAAGGTGCGGGCCGGCCAGGTGTAGGGCAGCAAGTCGCCGTCGGTATTGAATGCGGTCCAGCGCGCCCAGGCGCCTTTGAAGAAGTCGAGGTAGTCGCGGCTGTGGATGCGCGCGATCGGATCAAGGCCAAAGTCTTTCGGCACTTCAACCGGGCCGAGGTTCTGGTCCTTGACCCGTTGCAATACGTGATCGGCCCGTGAAGGCATTTCGAAGCAGGGCATCAATTGCCCGTCCATCAATTCACAACGGCCGTGATGCAGGTGGTGATCGTCAGAGTAGATCGTCAGCATTGTTGTTCTCCGCAGGCTGATTCGGTTTGAACACAGTCTTGCGGCAGGCGACGTTTGGGAGAACGGCAGGAAAGGCCAAAAGGGGATCTATGTGGCCAAAACATTTGACCGAAATTCGCCCCTTATTGGCGCGGGAGTGCCCCGGTCCGGGGCAATAAAGTGCTCAAGCGCTTGGAATGGAGCCTGCCTCTTCCGGGAAGTACCGTTGCAGTACTTGCAGCATGTCTTCACGTTTGCGTTGTTTTAACCAAAAACGCATCACTGCCAGGTTGTCTCCCTTGCACTGGTGACCGGCGCGAGGGTCGGCGCCTTTTTCCAGCATCAACGTGAACAGGTCTAGCGTTTGTTGCTGGTAGGCGACAGGGTCCATTCCGCTCGACAGGTCCCGTCGGGCCAGGCGCAGCAGTGCCGGTTCGAGTACCTCTTCATTGCTGTTGCAGGTGCCTTCTCGATAACCCACGTCCAACTGTGCTCCGCTGTTGATCAACCGTGCAGCGGCAGGGTAGGCGCCGCTTTCGATTGTGAGGTAAAGCGCGGATCGACCTTCTTTCTTTTCTCGCAGGTCGAGGTTCTGAGGGTACTTGAGCAGCCAAGTGAACAGGTCGGAATCCATGATCGTGGCGTGTTGCATCAACACGGTTTCACCGTTCAGATCGGTCTCGTCGATGGCGGCTCCCGCTTCGAGCAAAAATTTTAGGCGCCGGGCCTTTTCGGGGTCTTTGCTTTCCCGGCGATCCTTGTACAGCGCCTGCATCACCAAAGGCTCGCTGCCATTAAGGCCTTGGGTCTTTGCGCCGTGCTCCAGCAGCAAGCGAGCGATTGCAAAGTTGGGTTTATCCAGTGAATGCAGCAACGCACTGCGCCCATCCTCGCCCTGGGTATCGGCAGGAATGCCGGCTTCCAAAAGACTGCGCACGCGGGTTTCATCCTGAGCGTCGACCGCTTGCAACAGCGGCCATTGAGCCTTGCAGGTTTGCGGATCGCCCTGGGTGATATTCAGCCTTTCCAGGACCCGATCGGGAATGCTCATGTCGCGTGCCAAGCGCAGGCCGCAGTAAATTCGGTAGTACTCCAACGCCTGTGCGTGGTTGGTGGTGTACGCGGGGGTCTTTTCGTACCAGGACCACTGCAGGTCTGCCATGTTCAGATAGGTCGGGATACGTTGAGGATCGCGGCGAATGACTTCCTTCAACAAATTGATGGTGACTTTGTCCGGCGTGTTTGCACTTCGCCAGAAAGCGATGTCATTAAGCAGGCCGGCGAAATCTTTCTGGTCGGCGCCGACAACGCGAAAGTCAGTGTTGAGAAACAGCTCTTCGACTTTCTTCAGGCCCGGGCCTTTGTCCTTGGCTTTGGCCAGTTGCTGGTGCAGCTCACGCAGTTGTTTCGCGCCGTCACCGGCGTCGTAGGGTTGAGCCGCAATGCTGAAACCGAATGCCTCGTCCGGGACGTGGTAACGCAGCGCCGGCCGCGAAGATTCCAATGCCTTGAGCCAGGCGTCTGAAGTGTCCGGGAGGGTCGCTTGCAGCGCCTGGAAAACCAGGTGCTGATCGTTTGGGAAGCGCCCGATAGCCAGCACCGGCGTGCCCGGATTGCGGCTGTCGACCAGCAGGTAACGTCTGGTGTCCCAGCCGTTGCGCCCACATTCAAAGCTCAGCTCGTTCACCGCGATGCCTGGCGCCAACTCGATATGCGAGGCGCTGGGACTCATGACGAGGTTTTCCTGACTTTTGGTGCAGTCATGGAATTCTTGCGCAGTCATCAGCGGTATCGGGCCGAGCTTATAGGCGCGCTCCCGATAGTTTTCATCGCGATAAACATTCAGATAAAACAAACCGCGATACTGGCTGAGCAAGCCGACCATGGGCGGTGAGACGCCCGTCGCACTTTCCGTGACGGCTGTAGGGACGATGGCAATCTTGTATTCGGGGGTATCGACCACGGCTTGAGGGGGCAGGCCAAACCAGTCCATTTGAATGGCCTGTGCGGCCAGGGGCAGGTTGAGCAGCAAGGCCAGCAAGGCAGCGCGCGTGCAAAGAGAAGAGAAGGGCATCAAGCAGGAACACCGGCAAAGATTGGGCTGCGTAATGTAGTTCAGCCCGGTCGGATGTGCCTGGTTTTATCTCAAGGCCGGAACTGGCTCGGTGCCACGCCACTCCAGCGCACAAACGCATGCCGGAAGCTCGCGGTCTCGCTGAACCCCAGTGCTTCGGCGATTTGATAGATCGGCAGTTGATCCTCGCAAAGCATGCGTTTGGCTTGCTCAAATCGCAGTTCATCGAGCAGTTCCTGATAGCTGCATCCCAGGTCCTTCAGATGTCGGCGCAGGGTGCGCGACGAGCAGTTCAGCTGTTCGGCCAGCCCGTCCAGACCCGGTGCCGCGCTCAGTTGCGCGGCGAGCAATTGGCGGATGCGCCCGAGCCAGGCCTGACGCCCGGTGAACTCGGTGTTTTGCTTGCGGCAGCGTTCGGCCATGGCCTGGTGGGTAATGGCGTCGGCCAGTGGCAGGGGGTGTTCGAGCCAGCGCTTGTCGAAGGCAAATCCGTTGGACGCTGCATCAAACTGCAACGGACAGTCGAAACGCTCGCTGTAGCGCGTCTGATAGTCCGGTGCCGGGTAATCGAAGCGAGCGCCAAGCAAAGGTAGAGGGTGGCCGAGCAGGTCTTCGCAGGTGACTTTCATCGAGACCAGGCAAAACTCGACATTGAACGGTGCCAGCGCGGGGTTTTCCCGATAGTCGCCCGCGGTGAGCCAGATGCGCTCGTCATCCTCCTCCAGGCTCAACTCGAACAGTGTTCCCAATAGCGCCGGGTAGTGCAGCGCCAACTGCAAGGCGTCACCTAAAGTGGCGCTGGTGAGTAAGGCGTACCCGAGCATGCCATAGGACGAAACGTGCATCCGCCGGCCCAACTCCAGACCGATATCGCGGCGCAGCGCGACGGCATTGGCGCACACCAGCATCTCTTGATTGGTGGTGATGCGCGTGTCCGCCCGGCTCAGATCCGCCACGCTGATGCCGCTGCCGGCCAATAACGCCTCGCTGGACAGGCCTTCGGCCTTGAAGGTGTTGAGCACCAGGGAGACGGCGTTGAGGGTGGTGAGGTGGGAGTGGAGCATGGAGTCTTCCAGCGTCGAGATGCTGGAACGGGAGCAAGTTATGTGCCCAATAACGATCTTGTGGGAGCGGGCTCCCACAAGGTTATGTGTTGTGTCAGCTCAGTTCGCCACACAGGTCGAGTTCGACCAGCCGCCGAACTTCAGCGGTTTCAAGCCCTGCACCGAGCAGCCCATGCAACTTGCCGAGCGCCGCCTCGCGAGTCATGCCGCCACCGGACAACAGGCCGGCATCGCGCAAGCGGCTGCCCGCCTCATACACGTCGAGCTTCACGCCACCCTCATGACATTGGGTGACCGCAACCACTACCACGCCATTGTCTCGTGCCCGTTCCAGGCTGGCGATAAACCCGGGGTTGTCGCTTGGTCCGGTACCGCTGCCATAACATTCCAGCACCAGACCCTGAATACCGCTGTTGAGCAGGCCATCCAGTTGCTCGGCGCCGATGCCGGGGAACAACGGCAGCACCGCGACCTTCGCCAGTTGCCTTGACTGGTTGTAGTTCAGTTGGGCAGGTATCGAGGAAGCTTTCACGCCGCCGCCCTGACGCTCCAGTCGCTTGAACGGATGACGACCGAAACTGCGAACCTTGGCGCAGCGGGTCGGGTCGAGCAGTTCACCGTGGAAGTACAGATGAACACCCGGCGCCAGGCCTTGGCCAAGGGCACCCAGTGCACCACTGATGTTTTCCCAGGCATCACTGTCGGTCACGCCGGCGGGCAGCATGGAGCCGGTGAAACATACACGGGCGTTCAGGCCGAGCAACTGGAAGCTCATGGCCGCGGCACTGTAGGCCAGGGTGTCGGTGCCATGCAGGATCAGCACGCTGTCGCAGCCCTGGACATCAACGGCGTCGACCACCGCTTCACGCAGTTGCTGCCAGTACGCAGGGGTCATGTTGGCGCTGTCGATCAGTGGCGACATCTCGCGAAAGCGCCACTGCGGCACCACCAACTCAGGCTGGCTGTGCAGGTAGTCGCGCATCCGCGCTTCGAAACCGGACGCCGGGGCCAAGCCGTGGGCACTGGCTTGCATGCCGATGGTGCCTCCGGTGTAGAGCACCATGACGTGCTGCGCGGCAGGGTAAGAGGCGGAATTCATTGATGGGTCTCCTGGACGAATGCACCTTGCGCCGCAGCATGCCTGCGTGCGCAAGGTGTGTCACGTCGAGTGGCAGGACGCCACTCGTTGCGGTCTGTCGCGGCGGGTGGCGGGGAGCCACCCGCCAGGGCGATCAGCGTTGCGTGGCAGGCGTGCCCTGGGCTGCGCCTTGCTCGCGTGGAGCCGATTGGCTTGGGCTGGTCGGCCAGGCCTTCAGGTCCAGGTCCAGATCGGTGAATTTGCTGGAGTCGAACACTGGCTGCTTGACGCCGGCGCGGCGCTGCTCGTCGTAGTCGCGCATCACGCGCAGGCCGACCTTGAACAACATGGCCAGGGCCATCAAGTTGACGAAGGCCAGGCAGGTCATGGTGATGTCGGCGAAGGCGAACACGGTCGAAAGGTCCTGCATCGAACCCCATACCACCAGCGCCAGAACCAGGCCGCGGAAAACCATCAGCACGACGCGGTTGCGGCTGAGGAACTGCAGGCTGTTCTCGCCCAGGTAGTAGTTGTAGAGGATGCAGGTGAAGACGAACAGCGACAGCGCGACGCTGACGAACACGCGGCCCCAGTCACCGACCACGGCGGCCAGCGAGTTTTGGGTCAGGACGATGCCGTCACCTTCGAAGCCCGGGGTGTAGAAGCCCGACAGCAGGATCAGCAGCGCGGTGCAGGTGCAGATCACGAAGGTGTCGAGGAACACGCTGAAGGCCTGGACCACGCCCTGGGCGCCCGGGTGTTTCACGGCGGCCACGGCGGCGACGTTCGGCGCACTGCCCAGGCCTGCTTCGTTGGCGAACACGCCACGCTTCACGCCCATCACGATGGCGCTGCCGAGCAGGCCGCCGAAGGCTGGGTCGAGGCCGAAGGCGCTCTTGAAGATGGTTTCCAGCATGGCTGGCACGTGTTCGATCTGGGTGCCGATCACGTACAGGGTCACGCCGATATAGGCCAGGGTCTTGATCGGTACCAGCAGGTCGGACACCGCGGCGATGCGTTTGATGCCGCCGATGAAGGTGATGGCCAGCAGCACCGCCAGGACGATACCGGTGTGGCGTGGGTCGAAGGCAAAGGCGTTCTGCAGCGAGTGGGTCACGGTGTAGGACTGCAGGCCGATGAAGGCGAAGCCGTAGGTGACCAGCAGCAGGATGGAGAACACCACCGCCATGCCTTTCAGCTTCAGGCCGTGCTGGATGTAGTAGGCCGGGCCCCCACGGTACAGGCCGTCGCCTTCGGCGCGCTTGTAGACCTGGGCCAGGGTGCATTCGAAGAAGCTGCTGGACATGCCCACCAGTGCGGTGACCCACATCCAGAACACGGCGCCCGGGCCGCCGAGGGTCACGGCGATGCCGACACCGGCGATGTTACCGGCGCCGACGCGGCCGGCGAGGCTCAGCATCAGGGCCTGGAACGAGCTCAGCTGGCCTGCCTGGCCGTGAAGGGACTCTTTGAAGACACTGAACATGTGGCCGAAATGGCGGAACTGGACGAAACGCGAGCGGATCGTGAAGTAGCTACCGAGCCCGACAATGAGCGCGATCAGTACTTTCCCTGAGAGGAAGTCGTTGATGACTTCGAGCATGGATTATTCCTCGCTATTTTTTGTGTGTGCGAATACTGGGTGGTCGACACATCGCGTTACACCAGGTTGTGCGTGGCACAACAGGTGGGTCGAAGGTTCGTCCCTGTTCCATTTCGCGGGTTGTTATTAGTTCGGCTTTCGCATGGGCTTGGGTCTCGTTATCGACGACCGCTCACGCGAAGAGGGCCGGCACTATACATAGGAGAGTGCCATCCGTCTGCACAGTTGTGGTGCAATCGACGAAACGAAAGTGCTGCAAAATCAAAAAATCGCAGCCTTCGGCAGCCTCTACGGGTCTCTGTCAAACCCTGTAGAAGCTGTCGAAGGCTGCGATCTTGGCGGCACTGAAAACATTCAACATGTTCGTAAAATCCGCAAAGTGTTGGAAAAAAAAGGGCTTGAGGGAGTAAATCCCCAAGCCCTCAAAAGGTGAGAGGTGTCTAGTCCCTCGACCTGGTGAGCGTGCTCTTCAAAAGAGCCTGCGTTTGGTTAAGCCTTCAAAGGCACCAGACGCGGAGCAATCATGTTTTCCGGGCGCAGGATGTCGGCGAGCATTTCTTCGTCGAGCAAGCGTTCCTCGCGCACCAGTTCCAGCACGCCGCGGCCGCTTTCGAGGGCAACACGGGCAATGCGGGTGGCGTTTTCATAGCCGATGTACGGGTTCAGCGCGGTGACCAGGCCAATCGAGTGTTCGACCAGTTCACGGCAACGCTCTTCGTTGGCGGTGATGCCGACGATGCAGTGCTCGCGCAGCATGTCCATGGCACGTTGCAGCAGGCGGATCGAGTCGAAGATCTTGAAGGYGATCAGCGGCTCCATCACGTTCAGCTGCAGCTGGCCGCCTTCGGCCGCGATGGTCAGGGCCAGGTCGTTGCCGATGATCTGGAACGCCACCTGGTTCACGGCTTCAGGGATAACCGGGTTGACCTTGCCTGGCATGATCGAGCTGCCTGGCTGACGCGCCGGCAGGTTGATTTCGTTGATGCCGGTGCGTGGGCCGCTGGACAGCAGGCGCAGGTCGTTGCAGATCTTCGACAGCTTGACCGCGGTACGCTTGAGCATGCCGGAGAACAGCACGAAGGCGCCCATGTCGGAGGTGGCTTCGATCAGGTCGGCGGCTGGCACCAGCGGTTGACCGCTGATCAGGGCCAGACGCTGAACGGCCAGGGCCTGGTAACGCGGGTCGGCGTTGATGCCGGTACCGATCGCGGTGCCGCCCAGGTTCACTTCGGTCAGCAGTTCAGGCGCCAGGGATTTGAGGCGTGCCAGGTCTTCGCTCAGGGTGGTGGCGAAGGCGCGGAATTCCTGGCCGAGGGTCATCGGCACGGCGTCTTGCAGCTGGGTACGGCCCATCTTCAGGACGTGGCTGAATTCTTCACCTTTGGCGGCGAACGACTGGATCAGGCTGTCGAGGCTGGCCAGCAGCGCGTCGTGACCCAACAGCAGACCCAGGCGGATAGCCGTCGGGTAGGCGTCGTTGGTCGACTGCGCCATGTTCACGTCGTTGTTCGGGTGCAGGTACTGGTATTCGCCCTTGCTGTGGCCCATGGCCTCCAGCGCGATGTTGGCGATGACTTCGTTGGCATTCATGTTGGTKGAMGTRCCMGCGCCRCCYTGAATCATGTCCACCACGAATTCTTCGTGGAAATCGCCGCGGATCAATCGGGCACAGGCTTCGCTGATGGCAGCGTGCTTGGCTTCGCTCAGGTGACCCAGCTCGCGGTTGGCGTCAGCGGCGGCCTGTTTGACCATCGCCAGACCAACAACCAGTTTTGGGTAATGCGAAATCGGAACGCCGGAGAGACGGAAGTTGTTCACCGCTCGCAGGGTCTGGATGCCGTAATACGCTTGAGCAGGTACTTCGAGTACGCCAAGCAGGTCTTTTTCTGTGCGGAAAGATGCAGCGGAGGACATGATAGAAATCATCTCGATATGGACCCGGTCTATGCCGGAATAGCGCAAATGCTAGGCTTGAGAAGAATTTTGGGCCAATGCTGTTAAACACTGGGCTATGCACATTCGGCATAATGTCGGTGTGACGCCGCGTACGTGGCGAACGTGTGACCTAAATTGGTGCATGTCCGGGAGGGCGTGATGAATCTGGAAAGCAAATGGCTGGAGGACTTTAGTGCTCTGGCTGCCACCCGCAGCTTCTCCCAGGCGGCCGAAAGACGCTTCGTGACTCAGCCCGCCTTCAGTCGGCGGATCCGCAGCCTCGAAGCCGCGCTGGGGCTGACCCTGGTCAATCGTTCTCGCACCCCGGTCGAGCTGACGGCAGCGGGGCAGTTGTTTCTCGTGACCGCGCGAACCGTGGTCGAACAGCTGGGTGAAGTGTTACGTCATCTTCATCACCTGGAAGGCGGGCAGGGCGAGGTGATCCAGGTCGCCGCCGCCCACTCCCTGGCACTGGGTTTCTTTCCACGCTGGATCGCACAATTGCGCAACGAAGGGCTGAACATTGCCACGCGGCTGGTGGCCACCAACGTCGGCGATGCGGTGCATGCGCTGCGTGAAGGCGGGTGTGATCTGATGCTGGCGTTCTATGATCCGGACTCCGCGATGCAAATGGACCCGGAAATTTTCCCGTCACTGCATCTGGGAGACACTGAAATGCTCCCGGTGTGCGCCGCGGATGCTGACGGCAAACCGTTGTTCGACCTGGAAGGCGAGACCAGCGTGCCTTTGCTGGCCTACAGCGCCGGGGCATTTCTCGGGCGCTCGGTGAACATGCTGTTGCGCCAGCGTGCCCTGAGGTTCACCACTATTTACGAGACCGCCATGGCCGACAGCCTGAAAAGCATGGCGCTGGAAGGCCTGGGCATCGCCTGGGTGCCGCGCTTGAGCGCGCGCGCCGAATTGGCTCGCGGCGAGTTGGTCATCTGCGGTGGCCCGCAATGGCATGTGCCGCTGGAGATTCGGCTGTATCGCTGCGCGCTGGTGCGCAAGGCGAATGTGCGGTTGCTCTGGCGCAAGCTGGAAGGCGGCACAGCGCCAAACCCGGCAGGTTAATGTTTTTTTGTAGGAGCCAGGCTTGCCGGCGAAGGCGTCCGCGAGATCGCCTTCGCCGGCAAGCCTGGCTCCTACAGATTCAGGTCGATATGAACTATTTCAGGCTGACCCCGAAGTCAATAAAACCGGTACTTTGCGCCGTATGACAGATGGTCGTATGGGGGGCTGTTTATCTGCTTCATTGAGGTATACTGCGCGGCCTTCGGCCGGTTTGACTGGCCATAATTCGTACAATCAAGCCACGCATTTTGCGTGGCTTGTTGTTTTTTGACGCGCCTGCGGGCGCCCAGAGAGAAGAGGCACGACGATGAGCGCACTGGTTGGCGTGATCATGGGCTCCAAGTCCGATTGGTCCACCCTTAGCCACACCGCCGATATGCTGGAAAAGCTCGGCATCCCTTACGAGGTGAAAGTGGTCTCTGCCCACCGCACCCCGGACCTGCTGTTCCAGTATGCCGAAGAGGCTGAGGCCCGTGGCATCGAGGTGATCATCGCCGGTGCCGGTGGCGCGGCCCACCTGCCTGGCATGTGTGCGGCCAAAACCCACCTGCCGGTGCTGGGCGTGCCGGTGCAGTCGTCGATGCTCTCGGGCGTCGATTCGCTGCTTTCTATCGTGCAGATGCCAGCCGGCATTCCGGTCGCCACCCTGGCCATCGGCAAGGCCGGTGCGATCAACGCAGCGCTGCTCTCGGCGAGCATCCTGGGCGCCAAGCATCCGCAGTTTCATACCGTGCTGAAAAAATTCCGCGCTGAGCAGACAGACAGCGTCCTGGACAATCCAGACCCACGCATCGCCTGAGGTTGTTGACGATGAAGATCGGTGTAATCGGTGGCGGCCAGTTGGGTCGCATGTTGGCGCTGGCGGGCACTCCGCTGGGCATGAACTTCGCTTTCCTCGACCCTGCGCCGGACGCCTGTGCCGCTGCGCTGGGTGAACATCTGCGGGCCGATTACGGCGATCAGGATCACCTGCGTCAGTTGGCCGATGAAGTCGATCTGGTGACCTTCGAGTTCGAAAGCGTCCCGGCCGAAACCGTGGCCTTCCTGTCGCAATTCGTTCCGGTGTACCCGAGCGCCGAAGCGCTGCGCATTGCCCGCGATCGCTGGTTCGAGAAGAGCATGTTCAAGGACCTGGGAATTCCAACTCCCGCGTTCGCCGACATCCAGTCCCAGGCTGACCTGGACGCCGCCGTGGCTTCCATCGGCCTGCCGGCCGTGCTGAAAACCCGCACCCTGGGTTACGACGGCAAGGGTCAGAAAGTCCTGCGCAAGCCTGAAGATGTGGTCGGCACCTTCGCCGAACTGGGCAGCGTCGCCTGCTTGCTGGAAGGCTTCGTGCCGTTCACTGGCGAAGTCTCGCTGATCGCCGTGCGCGCTCGCGATGGCGAAACCAAGTTCTACCCGCTGGTGCACAACACCCACGACAGCGGCATCCTCAAGCTGTCCGTGGCCAGCACCGACCACCCGTTGCAAGCGTTGGCTGAAGACTACTCCAGCCGGGTACTCAAGCAGCTGGACTACGTCGGCGTGATGGCGTTCGAGTTCTTCGAAGTCGACGGTGGCCTCAAGGCCAACGAGATCGCCCCGCGTGTGCACAACTCCGGGCACTGGACCACCGAAGGTGCCGAGTGCAGTCAGTTCGAAAACCACCTGCGGGCCGTTGCCGGTCTGCCGCTGGGTTCGACGGCCAAGGTCGGCGAGAGCGCGATGCTCAACTTCATCGGCAAAGTCCCGGACACCGAGAAAGTCCTGGCCATCGCCGATTGCCATCTGCATCACTACGGCAAGGCCTTCAAGGTCGGCCGCAAGGTCGGTCACGCCAACCTGCGTTGTGCTGACCGTGCGACGCTTGCCGCGCAGATCCTCAAGGTCGAAGCGCTGATTGCCGAATAGTTTCATGTGGCGGCGGCGGAACCTTCCGAGGCCGCCGTTCTCTGATGGCAGGATGCCAAAGTCTGGCTAGGCTTTAGCCAATTCAATCAGAGGGAAATGCCATGGGAATTATCGGAACCATCTTTATCGGCTTGATCGTCGGCCTGCTGGCTCGGTTTCTGAAACCGGGCGATGACAGCATGGGCTGGATCATGACCATCCTGCTCGGTATCGGCGGTTCGCTGGCGGCCACTTACGGCGGCCAGGCCCTGGGCATCTACCATGCGGGTCAGGGCGCAGGGTTCATCGGTGCGCTGGTGGGCGCGGTGATATTGCTGGTGGTCTACGGCCTGATCAAAAAGAACTGATTCAAGCGACAAAGCCCTCTCTGCGCCAACACCGGAGAGGGCTAGAATGCTTGGCGTTATACCGTCCTTTCCTTTGCCGAGCACCTTCATGCGCCGTCTTCTGTTGACTCTTCTCTTCCTGGGCAGTGGTTTGGCCCATGCCGGCGAACTGCCGGAAACCGACTGGCTCGAACTGATGCCCAAGTCGGACCAGAAGGCCCTCGAGGCCATGCCCGAAATCGATCACAACTCACCGGAAGCCAATGGCACCTTTACCCAAAAAGGTGGCATGAAGCAGAGCAAGGGCTTGCCGGCGGTGATGTATTCGACCAAGACCGTGCCGTCGATGAACGACAAGCACATCCGCATCGGCGGTTATCCGGTACCGCTGGAATCCGATGCGAAGGGCCGCAGCACGTTGTTCTTCCTCGTGCCGTACCCAGGCGCTTGTATCCACGTGCCACCACCGCCGCCTAACCAACTGGTGCTGGTGCGTTATCCCAAAGGCCTGAAGCTGAATGACATCTACACACCGCTGTGGGTGACCGGTACGCTGAAGATCGAGAAGGTCAGCAACGACCTGGCGGATGCGGCGTATGCGCTGGATGCGGCGCAGGTGCGGGTGGTCAAGGAGTCGGATTTGTAGGTTTTTAAATGTGGGAGCAAGCCTGCTCCCACATTTATTGTGTGGTGTTAAAGCGGTTTGCTGGCGATGCTCACGCCCAGGGTATGGCTAGCCCCCGGTGCCAGCGTCACCACATCATCCATCACATTTGCCGTTTCAATGCACAGCATGCGCTGCCAGCCATCGTCAGCCATGTCGCTGAACGCGGCCGCACGGTCGATCCACGGGTTCCAGATCACCGCCGAGCGCGAACCGCTGCTGGTCAGTTCAATGCGTCGCTCCCAATGCGGGTCAACGATGCTCAATGTCGGCGGGGTATTCAGATAGATGCGGTCGGTCTCACCGGTAAAACGCAGATCACCGGTCTGAGTGACGGTTTTCCAGTCGTCCAGTGTCTCGATGTAACTCAAGCCATCCAGCCCTTCAACGTGCACGTTGCGCACATCGCTGACCGCGAAATAGCTGTGCAGCGCCTGGCTGATCGTGACCGGTTCGGCGCCGTTGTTTTCGCTCGTCAGGCTGATATGCAATTGTTCATCCAGACGAATGCTCAGTTTCAAGTCCACCTGATGCGGCCAGCCTGGCAGTCCGCCTTCGGGGTAGGGCAGGACGAATTCCACCTTCAGGCTTTCGCCCTCGGTTTCGATGCTGCCCAGTTCCCAGTCCATCGCTCGCACCAGCCCGTGAGCGGTCGGCGGCTCCTGGCTGATGCGCATGGCCTGGACACTCTGCGGGTTGCGCGACAGATTGCCGAACCACGGCCAGCACACCGGCACACCGGCACGAATAGCTTTGCCGGTCTTGAACACTGCCTCGTCGTTGAGCCAGATCAGCGGCGGTTGGCCGGCCAATTGATAACTGAGGATGTGCGCGCCTTGCTGGGCCACCAGCAATTCGGCCTGACCGTGGCGGATGCGCCAGCAGTTCAGTTCATCCAGTTTCACGGCTTCGACGGTGGGCGTGCTCATGGGGCGACTCTCAATCAGGAACAATGACTGCTATGGACCGCAAAACGGTCACCGCGTTTAACGAGCGCCTTGTTTAACGAGCTCTGGGCGGAACCGAACGAGTGCGGCCGCTGCCGTCGATGGCGACGAACACAAACACGGCTTCGGTCACTTTACGCCACTCGCTGGACAGTGGATCGTCGCTCCAGACTTCGACCATCATCTGAATCGAGCTGCGACCGATTTCCAGGGCCTGGGTATAGAAGGAGAGCTGAGCGCCCACCGCCACCGGCACCAGAAACGCCATGCGATCGATCGCAACGGTGGCCACGCGACCACCGGCAACCTTGCTGGCCATTGCGGTGCCAGCCAAATCCATCTGCGCCACCAGCCAGCCGCCGAAAATATCGCCAAAGCCGTTGGTTTCACGCGGAAGCGCGGTAATTTGCAGGGCCAGGTCGCCTTGCGGGATTGGATCTTCTTGTTCGAGCTCTATCATGCCGGGGGTGCCTCTGACCCGTGACTCTCATTGGTACTTCAGGTGAATAGCCGTCTCAAGGAAAAACGATTCAGCCCCGAACATACTACGTTCGTCACGTTTTTCGTAAGGCGCCTAAAGGGAAACTCTGCGAAATCGGCTGACGGGTGCCAACGACGGTTTCGCACAGCAACCCCTTACAAACCGTTGCAACGTTGTGAGTATATCGGTCGATAGACTTCGAGACGACCGTCCGGTTCTCATTTCGACCGTCAAATACGCACCTCTATGTGCTTTTTCGAACAATTTGCTATCGTGCCGAACCTGCCCAAGCCTCCGCCAGCGTTGTTGAGGTTGCAGATCTGACTATAAGAGAAGCCCTTGCCATGACCACAGCGCCCTCGAGCATCGCGCAACCAGCCCAACCTGCACGTCCGCTGACCCGCAACGACTACAAGACATTGTCGCTGTCTGCCTTGGGCGGTGCGCTGGAGTTTTACGACTTCATCATCTTTGTGTTCTTCGCCACAGTGGTCGGCAAACTGTTCTTCCCCGCCGACATGCCCGAGTGGCTGCGCCTGATGCAGACGTTCGGCATTTTCGCCGCCGGTTACCTGGCCAGGCCGCTGGGCGGCATCGTCATGGCGCACTTCGGTGACCTGCTGGGACGCAAGAAGATGTTCACCCTGAGCATTTTCATGATGGCGGTACCCACCCTGATCATGGGCTTGCTGCCGACTTATGCGCAGATAGGCATGTGGGCGCCGATCCTGTTGCTGCTGATGCGGGTGATCCAGGGCGCAGCGATTGGCGGCGAAGTGCCGGGAGCCTGGGTATTCGTTTCCGAACACGTACCGCAACGGCATATCGGTTATGCCTGCGGCACGCTGACCAGCGGTCTGACTGCCGGCATTCTTTTGGGCTCGTTGGTCGCCACGGCAATCAACAGCCTCTATACGCCGGTGGAAGTGGCCGATTACGCCTGGCGGATCCCGTTCCTGCTGGGCGGCGTGTTTGGCCTGTTCTCGGTCTACCTGCGCCGCTGGCTGCACGAAACCCCGGTGTTTGCCGAACTGCAATTGCGTAAAGCCCTGGCCGAAGAAGTGCCGCTGCGCGCTGTGCTGCGTGACCATCGCGGTGCGATTCTGATTTCCATGCTGCTGACCTGGTTGCTGTCCGCCGGGATCATCGTGGTCATCCTCATGACGCCGACTGTATTGCAGACCGTTTACCACTTCCCGCCGACTACCGCGTTGCAGGCCAACAGCCTGGCCATCGTGTTCCTGAGCCTGGGCTGTGTGGCCTCCGGCGCACTGGCTGACCGTTTTGGCGCCGGGCGGGTGTTCGTGTTCGGTAGCGCGTTGCTGCTGCTGACCTCGTGGACCTTCTATCACAGCCTGTTCAATCATCCAGACTGGCTGTTCCCGATGTATGCCCTGACCGGTTTGCTGGTCGGCACCATCGGTGCAGTGCCGTATGTGATGGTCAAAGCCTTCCCGGCGGTGGTGCGCTTCAGCGGCCTGTCGTTCTCCTACAACCTGGCCTACGCCATCTTCGGCGGCCTGACCCCGATGGTCGTCACCCTGCTGCTCAAGGAAAGCCCGATGGGGCCGGCGTATTACGTGGCGATTATTTGCGGCGTCGGGATTGTGGTGGGTGGTTACCTCTGGAAGAAAGGTCGCTAAGCCGACCGATGCCTTCGCGGGCAAGTCGGATCGCCGCACCGCTCGCTCCTACAGGTCATGCGCCAGTTTTGAAATGACACTGATCCTGTAGGAGCGAGGCTTGCCCGCGAAGAACGATGACGCGATATCCCTTCAAAAATCCAAATACTGGCCTTTCATCCAATTGTCATATTTCAGCCATAGAGTGTTCACACGGCCTGCTGATACTTGGCCCCGACTTAACACACCCTATCTGCTAGGAGTAAGGCATGAAACTGAAGCGTTTGATGGCGGCAATGACTTTTGTCGCTGCTGGCGTTGCGACTGCCAACGCGGTTGCCGCTGTTGACCCTGCTATCCCGAGCTACACCAAGACCACTGGTGTGTCGGGCAACCTGTCCAGCGTCGGCTCCGATACCCTGGCCAACCTCATGACCCTGTGGGCTGAGAACTACAAAAAAGAATACCCGAACGTAAACATCCAGATTCAGGCCGCTGGCTCTGCCACCGCGCCACCTGCGCTGACTGAAGGCACCTCCAACCTGGGCCCGATGAGCCGCAAGATGAAGGACACCGAACTGGCGGCCTTCGAGCAGAAGTACGGCTACAAGCCAACCGCTATCCCGGTGGCCGTGGACGCCCTGGCGGTCTTCGTACACAAAGACAACCCGATCCAGCACCTGACCATGGAACAAGTCGACGCGATCTTCTCCTCGACTCGTCTGTGCGGCGCCAAAGCTGATGTGAAAACCTGGGGCGACCTGGGTGTGACCGGCGACCTGGCCAACAAGCCAGTACAACTGTTCGGCCGTAACTCGGTATCCGGCACTTATGGCTACTTCAAAGAAGAAGCCCTGTGCAAAGGCGACTACAAGCCAAACGTCAACGAACAACCAGGTTCGGCTTCGGTCGTGCAGTCGATCAGCTCCTCGCTGAACGGCATCGGTTACTCGGGCATCGGCTACAAGACCGCCAGCGTGAAGACCGTGGCCCTGGCCAAGAAAGGCAGCACTGACTTCATCGAAGACAGCGAAGAAAACGCCCTGAACGGTAAATACCCGCTGTCGCGTTTCCTCTACGTATATGTCAACAAGGCCCCGAACAAGCCTCTGGCCCCGCTGGAAGCCGAGTTCGTGAAACTGGTTCTGTCCAAGCAGGGCCAGGAAGTTGTAGTGAAAGACGGCTACATCCCACTGCCAGCCAAGGTTGCTGCAAAAGCACTGGCTGACCTGGGTCTGGCGGAAGGCGGCGCTGAAGTCGCAAAAAAGTAAAACCCTAGGTCCGGGGTAAACCCGGACCTGCAGGAGCGAAGCTTGCCCGCGAAGGAATCGCCGCATCGCTCGCTCCTGCAAAGGCTCAGGGTTGCCACGCTGGCAACCCGGCCCCCCAAATTTCCGATCCACTGCCAGTTTCCACTGGCGGCGGATTTGTTGCGTCACTGCATTGTCATCTTTCTGTCATACAGGATCGCTAGGGTGTGCGCATGAATGATCTGGCCAATTCCACCATGACTACAAATCCCCCCAAGCGAATTGACTTCAATACGCCTGAGCTGCACCGCAAGCGCCGTATTCGTGCGCTGAAAGATCGCCTGACCCGTTGGTATGTGCTTGTCGGCGGCCTCGCCGTCCTGGGCGCGATCACCCTGATCTTCTTCTTCCTCGGTTATGTTGTCGCGCCGCTGTTCCAGGGGGCTGATCTGACCGCCAAAGACGCCATCACGCCCGCCTGGATGCAAGACGCCGGCAAGCCGCTGATGATCTCCCTTGAAGAACAGAACCAGGTGGCCATGCGGGTTTCCGACAAGGGCCAGGCGCTATTCTTTGATATCGATAGCGGCGCCGAACTGCGCCGTGTCGACCTGCCGATCCCGGCCGGTACCAGCGTGACCTCCATCGGTGAAGATCAACCCGGCCATCCATTGGTCGCAGTGGGGTTGTCCAACGGTCAGGTGCTGGTGTTCCGTCACACCTATAAAGTCAGCTACCCGGACGGCAAGAAAACCATCTCGCCGGCCATCGAATACCCGTACGGCGAAACGCCAATCGTGCTGAACGAGGCGGGCGGCGCTCTGGAGCACGTCAGCCTCAATGCCACCGATTCGACCCTGCTGCTGGCTGGCTCCACTGGTGCGCAACTGCATGTCATGTCGCTGACCAGCGAAGAAAACATGATGACCGGCGAAGTCACCAACGAGCAGAAACGTATCGACCTGCCGCAAATGACCGAGCCAGTGAAGAACATCTTCGTCGACCCGCGTCAGCAGTGGCTGTACGTGGTCAACGGTCGTGCTCAGGCTGACGTTTTCAGCCTGCGCGACAAGAGTCTCAACGGTCGCTACAAATTGCTCGAAGACGGCGATGCCGAGATTACCGCCAGCACCCAGCTGGTGGGTGGTATCTCACTGATCCTCGGCGACTCCAAGGGCGGTCTCGCCCAGTGGTTCATGGCTCGCGATCACGATGGCGAACTGCGCCTGAAGCAAATCCGCACCTTCCAGATGGGCGCTGCGCCGATTGTTGAAATCACCGCCGAAGAACGTCGAAAAGGCTTCGTTGCCCTTGATGCGTCCGGCAAGCTCGGCGTGTTCCACAGCACCGCGCACCGCACTTTGCTGGTGGATCAGGTGGTCGACGGCCAAGGCCTGTTCGGCCTGTCGCCACGGGCCAACCGCGTGATCGTGGAGCAAGGCGGCAAGCTGCAACCGTTGCTGCTCGACAACCCGCACCCGGAAGTTTCCTGGAGCGCGTTGTGGAGCAAGGTCTGGTACGAGAACTACGACGAGCCTAAATACGTCTGGCAATCGACCGCCGCCAACACCGACTTCGAACCCAAGCTGAGCCTCTCGCCGCTGACCTTCGGTACCCTGAAAGCCGCGTTCTACGCCATGCTGCTGGCCGCGCCCCTGGCCGTCGCCGCGGCGATCTACACCGCGTACTTCATGGCCCCGGGCATGCGTCGCAAGGTCAAGCCGGTGATCGAGCTGATGGAAGCGATGCCGACGGTGATCCTCGGCTTCTTCGCCGGCCTGTTCCTCGCACCGTATGTAGAAGGGCATTTGCCGGGCATCTTCAGCCTGCTGATGCTCCTGCCGATCGGCATTCTGGTGGCCGGTTTCGTCTTCAGTCGCCTGCCTGAGTCGATCCGCCTGAAAGTGCCGGACGGCTGGGAAAGCGCGATCCTGATTCCGGTGATTCTGTTCGTGGGCTGGCTGTCGCTGTACATGAGCCCGTACATGGAAGCCTGGTTCTTCGGCGGTGACATGCGTATGTGGATCTCCCACGACCTGGGCATCACCTACGACCAGCGCAACGCTCTGGTGGTCGGCCTGGCCATGGGCTTTGCAGTCATCCCGAACATCTACTCGATCGCCGAAGACGCCGTGTTCAGCGTGCCGCGCGGCCTGACCCTCGGCTCCCTGGCCCTTGGCGCCACGCCGTGGCAGACCATGACTCGCGTGGTGATCCTCACCGCCAGCCCGGGCATCTTCTCGGCGCTGATGATCGGCATGGGCCGTGCGGTCGGTGAAACCATGATCGTGCTGATGGCCACCGGTAACACCCCGGTCATGGAAATGAACCTGTTCGAAGGCCTGCGCACACTGGCAGCCAACGTCGCGGTGGAAATGCCCGAATCGGAAGTCGGCGGCAGCCACTACCGCGTGCTGTTCCTCTCGGCGCTGGTGCTGCTGTTGTTCACCTTCATCATGAACACCCTCGCGGAACTGATTCGTCAGCGTCTGCGCAAGAAATACTCGTCGCTTTAACAAAGGTAGAAGTCTGTGAAACAGAACTCCCTGAATGGATGGTTCAAGAGCGGCGCCCCCGGCGTCTGGATCAGCGGCGGCGCGGTGTCCATTGCGGTCATCATGACCATTGGCCTGCTGGCGGTGATTGCCGTGCGCGGTCTGGGGCACTTCTGGCCGGCGGACCTGATCCACGCCAATTACGACGTGCCGGGCCAGGCCAACCACCTGGTCATCGGCGAAGTGGTGCAGAAGGAAGAAGTGCCACGCGAGCGCCTGAAAACCGCTGGCCTGCCAGTGCCCGATCAGGGCCCGGAGTTCATGACTCGCGAGCTGATCAAAGTCGGCAACCGTGATCTGAACGGCACGGACTTCACCTGGATTGTCGGCGAGTGGCTGACCAACCAGAAAACCCCGCCAGAGCTGATGACCATCGAGCGTCGCGAGTGGGGCAACTTCTACGGCTATCTGGTCAACGTTAAAGAGGACGGCAAGGTCGTCGCTGAAGGCGAAGCCGCATGGCCTGAGTTGCAGGCCCGTGTCGATCGCGTCAACCAGTTGGCTGGGCAGCTCAAGAGCTTGGAAAAAACCGACATCGGCGCGATCAACGCCGGTCTCGAACGTGTTCGTCTGCACGGTCGCAAGCTGGAATTGGCCGGCCGTCTCGACGCTACCGCACAGGCGGACCTGGAGTCTGAGCGCGCCGAGCTGAATGCCCGTTATCAGGAAATCGAAGCGCGTCTGAACGACCTGCACAAGCAGTTCAACCGTGACAGCCTGACGGCTCGTGACGCGAACGGTAAAGAGGTCGAGATCGGCATCGGCAAAGTGGTTCACGCCTATCAGCCGAACGCCATGAGCACCTTTACCAAGGTGGGCTTCTACTTCAGCAAGGTCTGGGAATTCCTCAGTGATGACCCGCGCGAAGCCAACACCGAAGGCGGGATCTTCCCGGCGATTTTCGGCACCGTGATGATGACCTTGATCATGGCGATGATCGTCACTCCGTTCGGAGTGCTGGCGGCGGTCTACCTGCGTGAATACGCCAAGCAGAACACCCTGACCCGAGTGATCCGTATTGCGGTGAACAACCTGGCGGGCGTACCGGCGATCGTTTACGGCGTGTTCGGCCTGGGCTTCTTCGTTTATGTACTGGGCGGCTCGATCGACCGGTTGTTCTTCCCCGAAGCCTTGCCGGCGCCGACCTTCGGTACGCCGGGTCTGTTGTGGGCTTCGTTGACCTTGGCCCTGCTGGCTGTGCCGGTGGTGATCGTGGCCACCGAAGAAGGCCTGGCGCGGATTCCTCGCACCGTACGCGAAGGCTCGTTGGCCCTCGGCGCGACCAAGGCCGAGACCTTGTGGAAGATCGTGCTGCCGATGGCCAGCCCGGCAATGATGACCGGCATGATCCTCGCCGTGGCCCGCGCCGCCGGTGAAGTGGCGCCGCTGATGCTGGTGGGTGTAGTGAAACTGGCACCGTCGCTGCCGCTGGATGGCAACTACCCGTACCTGCACCTGGACCAGAAGATCATGCACCTGGGCTTCCACATTTATGACGTCGGCTTCCAGAGCCCGAACGTAGAAGCCGCGCGGCCGCTGGTGTATGCCACGGCGCTGCTGCTGGTGCTGGTGATCGCGACATTGAACCTGTCGGCCGTTTATATCCGTAACCACCTGCGCGAGAAGTACAAGGCGCTGGATAGCTGATCAACACCGAACTGTAGGAGCCGGCTTGCTGGCGAAGGCATCACCGCGGTGAGCCTGCGGGACCGAGTTGTCTGCATCGCCAGCAAGCCGGCTCCTACAAAGAATTGCGTAACCGCGGGCCTGGCCTGCGGTCCCGAACCGAATTTGTTAGCACAGGGAGCCTCCCATGCAGCACGAAGCACACACTCACGGCATCAACATGTCGGCCCTGGGCCGCGACAAACAGAGCCTGAGTCTCGAGCAGGAAACCGTGGCCATCGAAGTGCCGGGGTTGAGCCTGTTCTACGGCGACAAACAAGCGCTGTATGACGTCAGCATGAACATCCCGAAACAGCGCGTGACCGCCTTCATCGGCCCGTCCGGCTGTGGCAAGTCCACGCTGTTGCGCACTTTCAACCGCATGAACGACCTGGTGGATGGCTGCCGCGTCGAAGGCGCGATCAACCTCTACGGCAACAACATCTACCGCAAGGGCGAGGACGTGGCCGAGCTGCGTCGTCGCGTCGGCATGGTGTTCCAGAAGCCCAACCCGTTCCCGAAAACCATCTATGAAAACGTGGTTTACGGCTTGCGCATCCAGGGCATAAACAAAAAGCGCATCCTCGACGAAGCCGTCGAGTGGGCGTTGAAAGGCGCGGCGCTGTGGGATGAAGTCAAGGATCGTCTGCACGAGTCGGCACTCGGTCTGTCCGGTGGTCAGCAGCAACGTCTGGTGATTGCCCGCACCATCGCCGTGGAGCCGGAAGTGCTGCTGCTCGACGAACCGTGCTCGGCACTCGACCCGATCTCCACGCTGAAAGTCGAAGAGCTGATCTACGAACTGAAATCCAAGTTCACCATTGTTATCGTGACCCACAACATGCAACAGGCCGCGCGGGTTTCCGACTACACGGCGTTCATGTATATGGGCAAACTGGTGGAGTTCGGCGACACCGACACCCTGTTCACCAATCCGGCGAAGAAGCAGACCGAAGACTACATCACCGGTCGTTACGGCTAGGAAGCTGTTGTTGCTCACTGAACTGACGCTGCGGCCCACCGCACCTTACCGGACGCTCCAAGGACGCCAACATGATTAGTAAAGAAGGCCTTACCCATCACATCTCCCAGCAGTTCAACGCTGAGCTCGAGGAAGTGCGCAGCCACCTCCTGGCCATGGGCGGGCTGGTCGAGAAGCAGGTCAACGACGCGGTCACCGCGCTGATCGAGGCCGATTCCGGCCTGGCCCAGCAAGTGCGCGAGGTCGACGACCAGATCAACCAGATGGAACGCAACATCGACGAAGAATGCCTGCGCATTCTGGCCCGTCGTCAGCCGGCGGCGTCGGACTTGCGTCTGATCATCAGCATCTCCAAATCGGTGATCGACCTCGAGCGTATCGGCGACGAAGCCACCAAGATCGCCCGTCGCGCCATTCAGTTGTGTGAAGAAGGCGAAGCGCCGCGCGGTTATGTCGAGGTTCGCCACATCGGCGACCAGGTGCGCAACATGGTTCGCGATGCCCTGGACGCATTTGCCCGCTTCGACGCCGACCTGGCGCTGTCGGTGGCGCAGTACGACAAGATCATCGACCGCGAATACAAGACCGCGCTGCGCGAACTCGCCACCTACATGATGGAAGATCCACGCTCTATCTCGCGTGTCTTGAGCATTATCTGGGTGCTGCGTTCCCTTGAGCGAATCGGCGACCACGCGCGCAATATCTCGGAACTGGTGATTTACCTGGTGCGCGGCACCGACGTGCGTCACCTGGGCCTCAAGCGCATGAAGGAAGAAGTGGAAGGCACAAGTGCCGAAACCGCTAATGTTCCGGACAAAGCTGACGATAAGTAAGGTTGCCCAAGAAAAAGCGCCCGGCCTCTTGGCCGGGCGTTTTTGTTTGTGTGGCTTTTGAACTGAAAAGCCGAATTGAAAAGCAGCACCCGCGAACGAAAAGTCCCGGCGTGACTGAAGAGTTTTGGCAAAGTGCCATCAGCCAGCGTTATGCTTGCCGGGATTTTTAAAGGGGTGTTGGATGAGCAAGATCAGTGTGTTGGTCGTGGACGATGCGTCGTTCATTCGTGACCTGGTAAAAAAGTGCCTGCGCAACTACTTCCCGGGGATCCGGACCGAAGATGCAGTCAACGGTAAAAAGGCCCAGGCCATGCTGGCCAAGGAAGCGTTCGACCTGGTTCTGTGCGACTGGGAAATGCCGGAAATGTCCGGTCTGGAGTTGCTGACCTGGTGCCGTGAGCAGGACAACCTCAAGACCATGCCGTTCGTGATGGTGACCAGCCGTGGCGATAAAGAAAACGTGGTCCAGGCGATCCAGGCCGGGGTTTCCGGCTACGTCAGCAAGCCATTCACCAACGAGCAGCTGTTGACCAAG
This sequence comes from Pseudomonas sp. 05N433, assembly GCF_056396925.1. Classification (NCBI taxonomy): domain Bacteria; kingdom Pseudomonadati; phylum Pseudomonadota; class Gammaproteobacteria; order Pseudomonadales; family Pseudomonadaceae; genus Pseudomonas; species Pseudomonas sp. 05N433. The sequence continues at coordinate 200,486 of NZ_JBFTML010000010.1, read as the reverse complement.
GTCAAGCAGGCCCTGAACAAGGTCGGCAAGCTCGATACCTTGATGAACAGCGCGCCGACCAAAATGAACTCGGCGTTCGGCAACGATTCCCTGAGCGCATTGACCGGTGGCAAAGCGGCGGTAGTCGCACCCTCGGCTGCAGCGGTCAACCCGTTTGCCAAACCTGCCGCCGCCGCGCCAGCCCCGGCTGCGGCGCCGTCTCGCGGCCTGCTCAACAATCCACCGGTCAAGGCGCCTGCCTCCGCATCAGCTGGCGGTCGTGGCCAAGGCCAACTGCGCCTGTCGAGCGGCACACAGCAATGCGTGATCAAGGCCTTGAGCATCAAGGAAGCGCTGCTGGTGGTGAAACGCACCGACACCTTGCCGCAAGTCCTCGACAACGCCGTACTCGACCTGGAGCAGGGCGACAATGCCGAAACTGCCCGTCTTAACGGCTACTTGCACGCCATCGTCGCCCACGAGCCGAAGCCGGACAGCGAGTGGCTGCAACTGACGTTCCGCTTTGTCGACCAGGATGCACAGAAGCTCGACTACATCTCCCGCCTGATCGCCCGTGGCACCGCGCAGAAGCACTTCGTACCGGGTGCGTAACGTGTACCGCTGATCGTTCCCACGCTCTGCGTGGGAATACCTCCCCGGACGCTCCACGTCCGCTTCGGATGGGACGCAGAGCGTCCCGTGCTGCATTCCCAGGCAGAGCGTGGGAATGATCATTTGAAACATCTGTCGACAACGCAGGTCCATTTCTGCTGCTAGGCTCCTTCCCAGGCCTACTCAACAGAATTTTGCCCATGCTCGCGCGCCTGCTGTTTTTCTGTGGTCTTTTCATGGCCTCCACCTCGGCTGTGGCCATGACGATCTATAAGTCCACTGATGCCAGTGGCGTGGTCTCTTACAGCGACCGCCCCACCAAAGGCGCGAAGGTGTTCGTTTTTCGCGACCGAATGGTCGAACACCTTGAGCGGCAGGTGTACCTCGACATCAAGAGGCTGAATGGCATGGACAGCGTGTTCGTGCGCAACGACCTGTATGCGCCGGTCGAGATCGAGCTGAGTTTCGACAGACTGCAGAACGTCAGCGGAGCGCCGAGCCGACCGATCCGGCGGGTGATGCCGGCGCGCAGTAACCTTCGTCTGGCCCTGCTCACGCCGACGAAGGCCGGAAGGCCGATCGTGTATAACCCAAGGTTCGCATATTTCCTGGGCGACCCCTCAGGGGCTGCCATGGCCTATCGATATCCGTTGCCCTGGCGTGGCGGTCCGTTTCGGCTGACCCAGGGCCCCAATGGCCAATACAGCCACTACGGACCGAAGAACCGTTACGCGATGGATATCGCCATGCCCGAAGGCACGCCGATCATCGCGGCGCGCGGCGGGGTGGTGGTGAAAACCGAGAATGGCCAGACCGGGCGCGGCAACGATCCATCGGGCAATTTCGTGCGGGTGTTGCACGATGACGGGACCATGGGCGTGTACCTGCACCTCAAGAAAGGTTCAGTCTGCGTACGGGAAGGTCAGCGGGTAGTGGTGGGCAGTGCGCTGGCGCTGTCGGGCAACACCGGCAACAGCAGCGGCCCGCACCTGCACTTCGTGGTGCAGCGCAATACCGGGTTGGGCCTGGTGTCCATTCCGTACCAGTTCAATCAACCGGTGGGGGCGTTGCCCAACTTTGCGTTGGGCAGTAGGAGCCGGCTTGCTGGCGATGAACGATAACGCGGTATAACAGAGACACCGCAGCGCTCCTGATCGCCAGCAAGCCGGCTCCTACAAGGGCGTGGCTCAGTCCAGCATCAACACCTTGGCCAATATGATCTTCGGCCCTTTCATCTTTTTGATGATGATCCGCAAACCTTCGACTTCCAGCACTTCTTCCTCTTCGGGCACCCGTTTCAGGGTTTCGTAGACCAGCCCGGCGAGGGTTTCGGCTTCGATGTGGTCCAGGTCGATGCCCAGCAGGCGTTCCACCTTGAACAGCGGCGTATCGCCCCGCACCAGCAGCTTGCCCGGCTGATACGCGAGGATCCCGCGTTCAGCCTTGCGGTGTTCGTCCTGAATGTCGCCCACCAGCACTTCCAGCACGTCTTCCATGGTCAGGTAGCCGATGATGTTGCCGTCGGCTTCCTCGACCAAGGCGAAGTGCGAGCCGCCCTTGCGGAACTGCTCCAGCAGTTGCGACAGCGGCATGTGCCGCGATACGCGCTCCAGTGGTCGGGTCAGTTCGGCGAGGTTGAACGACTCGGGAATGTGATCAAGGGCGGCCAGTTCCAGCAGCAGATCCTTGATGTGCAGCAGGCCGACGAACTCCTTGCGCTCGCTGTCGTACACCGGGTAGCGGCTGAACTTGTGGCGACGGAACAACGCCAGGATTTCCTTGAGCGGAGCGTTGAACTCGAGGGTGACCAGGTCTTCCCGGGAGTTGGCCCAGTCGACCACTTCCAGCTCGCCCATTTCCACCGCCGAGGCCAGTACGCGCATGCCTTGGTCGCTTGGGTCCTGGCCACGGCTGGAGTGCAGGATCAGTTTCAGTTCTTCGCGGCTGTAATGGTGCTCGTGGTGCGGGCCGGGCTCACCTTGCCCGGCGATGCGCAGAATCTGGTTGGCGCTGGCGTTGAGCAGGTAGATGGCCGGGTACATGGCCCAGTAGAACAAGTACAGCGGCACCGCCGTCCACAGCGACAGCAACTCGGGTTTGCGGATGGCCCAGGATTTTGGTGCCAGCTCACCGACCACGATGTGCAGGTACGAAATGATGAAGAACGCCGTGAAGAACGAAACTGCCTTGACCACTTCAGCGGAATCTACACCCACGGCACTCAGCACAGGCTCCAGGAGGTGCGCGAACGCCGGTTCGCCGACCCAGCCCAGACCCAGAGAGGCGAGGGTGATACCCAGTTGGCACGCTGACAGGTAAGCATCGAGCTGACTGTGTACGGTGCGCAGGATGTGCCCGCGCCAGCCGTGCTGTTCAGCGATGGCTTCGACCCGGGTCGAGCGCAGTTTGACCATGGCAAACTCTGCCGCAACGAAAAAGCCGTTGAGCAAAACCAGGATCAGAGCAAAAAGAATCATGCCGAAGTCGGCGAATATTGTTGCGAGGGTCAAGCCAGGGGAAGGGTCCATGATGGAGTTTTGCGGGTTCCGTGTATTCAAAAAAGGGGGAAATGCAGTGCCTGAAGGGCAGGCACAAGTCAGCCAATGTAGCGGCTGACTGATCGATTGCCTAGTGGCGAGTGCTAGTCGGTATCAGTCCGCGGCGCTGATCACGCGGGATTTGGTGACCTGGGCCGGCGCGAAATGGCAGGTAAACGTGCTGCCATGCCCCGGCACACTGCTGATTTCCATGCGTGCCCGGTGGCRCAGCAACACGTGCTTGACGATGGCCAGCCCCAGCCCGGTGCCGCCGGTGTTGGAATTGCGGCTGGAATCGACGCGGTAGAAGCGTTCGGTCAGGCGCGGCAGGTGTTTGCTGTCGATACCGATTCCCGAATCCTGCACGCTCAGGTGTGCACCTTGCTCGTCGCCCCACCAGCGAATGCGGATATTGCCTTCGGCCGGGGTGTATTTCACCGCGTTGAACACCAGATTGGAAAACGCACTGCGCAGTTCGGCTTCACTGCCCTTGAGCAGAATCGTCGGGTCGGCTTCCAGGGTGATGCGCTGATTTTTCTGACCCGACAGCTGCTGGGCGTCGCTCTTGATCGATTGCAGCAGGCTATCGATGGACACTGGTTGGTTGTCCGATGGGTAATCGGTGGCTTCCAGTTTGGCCAGCAGCAGCAAATCGTTAAGCAAGGTCTGCATGCGCCCGCCTTGCTGCTGCATTTGCTGTAGGGCACGGGTCCAGCGCGGATTCACGTCCTCGACGTTATCGAGCAGGGTTTCCAGGTAGCCGCAAATCACCGTCAGGGGCGTGCGCAGCTCGTGGGACACGTTGGCGATGAAGTCTTTGCGCATCTGCTCCAGCTGATGGATACGCGTCACGTCGCGCACCAGCATCAAGTGCTCGTTGTTGCCGTAGCGGGTGATGTACAGCTGAATGCGCAGGCGATCATTGATCGGCGACGGAATCTCCAATGGTTCGGCGTAGTTGTCCTGCTCGAAGTATTCCTTGAAACGCGGATGGCGCACCAGGTTGGTCACCGGCTGGCCGCTGTCCTGAGGAGTCTTGAGGCCGAGCAGGGTTTCGGCGGCGCGGTTCCACCACTCAAGGTTGCCGTCGCTGTCGAGCATGATCACTGCGTCTTTCAGCGCGGCAGTGGATTCCTGGACCCGGTCGATCACCGCTTGCAGGCGCCCGCGTACCCGTTGGTCGCGGCGTTGCAGGTGATAGATGCTGTCGAACACTTCGCCCCACAGGCCATAGCCGTCGGGCGGTGCTTCATCGGGTTGGTGCAGGCGCAGCCATTCGTGCAGGCGCAGCAGCTGTTTGAGGGTCCAGGCCAGGTAAACACCCAGGCCCACGGCGAGACTCCAGCCGTAGTAGCCGGAAATCAGGCCGATCACCAGGCAGGCGGTGACCAGCAACAGCATGTGGCGAATCAGGGTGCCATGCCAGTTTTGGTTCACGGAAAATATGCGTCCTTGTCAGCGAGGCTGGCGGCCGGCTCAGGCCTTGGTGGAAAACCGGTAGCCGGTGCCGCGCACGGTTTGTACCAGATTTTCGTAGGCATCGCCGAGGGCTTTGCGCAGGCGACGGATGTGCACGTCGACAGTGCGCTCTTCGACGTAGACATTGCCGCCCCAGACCTGATCCAGCAACTGGCCGCGGGTGTAGGCGCGTTCCTGGTGGGTCATGAAAAATTGCAGCAAGCGGTACTCGGTGGGGCCCATCTCGGCAGGTTTGCCGTCGATGGTCACGCGGTGGCTGATCGGGTCCAGCAGCAGGCCGCCGACTTCGATCGGCGCTTCGCCATCGGTCGGGCCGGCGCGACGCAGCACGGCTTTGAGGCGTGCCACCAGCTCACGGGGTGAAAATGGTTTGGTGATGTAGTCGTCGGCGCCGACTTCCAGGCCCTGGATCTTGTTGTCCTCTTCGCCCTTGGCGGTGAGCATGATGATCGGGATATCCCCGGTCAGTTCGTCGCGCTTGAGGCGGCGGGCCAACTCGATGCCGGAAGTGCCGGGCAGCATCCAGTCGAGCAGAATCAGGTCCGGTTTGCGGTCGACGATAATGGCATGGGCCTGCTGGGAGTTCTCCGCCTCCAGGCAGTCATAGCCGGCCATTTCCAACGCAACGGCGATCATTTCGCGAATGGGCGCTTCGTCGTCGACGATCAGAATGCTCCTGCCAACCATGCCTTAATCCTCTTGTCATTTAACTGTCTTGCGCCGCATTAGATAACGGAATTATTGCAGTCGTGTGACAGTATTTTAGCCGGCCTGCGATTGTCGCGATCCTGAACTAAGCTCTAATTCCGAATCCTGACAACCACAAAAGGAAGGTTTCCATGAATCACATTGCTAAATCCTGGAAGGTCCTGCTGGTCACGGCTGCGTTAACGCTGCCGTCCCTGGCCTTTGCGGCAGAACCCGCCATGATGAAAGGCGGCATGATGGTCGATCAGAAGGGTATGACCTTGTATACCTTTGACAAGGACAAGGACGGCAAGTCGATGTGCATGGGTGAGTGTGCGAAGAACTGGCCGCCGATGATGGCTCCGATGGATGCCAAGCCCATGGGTGAATGGAAGCCGATCAAGCGTGACGACGGCACAATGCAATGGACTTACGACGGCAAGCCAATGTACACCTACAAAATGGACAGCAAGCCGGGAGACATGAAAGGCGACGGCATGATGAAAATGTGGCACGTGATTGGCGAACACAAGTAAGTGATTTGCCTGCCCTGTAAACAGTCTGTAGCAGCTGGCGAAGCCTGAGTTCGGCAGCTGCTACAGATCAATCGCAGTCAACGTAATGCGTAATCCAGCACAATCCCCACAAAAATCGCCAACCCCGCCCAGTGGTTATGCAAAAACGCCTGGAAGCAACGCATCCGGTCTTTGCTGCGGGTGTACCAGAACTCCCACGCAAAGCAGCCTGCCGCCACCAGCAACCCAAGGTGGAACCAGCCACCGAGATGGAATTTCGAGCCAGCCAGCAACAGGCAGCCCAGCGCCAGGCCTTGCAAGGTCAGAATGATCACCCGGTCGGCATCGCCAAACAGGATCGCGGTGGATTTCACCCCGATCTTCAGGTCATCGTCGCGGTCGGTCATGGCGTAATAGGTGTCGTAGCCCACGGTCCACAGCAAGTTGGCGATCCACAGCAACCAGGCTGTCGCCGGCAACTCACCGGTCTCGGCAGTGAACGCCATCGGCATGCCCCAGGAGAACGCCGCGCCCAGCAYCACTTGTGGGTAATAGGTGTAGCGCTTCATGAACGGGTAAGTGAAGGCCAGGGCCAAACCGCCCAGCGACAGCCAGACCGTCGCCGCGTTGGTGCACAGCACCAGCAAGAAGCTCACACCCATCAGCACCGCGAAGAACACCAAGGCTTCTTTGGAGCTGATCTTGCCGCTCACCAGCGGCCGTTGCTCGGTGCGTTTCACATGGCCATCGACCTTGCGGTCCGCCCAGTCGTTGATCACGCAACCGCCGGCACGGGTCAGTACCACACCGAGCACGAAAATCACGATATTGGCCAGTGACGGCGAACCTTCACCGGCAATCCACAGTGCCCACAATGTCGGCCACAGCAGCAGGTAAATGCCGATCGGCTTGTCCATGCGGGTCAGCTGAATGAAATCCCAGGCCCGAGGATTCACGCGGTTCAGAGACTTGAGCAGGTTCTGGTACATCAGCAGTTCTCCGGATGCGCGCGGGCGGCGCTCCACAGGGTCGGCAGGAAAACCTCGGCCACCAGCACGCTCAGGGCGCCACGGTCGAAACGCGAGCGCCGGGCCCACAGTTCAGGTGCTTGAGCCTCCATCGGCAACCACGCTTGAGGATAGTGACAAACCTCGATGGCCCGGCGCTGAAATGCCTGATCGCAAAACAGCAATTCACCCAGAGAACGGCTACCCAGCTCATCCATATGCAATCCGTCGCCCTGCAGCGCGCTACGCGCCGCCACGCTGCGGGCAAACACCCAAGCTTCACCGTGGCCGCGCAGATACACCTCGCGCACCCAGCCTTCGCTGCCTTCGGCCAGCTCCAGCGCGGCACATTCGTCGGCGCGCAGCGATTGCCAGCCTTCGAACAGCGGCGTGACGCTGAAACCGTCATTCGACAAACGGGTCAGGCGTCGGGTCAGTGACCCTTCATCGAACAACCAATCGAGCGTAGACGTGTCGGGGCGGGGCATCAGTTGGCTTTGAGAAAGCCAGAGCGGCGTCGGGGAAGGGGCTTTTGAGTGCGGCACAGTGAGTCATTATTGGCAGCAAATGAGGCGGCGAGCTTACCATGTCAGGCGGCGAGTTTGATTGATCCGGCCTGCCGTTGCGCCGAACAGGCTTGCATCTGTCGGGCCCGATCAGTACAAAACGCCCTGAGCCGGACGGCAACGCTTCATCTATCGACCGTTCGCGCCGGCAAAAGCCTGAATCCCGAGGAAATACCTGAATGAAAAAGTGGCAATGTGTGGTCTGCGGCCTGATCTATAACGAAGCCGAAGGCTGGCCGGACGACGGTATTGCGGCGGGCACACCGTGGCAGGACGTGCCGGAAGACTGGCTGTGCCCGGACTGCGGCGTGGGCAAAATGGATTTTGAAATGATTGAAATCAACTAAGCATCCAAGGAGCTAGGAATGAACGCACCTGTCGTGATCGTCGGCACTGGGCTGGCTGGCTACAATCTGGCCCGGGAGTTTCGCAAACTCGATGGCGAAACCCCGCTGCTGTTGATTACCGCAGATGATGGGCGCTCCTACTCCAAGCCGATGCTTTCCACCGGCTTTGGCAAGAATAAAGACGCCGATGGCCTGAGCATGGCCGAACCGGGCGCCATGGCCGAGCAATTGAAGGCCGAAGTGCGTACCCACACACGCATCAGCGGCATCGATCCGGGCCACAAGCGCCTGTGGATCGGTGAAGAGTCGGTGATCTATCGCGACCTGATCCTGGCCTGGGGCGCGGAAACCGTGCGGGTGCCGATCGAAGGCGACGCGGCCGATGCCGTTTTCCCGATCAACGACCTTGAAGACTACGCACGTTTTCGCGCAGCCGCGGCCGGCAAGCGTCGGGTGCTGCTGCTGGGCGCCGGTTTGATTGGCTGCGAATTTGCCAACGACCTGATTCTCGGTGGCTACGAAGTGCAACTGGTTGCCCCCTGCGAACAAGTCATGCCGACCTTGCTCCACCCGGCGGCGGCCGCTGCGGTCCAGGCCGGCCTGGAAAGCCTGGGCGCGCGCTTCCACCTCGGGCCGGTGCTCAATCGCTTGCAGCGAGTGGCTGACGGCCTGGAAGCGCATCTGTCTGACGGCCAGGTCATCCCTTGCGACGTAGTGGTGTCGGCCATCGGTCTGCGTCCGCGCATCGACCTGGCGGCCGCTGCCGGGGTGCAGGTCAATCGTGGTGTGGTGGTCGACCGCCACCTGAAAACCTCTCACGCCAACATCTACGCCCTGGGCGATTGCGCCGAGGTCGACGGGCTGAATCTGCTGTACGTCATGCCCCTCATGAGCTGTGCGAGAGCGCTGGCCCAGACCCTCGCCGGAAACCCTACGGCGGTGAGTTACGGCCCGATGCCGATCACCGTGAAAACCCCGGTCTGCCCATTGGTGGTTTCGCCGCCGCCACGGGGCGCGGAGGGCGTCTGGACGGTCGAAGGGCGGGGCGCGGACATCAAGGTGCTGTGCCGCGACAGCGCCGGCAAATTGCTGGGCTATGCCCTGACCGGCGCGGCGGTGATGGAAAAACTCGCCCTGAACAAAGAACTTCCGGCCCTGTTGGCGTAAATGCCGGTCGTTCTGTCGGAATCACCCCGTTTTTGCCCCCACAAAGGTCGCGGGGAGACTGGCGCCGCTCTTGCGCGCATGCCATCCTCATTCCCGTCTGCCGCAGAGTAGAGCACCTGCGGCGCCTTGGGCGCTGTTCCAACGAGAACAGCACGGACATAACAACAAAAAACCGTCAAAGGGGCTTCACTCATGCGTAAACCAGAACTCGCCGCTGCCATCGCGGAAAAAGCAGATCTCACCAAAGAACAGGCCAATCGCGTTCTCAACGCCGTTCTCGAAGAAATCACCGGCGCTCTGCATCGCAAGGATAGCGTCACGCTGGTGGGCTTCGGCACCTTCCTGCAACGCCATCGCGGTGCCCGCACCGGCAAAAACCCGCAAACCGGTGAGCCGGTAAAAATCAAGGCCAGCAACACTGTTGCGTTCAAGCCAGGCAAGTCGTTGAAAGACAGCGTTAATCCGTAACACGCACCGACTTCCCGCACAGCGGGCGAGCGGGATAAAAAATGGGCACGCCAACGAGGTTGGGTGCCCATTTTTTCTGTCTGGCGGATCAGCCGACTCGGCTTTGTTTCCTGGCGAGAATCGCTGCTATTTCCGGCTCATTCAGGTGATCCAGCGCGCGCTCCACCAACAAATGCACCCCGTCGGCCAGGCGGCTGAGCGCCTCATTCCTCGTCCAAATCTTCCTCATCGATCAGTCCTTGAACGAAACGGAGGAAGTTCGAGCAAATAGGCTTCTCGGATTCAGCCTGGTTCTCTTCCGGGCTAAGGTCACTATCAAACGTGTCAGTCGTGAAATAACTGATGGCTCCCGAATCAAGGTTCAAGCAAAAGAAATTGCCGCCCAGGTCGTCTGCGAAAGGAAGGAGATGTGCAGGAAGAACTTGTTTCTTCAGCATCAACTGATAGGTGGACAGCAGCGTGGGTTCACCATAGGTAATCGGCCTGAAAGAGGCGACTTCGATGGGGTCGAAAAAGTCTTCGCTGACCCAATAAGCTCGTTCCGGCATGCCGCCGTTGTACTTGAGGTAATGGTTTCGAAAGGGAGCCGGTAGCTTCTTGCCGATGACGGACTCCAGCTGGTCCAGATTCGCTGGGGTAATGGCCTTTTCGTAATCTGAGAATTTGTTTTCAAGCATTGAAATCTCCAATCATGAGCAGCGCCCAGGTTTGACTTTGGTGTTGGGAATCTTGTTGGCGAGCCAGCCTTTCTTAGACGCTGCTAGGACTGATTCGCTGCTGTCGTAATTAACTTTGAAATGTTTCTCATATTGCGCAACTGAGCCGCCATGGGGATAGGTGGCTTCGTGGGCAGATTTCCTGACAAGCTGCATCGTTGTGTTACCCGTTTTAGGGTCGAAGTCATCAACGTGGTGCCAGGTATAGTCCTTCTTGGCACTCCTTGGAATACCGGCTTCTTTATAGGCTTGAGTAAAGTCACGCGACCTGGAGCCTTGCATCTTGATAGTCACGATATTTTTTTGTGCGCCTTTAATCGGATACAAATCACTGCTTCCCGTGAAATCTACCCCGGCATACGCCCAGCCCCATGGATCCGCCCAACCGATAGGGTTCGGAGCGTATTGGTAAAGATTGAGCCCACCTTCCAACCCAATCGGATCCGGCGTCGTAAACCGCCCCACATCCGGATCATAAAACCTGAACGTATTGAAATGCAGCCCCGTCTCCCGGTCCAGGTACTGCCCCTGAAACCGCAGGTTCTGCTCCTCAATGTAATACGGCTCGCGCACCTCTTCTAACGTGTTGCCCCACACCCGATAACTCGCCTGCCAGACGTTGTGGCCGTCCGCCTCGGTGAGCTGTTCCGGCAGGCCGTTGAGGTCGTTGTGGTAGTAGCGGATTTTTTGCAGTGGGCCGGTGCCGTCGACGCGGGCCAGGGGCTCGTAACCTTCGTCTTCGTAGAGGTAGAGGCTGGTCTGTTGATGGCGATGTTCCTGCAACAGGCGCAGGCCGTCCCAGGTGAAGCGGGTTTCGCCGAGAGGGTAGCCGTTGGTGTCGTGTACGGTTTTTTCGATGCGCCGGCCCAGCGGGTCGTAGGTCATCCTGACCACGCTGCCGTTTGCGTTGCGCACTTCGATCAACCGGCTTTCGGCGTCGTAACCGAAGCGTTGCAAGCCCCGTTGAGCGCTACGTTTTTCGATCATCCGGCCAAACGCGTCATAGCGATAACGCTTGTCCTGATAGGTCAGCAGTTTGTTGTGAACCACCAGCCCGGCGCCGGGTTGTGGGCCGTCCAGCAGGTTGGCGGCGGCGTCGTAGGCGAAGGTTTCGCGCTGGCCGTGCAGGCTGTCCTGGCTGGCGATGATGCGGCCAGTGGCGTCGTAGTGCAGCAGTTGGCGGTGTTGTGCGGCGGGTTGCTGGTCGAGTTTGCCGATCAGGTTGTCGGCGGGGTCGTACTCGAAGTGCTTTTGTACCGCTGCCGGCATCAGCGATGGCTGACTGCTGTGACGGCGTTGGCGTGAGCGTAAACGCCCGCTGCGGTCGTATTCGCTACGAGTGCTGATCTGGCCCTGGGTGCGCAGCACTTCGCGGTGCAGGCGGTCGCGTTCGAAGTCGCTGATGACCTGGGCGTCGTAACTGAATTGGGTGCGTTCGCCGAGGGCATCGGTGATCGTTTGCAGATAGCCCCGGTTGTCGTAGTTGAACCGCGTCGGATAACCCGAACAATCGATGTGTTCGACCAGTTGGCCGAACGGGTTCCAGCGCAGTCTTTTGCTTTTGCCGGTGGCGTCGATGATCTCGACGACCTGGCCTTGGGTGTCGTAGCGGTAGCGGGTGATGTGGCCCTGCGGATCGGTTTCGGCGATGCAGTTGCCTCGCTGATCGTAGCAAGTTTGCTCCCTATCGGCGGCGCAGCCGTCGTAACCGGCTGATCGATACCTTTGAAAAAGACGGCGCTGGTGAGATCGATGACGAGCACAACTCAGGTAAATTGAACGAGGAAATATCCAGCTTCGTCGCCTTCCTTCATCTTTTTCGCCCGGTTGTCGGCAAAAACGTAGCCGATGCCACCGCCGAACAATCCTTCGTGGCGAGAACTGATTTTTGCGATATCGGCGTCCAATATCTGGGCTAGAAAATAATAGCGAGGGCTTTCATACAACGGATCTTGCAACCAGCCAGGGCGACCTAATATTTTGCTGATACTGGCGCCGCAGTCCGGATCCTCCAGCTCTTCGGTCATTTGTTCGTCCGTGAGGGGTTGCTGGGCAATGTAGCTTCGCGGAATCGGATCTTCCAGGGTCGGTGGCATAAGCTCGAAAGGCGCCAGCGTATGAAGCAGAACTTTACTATGTCCCTGTGCCAGCTTTTCCATCTCGCTCTGTTGGTGGACAGTCAATTGGCGTAACGATGACCGTTTGTACGTATCGCCTTCACGCTCCACGGAAACGAATACTGTCAGAGCCATACCCGACGGTATAAAAGAAGTGCTGAGGAAATCCGATGTCATCATAAGCACTGGTAGCATCAAATGACCCTTGGTTGGATCCTTTGGCCACAGATCAATATCGGTGAGTCGAGCGCCCCCGCCTATTTGTCCAAGGTTATGGTCTTTTTCGGAGAGGATGATTTGATTGATGCCCATAGTCCGTGATCCTTTAGAAGCAGCCTTTTCTTTTGGCGAATGATGTGGAAAAACGCCTTGCTGTTCGTGCCTGTTGTTGGGTGATGATGCCGGTTCTGACCAATGAGTTGTGAATAGCTTGGGACATGAGGCGAATTTCCAGCTTCCCGCGCTTGAGCATTTGATTAGGTCCCAGCCCGCGAGCACGGCGCAAACGATTTTCCTCGGCATGCACCATGTCGTGATGTTCGGGCGATAGCGCAATGGAAGGGTTACCTTTATAGCGCCGGCCCTTTGCAATACCTTTCTCTTCCAGAAACTTATTACGAACAATCTCGTGTGCTTCCAGCCCATCATTCTTGTGGGCTTTGGCACCGTAACCGGCCACCTCACCTTCTTTTAGCAGTCCAAGTGGGTCAATCCACCCGGTGGAGTTGGGAGCGTACTGGTAGAGATTGTATCCCCCCGCGAGCCCAATCGGATCCGGCGTAGTAAACCGCCCCACATCCGGATCATAAAACCGAAACGTGTTGTAGTGCAGCCCGATCTCCCGATCCAGATACTGTCCTTGGAACCGCAAATTCTGCTCTTCGATGAAGTACGGTTCACGCACCTCTTCAACTGTGTTACCCCACACCTGATACCGTGTCTGCCACACCGTATGCCCGTCGACTTCGGTCAGTTGTTCCGGCAGCCCATTCAGGTCGTTGTGGTAATACCGCACGCTCTGGTGTTCGCCTGTCCCATCAACGCGAGCCAGCGGCGCATAGCTATCTTCTTCATAGATATACAGGCTGGTCTGGCTATGCCGATGCTCTTGCAACAGGTGTAAGCCTTCCCAGTCGAAACGAGTTTCTCCCAAGGGATAGCCGTGACTGTCATGTTCGGTTTTAGCGATGCGTCGGCCCAGTGGGTCATAGGTCATTTTCACGACCGTTTCCCGCTCGCCTTTCTGGCTGCGCACTTCAATCAAGCGACTCTCGGCGTCGTAACCGAAGCGCTGCAGGCCCCTTTTAGCGCTGCGTTTTTCGATCATCCGGCCAAACGCGTCATAGCGATAACGCTTGTCCTGATAGGTCAGCAGTTTGTTGTGCACCACCAGCCCGGCGCCGGGTTGTGGGCCGTCCAGCAGGTTGGCGGCGGCGTCGTAGGCGAAGGTTTCGCGCTGGCCGTGCAGGCTGTCCTGGCTGGCGATGATGCGGCCGGTGGCATCGTAGTGCAGCAGTTGGCGGTGTTGCGCGGCGGGTTGCTGGTCGAGTTTGCCGATCAGGTTGTCAGCGGGGTCGTACTCGAAGTGCTTTTGCACGGCCGCCGGCATCAGCGATGGCTGGCTGGTGTGTCGGCGTTGGCGTGAGCGTAAGCGGCCGCTACGGTCATATTCGCTGCGGGTGCTGATCTGGCCCTGGGTGCGCAGCACTTCGCGGTGCAGGCGGTCGCGTTCGAAGTCGCTGATGACCTGGCCGTCGAGGTTGATCTGGTGCAGGTGGCCGCTGCCGTAGTACAGGCGATTGAGCCAGCGGCCGTCGGGCAGTTGGGTCTGGATCAGATTGCCGAGTTCGTCGTAGTGGTAGTGCAGGTTGCCGGCCGCGCTTTGTTCTTCGAGCAATTGACCGAGGGCATCGTAGGCGAAGCTCAGGGTTTGTGCGTGGCCCTGGTGGTCGGTGAAGGTGACGGCGGTGAGCTGGTCCAGTGAGTCGTAGGTGTAGTCGGTGCGGCCATCGTCGGTGACTTTGGCGATCAGCCGGCCGACGGCGTCGCGTTCCAGTCGGTGAACGATGGGAGCGGGGGGCGACTCGGGGACGACGGCCAGGCCGTTGCCGTAAGGCGCCGGCACAGCCGTGACCGCCGCGACGTTATCCAGCAGGTCATAGGTGTAGCGCTTGGCACTGCCATCCAGATCCTGCTGTTCGGTCAGCCGATCCCCTGCATCCCAGGCGAAGCGATAACTTTCGCCATTCTCATTGGTCAGCGCTTGCAGCCGCCCATAGCGGTCATATCCGAACTGCACCTGCCGGCCATGGGCGTCGGTACGCTGACGCACCTGGCCGCGGCGGTTGTGTTGATACAGGGTGGTGTGCCCGGCGGGGTCGGTATAACCGGTCAACTGGCCACTGACGTCGCGCTGATACTGCTCGGTGCGGCCGTCCGGCAATTGGCTGCTGAGCAACCGTCCCTGGGCGTCGTAACTGAATTGGGTGCGTTCGCCGAGGGCATCGGTGATCGTTTGCAGATAGCCCCGGTTGTCATAGCTGAACCGCGTCGGATAACCCGAGCAATCGATGTGTTCGACCAGTTGGCCGAACGGGTTCCAGCGCAGCCTTTTGCTTTTGCCGGTGGCGTCGATGATCTCGACGACCTGGCCCTGGGTGTCGTAGCGGTACCGCGTTACATGGCCCAGCGGATCGGTTTCGGCGATGCAGTTGCCGCGCTGATCGTAGCGATATTGCCAACTGTTGCCCGCGGTATCGGTTTCCACCAGCGGCAAGGCCCAGTGTTCGAGCCATAAGGTCGAGTCACTGCGGCCCAGCGGGTCGGTTTCTCCGATCAGGTTGCCGGCGTCGTCGTAGCTGTATTCGTAGCGTCCGCCCAGCGGGTCGGTCGCGCTGAGCAATTGGCGTTCGTCGTTCCACTCGAACTGCCAGGTCTGGCCGAGGTTGTCGGTGTATTCGGTGATCTGGTGCTGGGTGTTCCAGCGTCGTGTGCTGATGCGCTGTGAGCCGTCGGTGATGCGTGTGACACCGGCCTTCAGGTCATAGTCGAACTGGTAAGTGTCGCCTTCGTCGGTCCAGTGCCCGACCACGCGCCATTCAAGGTCTTCAACCAACGCCCATTCATAGAAACAACGCAGCCCCGTGGGCAACTGATGCTCGACCATCCGCCGCCCGGCGTCGTAGGCGAAGCGCCGTTGTACCTGGCCGATGGCATCGCGCACTTCGGCCAGATTGCCCATTGCGTCGTAACCGTAGCTGACGAGTATTTCGCGGTGTTGATCGGGGTACAGACGTTCCACCCGAGCCACACGACCGCCTTCTTGAATCAGCTCGACCTGCACCAGATCGAAAGTATCCCGCAGGCGCGCCAACCGTCCGGTTTCGTCATAGTCGAGGTGGATACGGTTGTCATTGCGGTCGCCCAATTGATCAAGGCGCAGCAGTGCTGTATTGCCCGGCGTCGGATTGAACAAGCGGTACATGCCGTCATCGCTTTCGATCAACAGTTGTCCATTAACGTGCCGCCGAACACTCAGCCCTTCACCCGCACTGAACACCGCGCCGCCCAGAGGAATCGAGCCCATATCGATGCGCCGGCCCTGCTCATCGGTGTAGACCAGCGTTTCTCCACCCTCCGGGTGAGGCAGGATTTCAACACACACCTCGTAGGACACGCTCCAACCGGCGCCGAACAGCCCGTCGCGGCGTTCGTCACGGCTGTTGTAGAAGCGCTGCCAATCGATCGGCAAGATGCCCGGCAGCACGAAATCCAGCTCTTCGTCCCCACCTAGCACCTTGGCCCCGGTGGCGGCATGCACCGGGTTCGACGAACCCATGGCGGCGTTGGCCATGGCGCCCATGGCGCTGCTGACAGCCATCGACGTCGCGCCGCCGATCAGCATGCACGGCAATTTGCTGAAGAACTTGCCCTTGCCGCCCTTGAGCATCAGCAACGCGGTGACCGCCAGCCCCACGCCCGGGGTCTTGCCGCTGCGGATCTCACGTACTACCACCGAACCGCCACCAATGGTCACGTTCGATGAGATCAGCCCGGACGATACGACCTTGGCGTCGCAGGTGGTGCGGTCGCCGCTGCGCACGGCGGGCTGGCCGTTGATGGTGACTTTGTCCGAGCCCTCGGCCAGAAACTGCGGCGGCATCGGCGGATGCTTCATGCAGGTGACCAGATCCAGCGGCTTGGGCACTGCGCCGGGCGCCGGGGTGGCGACGGTGGGGCGCCACATCTGCGAGAAGAAGCTCTCGGCGATGTCCAGATAGCTGGGCTCGGCTTCGGGCTCGGGTGCCTCCAGCTCGGTGCCGGCCGGCGCAACATGGGACGGAATCGCCCCGGCGGCCCGGGCGGCGGGCATGTTGTTGGTCAGGGTGTTGGTGGAACCGGTGAGAATCGTCGCCTGCACCGTGGGCGGAAACAGCGCATTGCTGAAGCTCTCGCACAGGTTGCTCAAGCCCTTGTCGGCCCCGGTCTTGCTCATGGCGAGGCCGACGATGGTGCCCACCACCGCGCCGAGCAGGAAGCAGCCGAGGCCGCCGGTGGCGACAGTGATGCCCGTGGCCGCCACCACGGCAGCCGTCGCCACCGCGGTGATCGCGATGTTCGCTGCCACCTCCAGCACGCCGCCAAGAATGTCGGCCATCATCGAGGTGTGGTCGAGTGCATCGCCCAGCCGGGCGGCCCAGAGTGCGTCAGACATGCAGGGTGCTCATCAGGCCGGAACGTCGAACAACAGCGAACTCTTGATGGTTGCCCAATGCGCGGCTTCGGCATCGCCGAGTTTTTCCGCCTTCACGTAGCTCAGGGCGAGCATTTTACGGGTGCCGGGCAATACCAGCGCCAATTGATACTGGAAAACTTTGTCGTTGCCCTTGTTGAACTGGCTGCGCAACTCGATGCCTTCGACCTCCTGGCTGGCGCCCAGGCGCACGGCGACGCCCGGCTGAAAACGCAAGTCCTGCACTTGTTTTTCCAGGCGCTTGAGCTGGTCGTCGAAGTTGCTTTGCAGGGTTTCGCCCTCGGCCAGCAAGCTGCGGCTGACAATCAGCGAGGTGCCCAGTTCGGGGAACTTGAGGATGTTGATCGTCGCGTCTTGCAGCTCGCCTGCCGGCAGCTGGAACTGGAACTCATTGATGCGGTAAGTCATGGCGCTTGAATCTCGTGGTTAGCCCTTGGGCTTGGGGAATGCGGCATTGATATTGGCGTCGATGCTGGCCTTGACGCCCTGGCCGTCAGGCGTGGCGCCAGGGCCGCCGCCGTTGTTCAGGTGCAGCACGCCGCCGGTGTTGATCTCGGCGTCACCGCTGGCATAGAAGCTGATTTGCACGCCGGTCAGGTTGATCTGGCCGCTGGCATTGAGCTCCAGGATGCTTTCGCCGCACACCAGCCGCAGGTTTTCGCCCACTTCGATGACGTAGCTCTGGCTGATGCTGTCGGTCTTGCGCTGGCCCACCGACAGAATGTCTTCCTGCTTGACGATGCGCAGGCGGTTGTTGCCGATGGTCACCGTCTCGTTATGCCCGATGCTTTTGTTGCGGTCGTGGCCCACCGAGTGGCTTTCATCCACCTCGACCACGATGTCCTGATTGCGCTCGGCATGGATGTACAACTGCTCGGCGCCTTTTTTGTCTTCCATGCGGATTTCGTTGAAATTGGCCGGCGAGCCGCCCTTGCTCGAACGGCTTTTCATGCCGCTCTGGGTAGCGTTTTCCGGCAAGTCGTAGGGCACGGTCTGTTCGGCGTTGTAGACGCGGCCGGTGATGATCGGCCGATCCGGGTCGCCTTCGAGGAAGCTGACGATGACTTCCTGGCCGATTCGTGGGATCTGCATCGAGCCCCAGTTTTTTCCGGCCCAGGATTGCGACACGCGAATCCAGCATGAACTGTTTTCGTTGGATTGGTCGTGACGGTCCCAGTAGAAGTGCACCTTCACCCGGCCGAACTGGTCGGTCCAGATTTCCTCGCCCTTGGGGCCCACCACCAGTGCGGTCTGCGGGCCTTTGACGATTGGGCGGTGGGTGTTGGGCAGCGGGCGATAGCTTTGTTGTGCGTCGATGCAGGTCAGGCTGCTTTCGAACTGCGCCGAAGCCACGCCACCGCTGGTTTCCAGGCTTTCCTGGTCAATGTGGTAGCGGGCGCCGACGATCAGGTATTCGCGGTTCTGGTCCTGGCGGCTGAAGCCGGTGAGGCTGAACAAATGACCCGACCCCAGGCCTCGGGCGTTGCCGGCCAGCTCGACCTGTTCGTGCAGGGTCTGCAAGGCTTCGATACGGGTACGTGCGTAGTGTTCGCCGTCTTCGCTTTGCACATAGGTGCCGGGGTAGTCATACAGCGGATAATCGCCGGCGGTGTGCGGACGGGGCATGGCCGAGCGAACGTCAATCCGCGCGCCAGGGCGCTGGAAGTCATAGTCGTTGAGCTCCAGCGAGCCCGGCTGGACTTGCTGGGCCAGGTGCCAATCGTAGATGTGATCGCGTTCGCGCTGCTGTTCATTCTTGGGGTAGTAGGGCACCGAGGCATAGCCGGGCACGTTGGCATGGGCGCCGTAGGCATCGGCCAGCACCAGCACATGACGACCCTGTTCATGGCGGAAGAAGTAGTAGATTCCTTCCTGTTCCATTAGGCGGCTGACGAAATCGAAGCTGGTTTCGCGATACTGCACGCAGTATTCCCACTCGCGATAGGGCCGGCTCAGGGCATCTTCGAAATCGGAAAAACCCAGGTCGCGAAACACCTGCTTGATGATCTGCGGGATGGTCAGGTTCTGGAAAATCCGGCAATCGGAGGTGCGGGTCAACAGCCATAGCCAGGGCCGCAGCGTGGCCTGGTAACTGGCGAACTGGCCCTGGTCGACGTTCTGGCTGCAACGGGCAACGATGCCATGGAAATGACGCTCGCCACCGCCGTCCAGTTGCAGGCTCAGGCACATGGGTTTGCCGAGCAACTGGTTGAGGTCGATGGCGTTGTCCAGCGAGTGCAACTGCAGCTCATAGCTGAACAGCCGCCCCAATTCTTCGTCTCCGCCCATGTCCTTGAGCAACAGCGCATCCGGCCCCAGGGGGCTGGTGATCTTTGCCAGGCGTGAGAGTTGCTTGAATAGCATCAGTTATCCCTTGTCACTGCTCGATTCCTTCCTACTGAGGAGGACCGCTTAGGCGGCGTCACTGAAGTCGTAGTGCAATTCGTTATCCCGGGCGCTGATCCGCACGCCTGCCAGCGCTTTGCCTTCGAGCATGCGAGTGAGGAATTCGCGGCTCATGTCCGGTAGCAGGCTGTTGGTCAGGATGGTGTCGATCATCCGCCCGCCGCTTTCGGTTTCGGTGCAACGGGAGACGATCAGGTCGATCACCGCGTCGTCGTAATCGAAGGCCACCTTATGGGTGTTCTCCACGCGCTTCTTGATGCGGTTGAGTTGCAGGCGGGTGATGGCCTTGAGCATCTCGTCGCTGAGCGGGTAATACGGAATGGTCACCAGGCGGCCCAGCAAGGCCGGCGGGAAAATCTCCAGCAGCGGTTGGCGCAGGGCCTTGGCGATTTCTTCGGGCTCCGGCACGTTTTGCGGGGCTTTGCAGACCTGGGCAATCAGTTCGGTGCCAGCGTTGGTGGTCAGCAGAATCAAGGTGTTCTTGAAGTCGATCACCCGGCCTTCGCCGTCCTCCATCACGCCTTTGTCGAAGACCTGGAAGAAGATCTCGTGCACGTCCGGGTGGGCCTTTTCCACCTCGTCCAGCAGCACCACGCTGTAGGGTTTGCGCCGCACGGCTTCGGTCAGCACGCCGCCTTCGCCATAGCCGATGTAGCCCGGTGGCGCGCCCTTGAGGGTGGACACCGTGTGGGCTTCCTGGAATTCGCTCATGTTGATGGTGATGACGTTCTGCTCGCCGCCGTACATGGCTTCGGCCAGGGCCAGGGCGGTTTCGGTCTTGCCCACGCCGGAGGTGCCGGCGAGCATGAATACCCCGATCGGCTTGCTCGGGTTGTCGAGGCCGGCGCGGGAGGTCTGGATGCGTTTGGCGATCATCTGCAAGGCGTGGTCCTGGCCGATGATGCGTTTCTTCAAGTGCTGGTCGAGGTTGAGCACGGTTTCCAGTTCGTTACGGGCCATGCGGCCCACCGGAATCCCGGTCCAGTCGGCGACCACCGAGGCCACGGCCTGGTAATCCACGGTCGGCAGAATCAGCGGCGTTTCCCCTTGCAGGGCGCTGAGACGCTGTTGCAGGTCCACCAGTTTTTCGCGCAAGGCGTGGCTGGTCTCGCTGCCGTCCTCGCTGTCCACCACGCCGACGCGTTCACGCAGGGTGGCGCGGGTGGCGAGCAATTCGTCCACCAGGGTTTTCTCTTCGGCCCAGCGACTTTCCAGCTCGGCGAGGCGTTCGCGTTCGGCACTCAGCAGGTTTTCACTTTGGGTTTGGCGGGCGCCGATGACGATGCCGATGGCGTGCTCGCGGGCGATGATCTGCAGCTCGGTTTCCAACGCCTCGATGCGCCGACGGCTGTCGTCCACTTCGGCCGGCACGGCGTGCAGGCTGATGGCAACGCGGGCGCAGGCGGTGTCCAGCAGGCTCACGGATTTGTCCGGCAACTGGCGCGCGGGGATGTAGCGATGGGACAGTTTGACCGAGGCTTCCAGGGCTTCGTCGAGGATCTGCACCTGATGGTGTTTTTCCATGGTCGAGGCCACGCCGCGCATCATCAGCAGCGCCTTGTCTTCCGACGGTTCGGCGACTTGCACCACCTGAAAGCGGCGGGTCAGGGCCGGATCTTTTTCGATATGCTTTTTGTACTCGGCCCAGGTCGTGGCGGCCACGGTGCGCAGGGTACCCCGGGCCAGGGCCGGCTTGAGCAGGTTGGCCGCGTCCCCGGTGCCGGCGGCGCCACCGGCACCTACCAGGGTGTGGGCTTCGTCGATAAACAGGATGATCGGTTTTGGTGAGGCCTGGACGTCTTCGATGACTTGGCGCAGGCGCTGTTCGAATTCACCTTTCATGCTCGCGCCGGCCTGCAACAGGCCGACGTCCAGGCTGCGCAGTTCCACATCCTTGAGCGCCGGCGGCACGTCACCGGCGACGATGCGCAGGGCAAAACCTTCGACCACGGCGGTTTTACCGACGCCGGCTTCACCGGTCAGAATCGGGTTGTTCTGCCGACGACGCATGAGGATGTCTACCAATTGGCGGATCTCTTCGTCACGGCCGACGATCGGGTCAAGCTTGCCACTGCGCGCTTGTTCGGTGAGGTCGACGGTAAAACGCTTGAGCGCTTCCTGCTTGCCCATGGCACTTGGGGCCATGGCGCCACTGGCTTCACCGGGCACGCTGCCGGCGTTGAAACCATCGCTGGCGCTGAGTGCATTTTCCGGCGAGTCGCCGACGTACTCGTCAAAACGCTCGCTCAGGGCCTCGACCTTGATCTTGTCGAACTCTGCCGACAGTCCCAGTAATCCATGGCGCAGGCTTGGGGTCTTGAGGATGCCCAGCACCAGATAACCGGTACGCACCTGGCTTTCGCCGAACATCAGGCTGCCGTAGACCCAGCCACGCTCCACGGCTTCTTCCACATGGGAAGACAAGTCAGTGATTGACGTCGAGCCTCGTGGCAAACGGTCCAGGGCGTCGGTCAGGTCCCGGGCCAGGCGCGCCGGCTCGATATTGAACTGGCGGATGAGGCGGTGCAGGTCCGAATCCTGCAATTGCAGCAACTGATGAAACCAGTGGGCCAGTTCCACATAAGGGTTACCGCGCAACTTGCAGAACACGGTGGCGGCTTCGATGGCTTTGTAGGCCACGCTGTTGAGTTTGCCGAACAACGCGGCGCGACTGATTTCACCCATGCTCTTGGCTCCTTGAGATCTGTGAGGTGTTGGCTTGCTCGGCGTAATGCCGGGCCAGTATTAAGTCCTTGGCATCTTTTGCGGGCTTGCCCACCCAGGTATTGAACCCCAGGCGGAAGCGGCCATTGAGTTGCAGCGTCGGCACTTCGGGCTGTTTCAGAACCAGGTTCAGATCCCAGTCCAGTTCATGGCCCAGGTATTCGGCCACCCAGGCCACCAGCTCATTGAAGGATGGGCTGCCGGGCAACATGCTCATGTAGTCGTCCAGCTTGAGCGGCCCCAGGCGAATGCGGAATTTGTGCTGGCGATCCCAGACGCAGCGGCCCAGGCAAAAATCCACGCCCAATTGATGGGCGCTGACGCCCACGCGGCTGCGCTCCGGCAGCACCAGCCATTGGCCGACGTACTCTTCGATCTCCACCGGCAGGCCGAAGTACTCGCTGATGATTGCCTTCAAACCGTCGGGATAGCGGGTTTGTGCCGACAGATGACCGCTGTAATGCAGCTTCGCCGTGTCGGGTATCAGGCCTTGTTTGAGCAGGCTCGGCATGCCTCGACCGCTCAGCGCTGCCAGACGTGCCGACCAGTAGTCATCGTCCGGGCGATCATGGCTGACTGTCGGTCGCGCTTCGGCCCAGGCCCGGTAAAACAGGCTCAGCAGGCGATGGTGGAATACATCCAGAAAGCGTTTGCTGGTGCTGTCGGCGTTGTTGCGCTGGCGTTCACGCACATATTCGGTGAGGTGCAACGGCAACGGGCCGTTGGGGCCGCCGAGGCCAAAAAAGAATTGTTCCAGACGTGCCGGCGAACCGTCGATGCCCGGCTGTACCGAGGCCAGGGTCGCCGGAGCGAAGGTGCAATCGGCTTGTTGCCCAAGGCGCAAGGGGTCATCGGCCAGGCGCAACGAATGACCCAGGCGCGGAAGCTCAGGCGATTCGCACTCGATGCGCCGTAATGCCTGGAAGAAGTCGTATTCCCAGGGCTCCTGGTGCATCGCGTCCAGGGTATTCACAGGGTCGGACGACGTCCGGGTTTGGCTTTCCATCGCATGATCTCGCCGCGCTCGGTGGTACGGATCACCGTCTCGGTAAAACTGTTGATCGACACGTAACGTGCCAGGAAGCGCTCGAACACTGCACCGAGCAAAAAGACGCCCGTGCCACGAAACGCGTTCTCATCGAATTCCAGGGTGATCTCCAGGCCGCGGCCAAACGCGATCGGGCCCGGCATTGGCAAACGTCGGGTGCAGGCCTTGCTGCTGACTTCGCGCAGGCCTTCGATCTGCAATTGCAAGGCTGCATCGTTGTCGTCGCCATACAGGCGCAGCAGCTCGCGCAGGGCGGCGGCGCCCTGGCCTTGCTCGCTGAGGGACAAGTAATTGAGCGAAAGCTGGCTGATCAACCGCCAGGCCTTGGCGTCGTGGGCATGGCTGGCGCGTGGGCGGCTCGGGCCGGCCACGCAGCGTACCGCCGCTACCGGCGCGCTGTCGGCCAGGGTGAAGTCGGTCTTGTTGTTGCCCACGCTCATGAACAGGGGCAGGTCGCGGTTGGTGCATAACGCCGTTACGCCCAATTGGCGCAGGTCGTGACGATAGGGCGCCTGCTGGCTGTCCACCAGACTGACGAAGGTTTCGCTGCCGATGTAAGTCGAACGTGGGCCGTTGCGCCGCTGGCCGCTGGAGAGCATGCGGGGTTCGCGCCGCACCGTGTAATACGCCTGATCGCGGCCGTAGCGAGACGGATCGCGGACGGCGTAGAACGGCAAAAAAGGCTGTTCCGACCCGGTGCCATGGCCGGTGAGGGCGGTCAGGGAATGAATCTCGAAATCCATCGGCCGGGTACGGTCGGCGATCACATGGTGTTCATTCACCCGTTCCGACAAGTGGATGCGATCCAGGCGCTTGGGAAACAAGTTGATTGCCGGGGTGCAGAACGGCAGGAACTGCGCGGCACCGACACTGCCTTCCAGGCTCGGATCGTGACGGTCGAACAGCACGATCAATTCCAGCTCCTGGCCCTGGCAGCGTTTGACCGCCCGGCTCAACCCGGTGAAGTCGACAAACAGAAAGCGGCGGGGCAGGGCGAAGTATTCCTGCAACAGGCGATAGCCCTGGAAGGCTCGCGACACCACGGGCAGCGCGGCGTCGGTATCGTCGAACCCCACGGAGCGCAGTGCATCCTGGGGCAGGCGTTCTACCCAATCGCCGCCGGGCTGACGGGCGAAGACGGCGCAGGCGTTACCCAGCAACTGTTCGTAGAGGCGAAAGGGTTGTTCSTCGGCGCCGTTGAGGTACAACGGCAGGTTGTCCAGGGCCAGACTGTTGAAAGGCAGTTCGGCACCGGTGCGCAGGGTCAGGCGCAGGCCAGCCTTGGCCTTGGGGGCACTGGCGGCCAGGCGCCCGAGCACGGCGGACGGGTTGCCGAAGTACTCGGCCTGGCTGACCTGCAATGGCCACAACGTCACCGCATGGGCGGTGCGGTACTCACAGCAGGTTTGGCTTTCGCGACCCAGGGCTGCGCGCAGAACCGTATCCCGGGGCAACGGGAAGCCGCTGCTCAGTGAGCCTTCATCGGGGTCTGCCTGAAATTGCACCACGGTCATCGACGGTGTTGGCGCCAGGTAATGGGGGTACGCGATTTCCAGCAGGTTGTGGGTGAAGGTCGGGTATTCGGCATCGAGCTTGAGCTGTACCCGCGCCGTCAGGTAGGCGAACCCTTCCAGCAAGCGCTCGACGTACGGATCGGCGCAGTCCATGCCGGACAACGTCAGCCGGCTGGCGATTTTCGGGTACTCCTGGGCGAACTCCGCCGCGCTTTCGCGCACGTGGTGCAGTTCCTGGTTGTACAGTTCCAGCAGGCGCGGGTTCATGAGTGTCTCCGCTGGTCGGCGTTGACCACTCGCACATGGCCGGATTCCAGGTCCAGGTCGGTTTGCAGCATCAGGCGCAGCGGCACTGGCTGCGCCCAGAGATCGCCTTCGATCTCGAAACTCAGGGCGTTGTGATTCATCTCGGCGGATGCCCGGGCCCGCACGCGCAGGGTATGGCGCAGAATTCGCGGCTCGAACGTGGCGATGGCCTGGTGGATCAGTGCTTCAAGCGCCGCGATATCGACGTTCGATGCACTGTTGCCGGCCAGGGCTGGCAGCCCGAAGTTGACCACCGAAGTGCCGGCCGGTGTGTGCAGGGTCGCATCGGCGCTGAGCAATGACGTGGTGTTGAGCAGCCACGCCAGGTCCCGCAGCACCGAGGCTTTGAGTTGGGTCAGGGACAGCACGCGCTTGTCGGCGCTTTCCTTGAGGTTGCCTGGGTCGTCGTCGGTCAACCGATCCAGCAGGGACGGTTGCAGGCGATCGCGGGTGGCGATGTCGGTTACCACGTAAATGGCGCTACATACATTTTTTGGTCCCCTCCCGTGCCGCAGGACGCAAACGTGTTGACCGCTCCCGCCTCCAGCCCTCCCGGGATCTGGCGGATAGCCTGCATTTTGCTGAGGCAGTCGCGGCTGGGCGCAGGCATGTGCTCGCTGCGCCAGACCGAAAATATCGGGATGTTGTTGAACGTTTCTACGCGCAGTTGCTGTTGTTTATTCAGGCTGAAGCTGCAAGGCCATTCCATGTCCAGCTTCATGCGACTCTGGTCGGGTTTGACCAGCGTGCATTGACCCTGGTCGTCAATCAGGCTGAGTTGCTGCCCAACAAAGACGGCCTGGGTTGTTGGCATCTGGGCATGTTCGGCGCATGCGCTCAGGCTGGTCAGGCTTATCGCCAGGCACATGGCGAGCCGGTGATTTTTCATTATGCGAGCTCCCAGAACCAGACAGCTCTGGACCTGTAAAAGAGGTCGCCGGTTTGGGTCAGGCCCCGATTCCATAGATCAATATGATCGCCAGTACGATTGTCCGCCGACTCCCCTGACTGCTGGAAACAGTCCTTGAAGAAGATAAGCCCGGTCTTGCCCATCAACGTGCGACGCTCCTCGGCGCTGTTACCCAGAATGGTTGGCCGCCCCAGATGATGCTTCCACAACCAGTTCGCCAGCGACTCGGCACCCCGGGCGTGCTCATGTGCACACTTGGGTTCGGTATAGGTGGATTTGTTGACCTTGATGGTCAGCTCTGCATTGAGTGTCGCGCTCATGCGGATAGCACACTGGTTTTCCCAAGGGCCCTCACAGGGCTTGGCGTCAGGATACGTAACCAGAAGGTCGGAATAGGCTTTCCACAAATTGACAAACGAAGGCTTGGCCATGACTCAGACACCGGATGGGAAAGGATTGGATTCGAGCAAGCACCAAAATGCCCCCGGCGCATAACGACGGGGGCACGTTCGATTACACCTTGACGTTCTGGCGGATGTTCCAGCCGAACTTGATCGGCCCGCCTTCCTTGGTGCCGTCGGCTTTTTGCGGCTGGTAGTCCACCAGCACCTTGGCGAAGTTCAGGGTGACGTTTTCAGTCAGACGATCATCGCTGCCCGAGCCGCCGGTGCTCAGGGAACTGATCAGCACTTCTTCTAGGTTGATGATCATGTACTCGACCTGGCTTTCGCCGCCGGCCTTGCGCACGGTCAGCTTGACCTTGTCGATGTGCTTGCCGCTGGCGCAGTGCATCATCAGGTTGGGTGTAGCCTTGTCGACGTACTTGGTCAGCGACAGGTCCTGGACGTTCACCTTGCCGGCTCCGCCGCCGCCGCCCACGTGCATATTGCCGGACTGAGACATGCCCCAGCTCCAGTTCAAGACGTCGATTTCGTCCTTGTGGGCCTTGTCCATGGACTCGCCCTTGATGTCGCCGATCTTGATGAAAATATCAACAGCCATGTTCTCTCCCTGTGTGGTGTCTACCACGTTGTGTTTTTCTGATCGTTCCCACGCTGAGCGTGGGAACGATCACATCAAGGGCGGTGTTACGCGCCTTTGGCCGAAGGCAGCTTGGATACCAGGCGCAGCGACACAGTCAGACCTTCGAGCTGATAGTGCGGGCGCAGGTAGAACCGGGAGTTGTAATACCCCGGGTTGCCTTCCACCTCTTCGACAATCACTTCGGCCGCCGCCAATGGGTGCTGGGCCTTGGTGGTTTCGGTGGAGTGCGCTGGGTCACCGTCGACGTAGTTGAGGATCCAGTCCTGCAACCAGCGCTGCATTTCGTCCTTCTCTTTGAAGGAGCCGATCTTGTCGCGCACGATGCACTTCAAGTAATGGGCGAAACGGCAGGTGGCGAACAGGTAGGGCAGGCGCGCGGCCAGGTTGGCGTTGGCGGTAGCATCCGGGTCGTCGTACTCAGCCGGCTTTTGCAGCGACTGGGCGCCGATGAACGCGGCGAAGTCGGTGTTTTTCTTGTGCAGCAGCGGCATGAAACCGTTCTTCGCCAGTTCCGCTTCACGGCGGTCCGAAATGGCGATTTCGGTCGGGCACTTCATGTCCACGCCACCATCGTCGGTCGGGAAGGTGTGCGCCGGCAGGTTCTCCACTTCACCACCAGACTCCACGCCACGAATGCGCGAGCACCAGCCAAAGTGTTTGAACGAGCGGTTGATGTTCACCGCCATCGCGTAAGCGGCGTTGGCCCAGGTGTACTTGGAGCTGTCGGCGCCGTCGGTGTTTTCTTCGAAGGCGAAGGCTTCCACCGGGTCGGTCTTGGCACCGTACGGCAGGCGTGCCAGGAAGCGCGGCATGGTCAGGCCGATGTAACGCGAGTCTTCCGATTCACGCAGCGAGCGCCAGCCGGCATATTCCGGGGTGGTGAAGATTTTGGTCAGATCGCGCGGGTTCGACAGTTCCTGCCACGAGCCCATGCCCATCACGGTCGGCGATGCGGCGGCAATGAATGGTGCGTGCATGGCGGCGCAGACTTTCGACAGTTCGCCCAGCAATTCGACATCCGGCGGCGACTGGTCGAAGTAGTAATCGCCCACCAGGCAGCCGTAAGGTTCGCCGCCGAACTGGCCGTATTCTTCTTCGTACATCTTTTTGAAGATCGGGCTCTGGTCCCATGCGGTGCCCTTGAATTTCTTCAGGGTCTTGTGCAGGTCGGTCTTGGAGATGTTGAGCACGCGGATCTTGAGCTGCTCGTCGCTCTCGGTGTTGTTGACCAGGTAGTGCAAGCCACGCCAGGCGCTTTCCAGTTGCTGGAACTCCGGGTGATGGATGACCTGGTTGACCTGGGCGGTGAGCTTGGCGTCGATGGCGGCGATGATCGACTCGATCGACTTGATGGCGTCGTTGGACACCAGGTCGGTCTGCGCCAGGGCCTGTTCGGCCAGGGTGCGCACGGCGGTCTCGACGGCTTCACGGGCGCGTTCGGTCTTGGGTTTGAATTCTTGCAGCAGCAGGGAGGCGAACTCGCTGGCTTCTTCGGTGGTGCCCAGTGTCTGGGCGCTTGCGCGTACTGGATCGGTCATGATCATTCGTCCTGATTAAGCCTGAGGCTCGGCGGGCTTGGGCGCACTGGCAAGTGCCTGGAGCAGCGCCGGATCCTTGATGGCCTTCATGATGATTTCTTCGGCACCGGTCTTGCCGTCCATGTAGGTCAGCAGGTTGGCCAATTGAGTGCGCGCTTCGAGCAGCTTGTTTAGCGAGTCGACTTTGCGCGCCACGGCGGCCGGGCTGAAGTCGTCCATGCTTTCAAAGGTGATGTCCAGGCTCAGGTTGCCTTCGCCGGTCAGCTCGTTGGGCACGTGGAACGCAACGCGTGGCTGCATGGCCTTGAGGCGGGAGTCGAAGTTGTCCACATCCACTTCAAGGAACTTGCGATCGGCCACAGGTGCCAGAGGCTCGGCGGGCTTGCCGGCGAGGTCAGCCATAACGCCCATTACGAAGGGCAACTGGACCTTTTTCTCGGCGCCGTAAAGCTCGACGTCGTACTCGATCTGCACTCGAGGCGCACGGTTGCGCGCGATGAATTTCTGAGAACTTTGCTTCGCCACGTTGCTGCTCCTGGTCGCTCAAGCGACGGTGTTGGCGTCATCGGCGGTGCCGGTGACGTGACTGCGTGATCCGTACGCTTTTTATTCGCTGTCTGGTCCGCGCAGGTTTTCAAATTGGCTGATGCCGTCGGGAATCAGGTTGCGCACGATCGCCGCGAAGTCGGCGTGCACCAGATTCTTTGCCCGATTCAACAGCACCGGCAGGGGGCTGGAGGGCTCGTGACGGGTGTAATACGCAAGAATCCGGTCCAGGCTGCGCAGCACGTCGTCACGGTTGTTGATTTCGCCGCTGCTGGCGTTGGCGTTGGCGTTGCGCGGCGCGCTTGGCGCGGTGGTGTATTCAACCGGCGCGGCACTGTCGTCGCTGATGGCATCGGGCTGGGGGCTGTCGCCGCTCTGCGGGGCGAACTGGCCGAGAATCTGCAAGGCCATTTTGAGCGGTTGCTTCAATGGGCCAAGGTCAACGCCCTGGGCGGAGCCGACTTGTTCGCTGACGTGTTGCTCGATGGTCTCGGCGGCGCTACGGGCCTCGTGCAAGGCTTTGCGGATGATGTCCAACTGTTCGGGATCGCTGTCGAGGAACGCTCCGGCGAGTTGTTCGGCGCCGAGGTTTTCGTCAGGGAAGCTTTGCAGACCGCTGGCGTTGGCGGCGGCGCGCAGGCTGACAGCGCCAAAGGTTCGCGAACGGGCCAGGATACTTTCGCGCAACAGGCGAATGGTGGCATCGGACGCCAGGCCGGCGAGGGCATTGATGCGCACGGTGGGATCGTTGTCGTCTTCGGCATCCAGGCGTGGATGCAGGTCGGCCCAGTATTGCTTGAGCAATTCGCTGATCAGCGTCAGGACGCGGGCCAGGCCGGGGACACCTTCCAGGGCAAGGGAGCTTTGCAGAAGGAAATGGGTGATACGCAGGTCTTTGCTGCGTTGCAACAAATCCAGGCTTTGCTGCTGGATGCTGCGCCATTCAGGCGGTTCGGCAGGCAATATCGAATCGCCCATGCTGCGCTCGGGCTGGCCTTGGGAATCGCGTTCCAGGCGCAAAAAGTCAGCGTCGTATTCCAGATCTTCGCCACAAGGCGAAGTCGCGGAAACGGCGGCGAGCAGCAAAGGCACTTCCACTGAAATTGATCTCCCTATCGCCCGCGACAGAAACGGGCAGTTCACACGTTAGTTCCAAGTGGAACTTCGCATGTTTCCTTGTGTGTAATGGCCCTTTGGATCCTCTGTGATCTTAAAGTGCCATCACTGTATTCAAGAAAGTTGTTCATTTTTGGTGTAGTACTTATGGCTTGTCAAGGTAAGCTATTTCTCCTGTGTGACAGATGTGAGGTGCTTAACAACCCTCGCGACCGGTAGGTCCAAGAAGGTACTGACGCAGATTTTTTGTCACGTAAACCGGTTAAGATCAGCAAATGTGCTGGTAAAAAGCTGTTTTTTAGGTTGTTTGCAAGGTTTGTCGGCGAGCTTCGCGGGGATTGATCCCTTCATTCGCCGGCGCGCAAAGTGTGCAGCAAGGAGGCAAGATGCCGCTGTGTTTGACTATCACTAGTTATCACAAGATTACCCCTGGTCAATGCTCTGAAAAATCCATGGATCAGGGAGTAATGGCAATTGGCCGTAATTCTGATAATGACTGGGTATTGCCCGATCCAGAGCGCTTGGTTTCCGGAAAGCATTGCGTTATTCAATATAAAGATGGCCGGTATTATTTAACCGATAACAGCACTAATGGTGTGGAATTGGTTAAGGCCGGCATTCGTCTGCGCAAAGGAAACAGCGAGCCGTTGCAAGATGGGGAAGTTATCCGCATAGGTGATTATGAAATCCAGGCGCGTATCGATTTCAATCTGCCGGTGACTGACAACAACCCTTTTGCCGATTCGTCCAACAGCTTCGAGGCTCTGATGGGGCGTCAGGGCGCCGGCGTGGCTACGCCGACATCGTCGCCCATGACACCGCCTGCACATTTCCAGGGTGTGTCGGCCATGGACACGCTGCCGGACTTGTTCGACTTTCTGGCACCGACCACCGTCCCGCCGGCCACCCAGTCCGACCATGTCCCGGCTGAGCAGCACGACTTCCGCCCACCGACCCCGATCCCCAACCCGACGTCCATGGCCGAGCCTGTGCCGATGGCGTCGACCCCAGCCCCGGTGATTCCGGAAGATTGGGACCTGTTCAGCGACCAGCCTGCGCCGATGGCGATTGCTCCCTTGCCTGTTGCAGAGGTTGCGCCACCACCCGTACCTCAAATCAGCGTGCCGATCGAGCCGGCCCCCCTGCGCGAACCGCCCGTGGCTATCGTTGAGCCCCCGGTCAATCCGGTCAGCCCGGTCGACCATTCGCAACCCGACCTGTTGCGAGCCTTTCTGCGCGGCGCCGGGCTGGATCAAGTGCGCCTGGAAAAGGCCCAGGCCGAAGCGCAGATGGAAAACATCGGCCGCAGTTATCGATTGATGGTCGAAGGCCTGATCGATGTCTTGCGCGCCCGCAGCAGCCTCAAGGGCGAGTTTCGCATTCAGCAGACGATGATTCAGCCGGTGGAAAACAACCCGCTGAAATTCGCTCCCAACGTCGATGAGGCCTTGCTGCTGCTGTTGCGCCACACCAATCAGGCGTTCATGGCGCCGGACCTGGCGGTGCGCGACAGCTTCGATGACTTGCGTGCCCACCAGTTGGCGGTGATGGCCGGTGTGGAAGCAGCGATCAAGCATCTGCTGGCGCGTTTCGAGCCGGCACAACTGGAAGAGCGCATGGGCAAGCCCGGTGGCCTGTCGAGCATTTTCAATGGTTCACGACAGGCCCAGTACTGGCAGCAGTTCACCGAGCTCTACAGCAATATTTCCCGTGAGGCCCAGGAGGATTTCCAGGACCTGTTCGGTCGGGAATTCAGCCGTGCCTACGAAGAACACAGTACCAGGCAACGCCGCCGCTGAGCGTGGCCGTTGCATAACGGCATTCAGAGCAAAGAACGGAACAACGGATAGCTGAAACGTCATTGAGGACGCAGGATGATTCACAGGTTTTTACTCGCAGTCGCCACCGCGCTTCTGCTGACCGCGTGTGCCAAGGAGGCCACCAAACCCCAGCCCGAAGAGGCTGAGGCCGACACGGCCGCCGTCGAGTTGCACTTTCACGCCATCGCCGGGCTCAACCCCGGAGCCACTGGCCAGCCGGCCCCGGTCCGGGTGCGCATTTTCGAATTGAAAAATGCCGCCACCTTCGGTCGTTCCGATTATTTCGCACTGGCCGAACGAGCCCAGGCGACGCTCGGTGCGGATCTGATCGACCAGGACGAAGTGCTGATCCAGCCTGGCCAGCAGTTGAGTCTGCAGCGTGACCTCGATCCGGCCACCCGTCATATCGGCGTACTGGTGGGGTATCGCGAGCTGGATCAGTCGCTGTGGCGCACGGTGATGAACGTCCCGCCGCGCCAATACACCGAATACCAGATCAGCCTCGACGTGCGAGCCGTGCGCAGCGCCGTCGCGGTTCCCCCATCCAGCCCTGCCCAATAAACAATCGGAGCCCCCCATGTCCTGGAACAATCGCGTGGTCTGGTCGGAAGGCATGTTCATTGGAACGCAGCACTTCCAGCAGCATGACCGTTACCTGGAGAATCTCATCGACGCCCGGAGTMGCCCATTGTCGGCCGGTGCCTGGGGGTTTTCTGAGTTGCTGATCGACCAGGGCCTGCTGGCCCAGGGCAAACTGGCGATCATCTCGGCGCGGGGCCTGTTGCCAGACGGCACGCCATTCAACATTCCCCAGGATGATCTGGCGCCGAGCCCGCTGAATATCGATGACAACCTGCGCGATGGTTTGGTGTACCTGGCCTTGCCGCTCAAGCGCGCCGGCGCGCGTGACACCGTTGACGAAGGCGAGGCCCTGGGTGCTGCGCGCTATGTGAGTCAGGTGCGCGAAGTGCGGGACGACAACGCGCCGTTCGAAAACCAGGCCCCGGTGGCCGTGGGGTCGAGGGCACTGCGATTATTGGTCGCCCGGGATGGCATCAGCGACTACGCGGCCATCGGCCTGGTGCGAATCAAGGAGAAACGCGCCGACCGCGCCTTGGTGCTCGATGACACTTACATCCCGCCGCTGCTGGATGTGGTCGCCTCCACGCCCTTGGCTGCGTTTCGCAACGAGCTACTGGGCCTGCTTCATCAACGCGGAGAAGCGCTCGCTGGGCGGGTGGTGGCGTCCGGTGCCGGCGGTGCTTCGGAGATTGCCGATTTCATGCTGCTGCAACTGGTCAACCGTGCTCAGCCGTTGATCCAGCACTTGAGCCACTTGAGCCCTTTGCATCCCGAGCGCTTCTACAGCGAGTTGGTGAGCCTGGCCGGGGAATTCTCGACTTTTACCGCTTCCGGGCGGCGACCGCAGGAATTCCCGCAGTACCAGCATGATGACCTCGCGCTGAGCTTTGCGCCGGTGATGCAAGCCCTGCGTGAAGCGCTGTCGATGCTGATCGACAGCAAGGCCACGCCGATTCCGATCGTCGAAAAAGCCTATGGCATTCATGTGGCCATGCTGGCTGACAAGACCCTGCTCGACAACGCCAGTTTTATTCTGGTGGTGCGCGCCGATGTACCTGCCGAGACCCTGCGCAGCCGCTTCGGCCTGCAGAGCAAAATCGGCTCGGTGGAACACATTCGCGACATGGTCAACCTGCAATTGCCGGGCATCGGTCTGCTGCCGCTGCCGGTGGCGCCACGGCAGATTCCCTATCACGCCGGCTCCACCTATTACGAACTCGACCGGGGCAGCGAGCATTGGCAACAACTGGCCAACTCCGGCGGTTTTGCGTTCCACATCGCGGGTCAGTTCCCGGGGTTGAACCTGGCTTTCTGGGCGATCCGAGGATAAACCGCGATGAATAACGACGATCGTACCCAGTTCATGCCGACACCCGGTGGCCGTGGCGCCGAGCCGGCCCGCCCGGACCCTGGCCGCGCCCAGCCCGCGCCACTGTCGATGCCGGCCGCGCCGCTGTTGACCGGCAAAGCCGAAGGTCTCAACCCCCTGGAGAGCGCCGCGGGCCCGCTGCTGGCTTTGCTGACCCGCTTGCGCAACACCATTGCCCACCCGGCACCGGCGAGTCTGCGGGCGCAACTACTGGCCTACCTGCGCCAGTTCGAGGAGCGCGCCGAGGCCGCCGGCGTGGTGCGCAACGATGTGTTGCTGGCCCGTTACGCCTTGTGCACCGCCCTGGATGAAGCGGTGTTGAGTACGCCGTGGGGTGGCACCGGCGACTGGGGCAAGCAGAGCCTGCTGATCACCGTGCACAACGAGGCCTGGGGCGGCGAGAAGGTGTTCCAGCTATTGGAACATTGCCTGCAAAGCCCCCGCGAACGTTTGTATCTGTTGGAGCTGTTGTACCTGTGCATGTGCCTGGGTTTCGAAGGGCGTTATCGGGTCATGAATGATGGTCGCAGCCAATTGGAGGCGTTGCGTGAGCGCACCAGTGCGGTTATCCGCAGCGCCCGTGGCGAATATGAGCGTGAACTGTCGCCCCATTGGCGCGGCGTGACCGTGGCGCGCGATCGACTGGCGCAATTCATGCCGCCATGGATCGCGGTGGCCATCGGTGTGGCGTTGCTGCTGGCCCTGGTGTTCGGCCTGCGCTTGAAACTGGCCGCCGATGCCGAGCCGGTGTTTAAAAACATTCATGCGCTGGGCGAGATCCCGGTGCAGGCCATCGACCGTCCGGTGGTGCAGCCGAAACTGGTCGAGCGGCCACGCTTGGCCGGTTTTCTCGCTGATGAAATCAAGGCCGGCCGGGTGGCCGTGGAAGATGCCGTTGACCGTTCAGTGGTGACTATCCGTGGCGATGAGCTGTTCGCCTCGGGCAGCGCCAGTATCGTCGACAATTTCCAGCCGCTGATGCTGCGCATCGCCGATGCCATTCGCAAGGTCAAGGGCCAGGTCCGGGTGACCGGTCACAGTGACAATCGCCCGATTGCCACCTTGAGGTTTCCATCGAACTGGGCGTTGTCCGAGGCACGGGCCACTTCGGTGCTGCAAATCCTTTCGGCCA
The DNA here is from genome assembly GCF_056396925.1 of Pseudomonas sp. 05N433. Lineage (NCBI taxonomy): Bacteria > Pseudomonadati > Pseudomonadota > Gammaproteobacteria > Pseudomonadales > Pseudomonadaceae > Pseudomonas > Pseudomonas sp. 05N433. The sequence continues at coordinate 165,481 of NZ_JBFTML010000010.1, read as the reverse complement.
AGACCGGCCAGCCCGAGCGCTTCAGCGCCGAAGGCCGCAGCGACACAGAACCGTTGGCCTCGAACGCTACGACCGAGGGCCGCGCACGCAATCGTCGGGTCGAAATCACAGTGTTGGCGGAGGGGGTCGAGTGAAGGCGTTTTTCAGTTTTATGACCCGCTGGGTCATTCCGTTGCTGGGGCTGATCGCCCTGAGCCTGATCATCTGGTTTGTCGGGCCGCTGCTTGAGCTCCTGGTGCCCGAAGGCCGGCGCTGGGCGCTGATCATTCTGCTGTTCGCGGTGTGGATCGCCTATCGGGTGTTTCGCATCATCCAGGCCCGCCGTCAGGCCGCCGAAGTCATGCGCAGCCTGGCGGCGCAAACCCCGCCGGACCCGACCAGCATCGCTACGGCCGAAGAGCTCGAAACCCTGCGCCAGCGCATGGACGAAGCCCTGACGCTGTTGAAGAAAGCCAAGCTGGGCGGCGACGAACGACGCAATCTCTACGAATTGCCGTGGTACGTGATCATCGGCCCGCCGGGTTCGGGCAAGACCACGGCGCTGGTCAACTCCGGTCTGCATTTTCCGTTGGCCGCGCAGTTGGGCGCCGGTGCGGTGCGCGGCGTCGGCGGTACGCGCAATTGTGATTGGTGGTTTACCGACCAGGCTGTGCTGCTCGACACCGCAGGCCGCTACACCACTCAGGACAGCGACGCGACGGTCGACAAGGCCGCATGGCTGGGCTTTCTGGGTCTGTTGAAAAAACAGCGGGCCCGTCGCCCGATCGACGGTGCATTTATCGCCATCAGCCTCTCCGACCTGTTGCTGGGCAGCGACGCCGAACGCGCCGCCCATGCCGCTGCGATACGCCTGCGCATTCAGGAGCTGTACACCCAACTGGGCGTGCGCTTCCCGATCTACCTGATGCTGACCAAGCTCGATCTGGTGCCCGGGTTCATGGAGTATTTCGACACCCTGAGCAAGGAAGAGCGAGCTCAGGTCTGGGGCATGACCTTCGCTCTGGATGACGGCAAAAGCAATGACAGCCCGCTGGCCCATCTGCAAAGCGAATTCGCCGGTCTGGAGCAACGCCTGAACGATCGGCTGGTGGAGCGCTTGCAGCAGGAACGCGACCCGGCGCGACGCGATCTGATCTACGGTTTTCCACAGCAGTTCGGCGCGTTGAAGGATTGCCTGCAAAGCTTCCTTGAGGGCGTGTTCAAACCCAACGCCTTTGAAGAGCGGGCGCTGTTGCGCGGGGTGTATTTCACCAGCGGCACCCAGGAAGGCAGCCCGATTGACCGGCTGATCGGCTCCATGGCCYAGAGCATGAACCTGGACCGCCAGCACCTGGTGCGCCAGAACGGCACCGGGCGCAGTTACTTCATCGAAAAGCTCTTCAGCGCCGTGGCCTTTGCCGAGCGTGGGCTGGTGGGTGTCAATCCGAAAGTCGAACGTCGACGCAAGTGGATCGCCCAGGGCGTGCTGGCCTCGACCGTAGCCTTGGTGCTGGTGGTCGGGACCTTGTGGTGGGTCAGCTACCGCGCCAATCAGGCGTATATCGCGCAAGTCGATCAGAAAGTCGTGCCCCTGGGCCAGGCCGTGCAGAACCTCAGCCCGGCCCAGCGGGACGTGCTCGCCGTGTTGCCCTTGCTCAACGCAGTGAAGCACTTGGCCGATGATGCGCCGAACTGGGCCGAAGGCCTGGGTCTGTATCAGGGCGACATGCTTGAAGCCGAGTCCGGCAGCGTTTATCGCAAGCTGTTGATCGCGGTCTTCGCGCCGCGCTTGCTCACGCGTATCGAGGAGCAACTGCACGGCGGCGGCAATTCGGACTTCCTTTACGAAGGCTTGAAGGCCTACCTGATGCTCGCCGACAGTGAGCATTACGATGCTGATTTCATCAAGGCGTGGATCGCCCTGGACTGGGACCGCAGCCTGCCGCGCGACTTACCGGCCGAGCAGCGCGTAGCCCTCGGTGAGCACTTGCAGGCGCTGTTCGAACGCCATCCGCCCACTGCGCGTCTCGACCCACGCCTGATCGACGATTTACGCCGGCAGTTGCAACAGCTGCCGGTGGCCCAGCGTGTCTACGACCGGATCAAACGGCAGAAACTGCCGGACGGCATTGCGGACTTTCGTCTTAGCGAAGCGGCCGGGCACGATGCTGCGCTGGTGTTCAGCCGCAAGAGCGGCAAGCCGCTGGGCGACCCCTTGAGTGGCTTCTTCACGGCCAAGGGTTACCGCCAAGGGTTTTTGCTCACCAGCCTGAACCAGACCGGCACCCTGGCCGAGGAGCAGTGGGTGCTCGGTCGCGATCAGGCAGAACAACAGAACGTCGCCAGCCTGGCTGCCGATGTACGCCGTTTGTATTTCCAGGATTACCAGCGCCAGTGGGACGCCTTGTTGGCTGATATCGACTTCGTGCCGATCACCAGCGTGGCCCAGGCCGCCGATGTGCTGCGGGTGATTTCCGGGCCGACTTCGCCGTTGAAAAAACTGCTGGTGGCGGTGGCGAAGGAAACCGACCTGCAACAGGAAGAACGCGTGCTGGCCGCCAAGGGCGCGCCGGTGGAGGGCGGGGTCGACAAGCTCAAAGAGCGCTTGGGCACTTTGCTCGGCCAGGAGCAGGCGATGCAAAACACGCCTGAGGCCAGTGACGATCCAGTCACTGCGCATTTTGCCGAACTCAACCGCATCGTCAGCAAGAACGAAGGCGAGCCGGCAGCCATCGACGGCCTGCTGGCCGACATGAACGCCCTGTATGTGCAGGTCAGCGCCATGGTCGGTGCCAGCGGCGACGCCTTGCTTGGCGAAGCCAAGAACCAGGCCGCAGCGGCGGCGACGCGGGTCAGCCTCAACGCCGAGCGTCAACCGGCGTTGGTGCAGGGCCTGGTCAAGTCGGTGGTCAACTCCACCACCAACAGCATGATGGGTGGAGTACGCAATCAACTGAACGCGGCCTGGACCAGCGAAGTGGTGAACATCTATCGCCAGTCCCTGGCCGGGCGTTATCCGATGTCGCCAGGCAGTGCACGGGACGCGACCCTCGACGACTTCGGTCAGTTCTTCGGCGTGGGCGGGGTGATGGACAACTACTTCCGCAAATACCTGCAGCCCTACGTGGATACCTCGACCCAGGCCTGGCGCTGGCAACCGGGCGCCGCGCAGAAGCTCGGCATCGCCCCGGGCGTGCTGCAAACCTTCCAGCGGGCAGCGACCATCCGGGATGCGTTTTTCCGTTCCGGCGGTACCCAGCCGATGGTGCGCTTCGAACTCAAGCCCGTGGCCATGGATTCCACCATCACCCAGTTTTTGCTCGACCTCGACGGCCAGCAATTGAGCTACGACCACGGACCTAGCCGTCCGACCGCCATGCAATGGCCCAACCCCGGCAGCATCGGCGTGGTGCGGATCTCGATCATGCCGCCCACGGCCAGCGGTCGGTCCGGCATCACCCTGGACGGGCCCTGGGCCTGGTTCCGCCTGCTCGAGCAATCGGACCTGACCGCCGGCAACTCGCCGGACCGCTTCAACCTGCGGTTGCGGGTCGATGGCGCCAGCGCCTCTTATGAGCTACGGGCCAACAGCGCCTTCAACCCGTTCAAGAGCCGTGTGCTCAGCGGTTTCAGCCTGCCGGAGCGCTTATGAGCACGCCGGGCTTCTATGGAAAGTTGGCCAGTCGCGGGGACTTTGTCAGCCGTGGCTTGCCGCAGAGTTTTATCGGCCCTTGGGATTCGTGGCTGGCGGCGGGGTTGCTCGCCAGCCAGAGCCTTGGCGACCGTTGGCTGAATGCCTATCTGGTCAGTCCGCTGTGGCGCTTTATGGTCGCGCCCGGTGTGTGCGGGCCGCAGGCCGCCGTGGGGGTGGTGATGCCGAGCATTGATCGGGTTGGCCGGTATTTTCCGCTGACCGTCGCGGTGCTGCTGGATCACGACGCTGATCCTGCGTCGGTGATAGGCGGTTCGGATATCTGGTTTGAACAGGTCGAGCAATTGCTGTTGAGCACCTTGAACGTGGAGGCAAGCTTCGAGGCCTTCGGTGCAGGACTGGAGGCGCTGGGCAGCCCGGCTTATCTGCGACGCACCCCGAGCGGCCGTTTTGCCGGTTTGCACCGCTTTGATGTCACTGATCCGCAGGCGCGAATGATCGCCCTCGCCGAACAGGCCTGCGAAGGGGCCAGTGTGTGGTGGGGCCAGGGTTCGGAGCGCATCGCCCCCGGTTTATTGCGGTGCCAGGGCCTGCCGGCCGCCGCTGATTTTGCGCAATTTTTGCTCGGCCAAGAAGGTGTTGTGTAGATGTGTTCAAACGTGGGAAGGACCCTCAAGTCTGCAAGCAAAAGCCATGTCGGCATGGTCCGCCAGGTTAACGAAGACGCTTGCCTGGACCTGCCGCAAAAAGGCCTGTGGGTGGTCGCCGATGGCATGGGCGGGCACGCGGCGGGCGACTACGTCAGCAGTCTGATTGTCGACAGTTTGCGTAGCATTGCTGTGGGCCGTTCGCTGGATGAATACGTCGCGGCGTTGAAAACCGACCTGCTGCGGGTCAACGCCGCCGTGCGTGAAGAAACCGCCAACCGCGGCGTGACCATGATGGGCAGCACGGTGGTGGTGCTGGCGGCGCGTGACTTGCGTGGGGTGTGTCTGTGGGCGGGTGACAGCCGCTTGTATCGCCTGCGTGACGGCCGGCTCAAACGCATCTCGCGGGACCACAGTTACGTCCAGGATCTGCAGGACAGCGGCCTGCTCAGTGAAGCCGAAGCCCGGGTGCACCCGCGGTCCAATATTGTCACCCGCGCTATCGGGGTCCAGGCACAGCTGGAACTGGCGATGGTCGAGTTGCTGTTGAAGCCCGGCGACAGTTACCTGTTGTGCAGCGATGGGCTGAACAAAACCGTTGAAGATCATGAGATCCGCGAGGTGCTGGGCCACGACGAGCCAGGGGAAATCGCCAGCAGCCTGGTGTCCCTGGGCCTGATGCGCGGCGCTCCGGACAACATCACCGTCATCGTCGTGAAGGTGCCTTCATGAACCTCACCGCGAACATTCTGATCCCGGGCTACGACATCGACGGTGAGATCGGTGAGGGCGCCATGGCCAGCGTTTACCTGGCGACCCAACGCTCGCTGGAGCGCAAGGTGGCGTTGAAGGTCATGACCGCCGCGCTGGCAGCCGATCCGAGTTTCTGCGAGCGCTTCCTGCGCGAAGGCAAAACCCTGGCGCGCCTGTCTCACCCGCATACGGTCACCATCCATGACATCGGCAATGTCGGTGAGCTGTATTACATGGCCATGGAGTACCTGCCCAACGGTACGCTCAAGGAGCGCATTGCCGCCGGCCTGACGCCGGAGCAGGGCCTGATCTACATCCGCCAGATCGCCTCGGCGCTGGGCTATGCCCATGGTCTGGGGCTGGTTCATCGCGACGTCAAACCGGCGAACATTCTGTTCCGCGCCGATGGCACAGCGGTGCTCTCGGACTTCGGCATCGCCAAGTCGCTGGACGACCGCACCCAGTTCACCCAAGCGGGTTTCGCCGTCGGCACGCCCAGCTACATGAGCCCGGAACAGGCGCGCGGCCAGGACATTGACGGCCGGGCCGATCTTTATGCCCTGGGCGTGGTGCTCTACGAAATCCTCGTCGGCAAACTGCCGTACACCGGCAACGACGCGCTCTCTACGGCCTTGGCGCATTTGACCGAACCGCTGCCGGAGCTGCCGGTGCACCACGGCCGTTATCAAGAGGTGCTGCGCAAGCTGTTGGCCAAGGATCCGGCCGAGCGTTTCCCGGATGCAAAGGCGTTGTTGCAGGCGCTGGATAATCTGCCCGGGGAATCGGTTGAAGCGACCACGATCCGGCCGTTGCCCCTTCCGGTGGGCAATGACCTGGCGGGACTGACGCCGGTGTCTATCGACATTCCGACGAGCCCTGCACAGCCACAACCCCAAGCCAAGCCTGTTGCGCCGACGGCGAAGTCGACGCCGCAATCCCCGGCCTCGGAGCAGCGCAAGGGACCGGTGTTCGCGCTTGCCGCTGTTGCGGTAGCCGTGGTGCTGGCCTTGGGCGGCGCGGGTTATTGGTGGCTGTCCGGTGACGTCGAAGCGGACGCCAAGGCGCCAGTGGCTTCAGTGCCTTCAGTGCCTCCAGTCAAAACACCGCCGCCAGCCGTGGCGCCACCGGTGAACCCCCCTGTGGCGACAGAAGTCGATAACGGTCAGCGCCCGCTGCTGATGGCCGGCAAAAAAACCTTGTTCCAGCGGGTGCTCAGCAACCCGGGAGCGAAACTCGCCAGTGAACCGGGGGCAGCACCTGACAAGGCCTTGCCGGCGTTTTCCGTGCTGTACGTCTATCAGCGCCAAGAGGTGGCCGGCAGCCCGTGGCTACGCGTCGGCGCCGCCACCGACGGGCGCAGTGACGGCTGGTTGCCAGCCGAACAAGTCAGCGACTGGAAGCAAAGCCTGGTGCTCAAGTTCACCGAACGCTCCGGTCGTGCGCCGGTGATGTTCCTGCGTCAGCCCGGCGAAGTGGAGCGGCTGCTGGCCGATCCGTCGGCTGCAAAAAACCTGTTGCTCAAGGCCCAGCAGAACCGTGAAGACAATCAGCAGGTGCTGGCCCTGGAACCGGCCGCCAGCGCGGTGCCGCAGAACCAGTTTTATCTGTTGCCGATCTTTGATTCGCGCGAGAGCTTCGATGAAAACGGCCAGCCGGTGCAGTTGCTGAACGTGGCGTCCATCGACCCCGGCAATGCACCGAAGGCCACTGTCGGCAACACTCCGATCAGCGCCGCCAATGCCGATGCATTTCGCACCGCTGTGGTGTTGGTCGTCGACACCACGGTGTCCATGCAGCCCTACATCGATCAGGTCCGCGACGTGGTGCACCAACTGCAAACCCGCATCGCCGAGCGGGGCGAGCTGGACAGTGTCAGCTTTGGCCTGGTGGGGTTTCGAAACAGCATCCAGAAAACCCCTGGCCTGGAATACGTCGCCAAAACCTTGATCACCCTGGACCAGGGCCGCGACCCACAGCGCTTCATGGACCTGGCGCGGCAGGTCAAGGCGTCCACGGTCTCGAGCCATTCGTTCAATGAAGATGCGTTTGCCGGCGTGATGGAAGCGGTCGAGGGCATGGACTGGTCCGGTTATGGCGGACGCTTGATTCTGTTGGTCACCGATGCCGGTGCGTTGCGCAAGAACGACCCGTATGCCGCCACGCAAATGAACGAGGCCGAAGTGCGTCAGGCCGCATTGGGCAAACAGATCAAAATCTACGCCTTGCACCTGCTCAGCGATGCCGGCAAGAAAACCCATGGCGGTGCGCAAAGTCAGTATCGAACCCTGACCGCCGACGCCAACCCGCAGATCGGCGATCTGTACATCCCGGTGCCGGGCGCCGATGTGCGCAAGTTCGGTGAACGGGTGGACGAGATCGGTTCGGTGTTTGCCGACCTGGTGCATCAGGTGCGCAGCAACAAGTCGCAAACCGTGCCGCTGCTGAGCGCCGCGCCGAGCCTGGCCGACAAATCGGCGGCCATCGGCTACGCGATGCACATGGACTTCCTGGGGCGAAAAGCCGCCAGCCAGGCGCCGCAACTGGTCAGCGCCTGGACCGCCGACCGCGACCTGACCAACCCGGCCCTGCCGGCGTTCCAAGTGTGCGTGATGCTGACCAAACTGCAGCTCAACGACTTGCAGCAATCGCTGAAACTGATCGTTGACGCCGCCCGCAAGACCCAGACCTCACCGAAGAATTTCTTCCAGGAAATCGCCAGTGCCAGTGCCTACATGAGCCGCGATCCCTCGGCCTTGCGCAAGGGGGGCAATCTGGCCGATGGCGGGGTTTTGGGGGAGTACCTGGAAGGACTGCCTTATCGCAGCAAGTCGCTGAACATGACCCAGGATTTGTGGCTTTCCCTGAGCGTGGCCGAGCAGGAGGACTTTATCGACGAGCTGGACTCGAAAATCCGCCTCTACGAAACCTTCCACAACGACCTGGCCAACTGGGTGCGTTTCGGCGGTTGGTCCCAGTGGCTGCGGCAAAAGCACGTTGCTCGATTTGCTGGCGCTGGTGCTGGCGCCGGATCAGGCCGGGCAGTTTGATTTTGCGTCCGGCCAAACCACGACGGACATTGCCGGGCTGTGGCGCGCAGATGCGCAAAGTGCCTTGGCGAACCTGCGCAGCCGGCACTTGGGTTACGTGCTGCAAACCGGTGGCCTGCTGGATTTTCTGGACGTGCGCGGCAACATCGACCTGTCGCGCCAACTGCTCGGCTTGAAAGACGACGGCAGCGTCGATCGCCTGGCCGGGGCGTTGGATATCACCGATCAACTGGGCAAAAGACCGTGCGACTTGTCCGTCGGCCAACGGCAACGGGTGAGTTGTGCCCGCGCCCTGGCCCATGGGCCGCGCCTGCTGTTGGCCGATGAACCGACCGCTGCCCTCGATCCGCTGAACGCGGAACGCGTGATGCAATTACTGGTGACCCAGGCTCGTGAACACAGGGTGTGCTGCGTCGTTGCCACCCACGACGAGTCACTGGCCCGCGCCAGCGGTTTGCAGGTGCGACGCATCAGTTGTCATCGCGACGTCGATGGCGGTGTCACCGCCACCCTTGGGGAGGCCTGCTGATGCGCGGCGCACTGGTGGCTTCCCTGGCCTGGCAGGATTACCGCAACGATGCCTGGCTGTCGGCCTGCTCGGTATTGGCGCTGGTGGCGGTGATCGCACCGCTGCTGGTGCTGTTCGGTTTGAAATTCGGCCTGGTCAGCAGTTTGACCGAGCGCCTGGAAAACGACCCGGCCACCCGGGAGATCATCCCCCTCGGTGGCGGCCGGTTCAGTGCCGCGTTTATCGAGCAGTTGAGCCAGCGCAGCGACGTGTCGTTCGCCTTGCCGCGCACCCGGCAGATTGCCGCGACAGCGGATCTGACCGCTGGCGCTTCGACGGTGACTGTGGAAATGATCCCCACCACCGCCAACGATCCGTTGCTCGGCAGTCTGCCGGTACCCCAAGGGCTGGATCAGGTGCTGCTCAGCCAGACCGCCGCCGAAAAGCTTGGGGCCAAGGCCGGTGATTGGTTACAGGCCGGTTTTGGCCGGCAGGTGGCCGGTCGTGGCGAGGCGCAGCGCACTCGCGTTCAGGTGCTGCAGGTTCTGCCGCTGGAAGCCTTCGCCCGGGACGGATTGTTCGCGCCGTTGACGTTACTGGAAGCGGCTGAAGATTACCGGGACGGCCGCGCCGTGCCTGCGTTCGATTGGCCAGGTGATGCGGTGGGCGCGACGGAGCAGCGGGTATATCCGGCGTTTCGCCTGTACGCCCGCAGCCTCCAGGATGTCGAACCGCTGCGCCAATACTTCGCTGCACAGAACCTGCTGGTCTCGACCCAGGCCCAGGCCATCGCCCAAGTGCAATCGCTGAGCCGCAACCTGTCGATCGTGTTCTGGATCATCGCCGGATTAGCCGTGGCGGGAGCGTTCGCGGCGATTTTTGCCGGGGCACTGGCGGCGGTCGAGCGCAAGCGTCGAGCGTTATCGGTGCTGCGCTTGCTGGGGTTTTCCACGGCAGCGTTGCTGTTGTTTGTGGTGGTGCAGGCGCTGTACAGCGCCGGCCTTGCCGCCCTGTTGAGTGCCGGGCTGTATGGCCTGGCGCAATCGGGCCTGAACCATTTATTTGCGCAGATGCCGGGCGAGTACGCCAGCCATCTGCTGGCGCGTCACTACGCGTTGGCCCTGGCGGCCGTGCTCGGCGTCAGCGCCGTGGCGGCGCTCTGTGGTGGCTGGCGAGTGGCGCGTATCCAGGCGTGTGAAGGAATCCGAGATGTATAAGTTACTGGGCGCCGCCGTGGCGCTGAGCCTGGCCGGCATGGTCTGGGCTGATGAAGGCACCGACAAGCTGGACAACCCCAAGCCGTTGCCCGATGACGTCAGCCTGCCGCTGCCGTGCGAAGGGCAGATGGTGTTCCGTTACGTCTACATCCTGGCCCAGGGCAGTCTGGACGACCGCGAGATCAGCCTCGGTTACCCGTTCAGCGAAGGCGAGGCCGGCTATCAGCAGTCGTTCATTTCCGGTTATCGCCGGGACTTCATCAATGGCCAGTTCACCCTCAAGGATCTGCCCAAGGACTGGAGTAAAAGCATCACCCCGTTGATGCCCAAGACCGACGCCAACACCCCGCTCAAACCGATGCTCTATTTCATCGGCAAATACGAAGTCACCGCCCGCCAATACGCGCAGGTCATGGCCCAGGCGCAATCGTTGGCCAGCGGTGAACCAGCGCCAGCCTGCGAGGCGTTGCAGGCTGAAATTCCGCAAGGCATGGCCGGGCGTTTGCCCAAGGTGAAGCTGTCGCGATTCGAGGCGGAACGCTTCTCGGCGGTGTATAGCGCCTGGCTGATGAAATACCACAAGGACCTGCTGCCGGTGAGCGGTCGCGGCACCTCGGCAGAGGAGGGCGGGCTGGGTTTTGTGCGCTTGCCGACCGAAGTCGAATGGGAATTTGCTGCCCGTGGCGGGCAGGCCGTCAGCCGTCAGGACCTGGAAGGGCGCCTGTTTCCCCGGCGCCTGGACGGCAGCGAAAGCGACGGACCGCTGGCCGATTGGGCGGTCTTCAATCAGGTCGCCGGCGGCACCGGTCAGGCCGCGCGGTTGATGCCGATCGGTACCAAACTGCCAAACCCCATTGGCTTGTTCGACGTGATCGGCAACGCCGCCGAAATGGTCCAGGAGTCCTTCCAGCTGGTGCACGCCGGACGCCGCCAGGGCACCTACGGCGGCTTCGTGGTCAAGGGCGGCAATTACCTGGAAGGCGAGGGCACCTTGTTTACCGGGATGCGCCGCGAGTACCCGCTGTTCGCCGCCGACGGCACCGAGCAAAACAACGAAACCACCGGGTTCCGGGTCGCGGTTGGCGCGTTGTCGGCGCCCCGTTCGCGCTACAAGGAACTGTTTGCCCAATGGCAGAAAGAAGGTCGGCTGGCTTCGCTGACCGATGCCATCGATGACGCCCAGGACCCGACCAAACGCCTGGACAGCATCATTGCCGCCAGCGTCGATCCGCGTTTGCAAGCCGAGTTGGGGCTGGTCAACGAAGAGCTCAAGCGCAACGTCTCGCTCATCGCCCAACAGCGCGAGGAAGCGGCCGGCAACCTGATCCAGTCGGCGGCCCTGGTGGCCGAGACCGTCAACAACTACAACATTCGCCTGACCAATTTGCAGAAGAGTCGCCAGCAGGCCGTGGACGCCAAGGACGAGGCCAGCGCCAAGCTGTTCGCCATGGCCATCGACAACGGCCGCAGCGCGCTGGACGGCGCGGTGGCGATCTACATCGACAACCTGGCGACTGGCACGCGCTACACCGATGCCGTGATCCAGGCGCAGTTTCAACGCATCAAGGAAGAGTTGGAGCGCAAGCCGGTACTGGGCAAGAGCCTGGTGACGCGCGCGACGTTATTCGTTCGCCATGTCGGTGATTATCGTCAGCAACGACGAGCCGACCCGGCGGCGATATTGAAGGAATTGCTCGCATCGAACGCTCAGCGGTCTTGATCGTTCGTTGTACAGCGAGCTTGGAAGGGACTCAGGCGGCGATGGGCCGTGCTGAGCTGGTCAAACTTAAACGAGAACACAACTATGCTTTCCTCCCGTAAAGCTTTTGCTTCGGTTTCCAAGCGTCACTTGCTGCTGATCGCTGTTGGCTTCAGCACCGTACTGACCGGTTGCGCTACGTCGCCGACGTCCAAGGTCGCCTCGAGCACCAAGGTCGAGTACTACCCGAACTGCTACGAGCCGGTGCAGCACCTGCGCGCCACCGATTCGAACATGACCAAGTCGGTGGTTACCGGTGCGGCTGTCGGCGCTGTCGGCGGTGCACTGTTGGGCGCCCTGACCGATTCCGAGAACCGTGGCCGCAACGCCGCCATCGGTGCAGCAGGCGGTGCCCTGGCGGGCGGCGCGGTCGGTTACTACAACGAGCGTCAGAAGCAGATCGCCGATGACAACCAGCGCATCGCGTCCTACGCCTCCGACGTCAACAAAAGCGCCGCCGACATCGACCGCAGCACCGCGTACGCCAAGGCTTCGCAACAGTGCTACCAGAGCGCGTTCACCAAACTGGTCGCCGACCGCAAGGCCAAGACCGTCAGCGACACCGAGGGCCGCAAGCGCCTGGCAGAAATCGTCGCCGGCCTCAAAGAGTCCAACGACCTGATCGTCGCGGTGAACGGTAAAGCCAGCGAAGACCTGAACAACTACACCCAGGCCTACGAAAAAGACCTGCAGCAAGTAGGCGTGCAGCGCACTGACGTGGTCACCGTGGCGACCGCCGACACCACACCGGTCGTGACCCCGACCAAGAGCAAAAAAGCGGTGAAACCGGCGAAAAAACCGGTGCTGCCAACCGTGCCGAAAGAAGCGGTCACCACCGAGAAAACCCTGCAAACCGCACAAGCCAAACAGGCGGAAAGCAAGCAAGTCGCCAGCGCAGGCACCACTCAGGTCAACAGCATGTGCAAGAACCCGGACCTGGGCGACTGGGCACCGGTACCTTGCCCGAATGTTTGATTGAGCTTTCTGTAGGGCTTTGATCATTCCCGCGCGCTGCGTGGGAATGATCTGTACTGGCTACGCCTGGGCGCCATGCGCCGCCATCTCCTGCGCTGGCAAATGATCCAGCGCTCGCTTCACCAGCAACTGCGGATTATCCGCCATTCTGCTCAACGCCAATTTACATCCCTGCCAGCCTCCATAGGGGATGCCGAGTTGGAGCAAGCGCAAACTACCCGACACGCTTACAAGCGAACAAAAGAATGATGTCGGACGCCTCCAGAAAGTACGTCAGAGTTTTCCGCGTTTCAGAATGTTGCGTCAGCAACGCGCGAAGGGCTTTCGATACTTTTGTAAGAAATTTGAGGCGAACAGAATATGTATTTGGAGAGAAGTGGATCAAATACAAGGCGCCATCATTTTGACGGAGCCTTGTATTGCTTATTGTCTGTCACTGCTATGTCCATAGATGACTGTAACTTTTCGGAAACCTCCTACATTTTTCATTTTTTATTTTTGTCATGCTGGGTTCCGCTTCAGGGCGTGAATGTTCAGTGATTATCCACTGGTTTGATAAACCGCTCTGGCCCAATGGTTTCGGGGGCAATGCGTCGAGATGGGAGGGTTAAAGCCAGCGTCAGGGAATCCCCTGTCACATATAGGGCTTTCTCCTACATGCAATAGAGAAACCGCCGTTTTATTGTTTATTTGGGTGCTTGCTAATGGCCATCATTGTGATTAGGATGCGCGCACTTGAAAGAGCACGAACTCAATTGGATGAGACTCATCGCAGCTCTTTGATACTGTCCGGCGCCATTGCAACTGCAATGGCCGCATGACCGTTTTCCTAATTAAGGCCATGGATGTCCTACTCAAGCAAACTTTCTGCCCATTACCTTGAACTCGCAAAAGCCTCTGTTTCCCAAGAGAGTTTCGCGGGCGAGGATGTTCGCTTTTCGAGCGAATACGAGGCATTGGAAAGCGAACTGGCCAAAGCCCAGTCCATGCACGAAAGTGGTCAGATCGACTGGCTGAAAATCCGTGAAAACAGTGAAAACCTGCTGCGCACTCAATCCAAGGATTTGCGTGTCGGCGCGTGGCTGACCTGGGCGCTATACCAGCGTGAATCCTTCCAGGGGCTGCTGGCCGGCCTCGGTTTGTTGCACCATCTTTGCGAAAACCACTGGGCTGAAGTTCACCCGAACAAGGCCCGCACCCGCTCCGCCGCCATCAGCTGGTTGGTGCCGCGTCTTGAACAGGTGCTGAACGAAAACGTTGCGATCAAAGAGCAGCTGCCGCTGTTCCGCCGGCTGGTCGAGCATCTGGAAGGCCTCGACGCCGCGTGCACCGAGCACTTGGGCGATGACGCGCCGTTGCTGCTGCCGATCTCCCGCCGCTTGAAAAACATGGTTCAGCGCGCTGCCGACAACCAGCCGGAGCCCGGTGTGGTGGGCGCCGCAGTGGCCCAGGTCAAGCAGGCTGCGACTCAGCTGTTCACCCCCGGCGCACCGATCGACAACGAGAAAGAAGCCCATAAGGCCCTGCGCGCTCAGCAGGAAAGCGCCCGTCCGTTGTGCGCCTGGTGGCTGAAGCAGAAAGCCACCGACCTGCGCGCCCTGCGCCTCAATCGTACGCTGCTGTGGCTGCCCATCGACGCGGTGCCCGAGCGCAATGCCGAGCAGATCACCGTCCTGCGTGGCGTGCCGGCAGACAAACTCAAGGCCTATCAGGACCGCTTCGACCAAGGGAAATACGCTGATCTGCTGGTAGAGCTGGAGGCGAGCCTGGCGAAGGCGCCGTTCTGGTTCGATGGCCAGCGAATGGTCTGGGAATGCCTTCAGGGGCTGAACGCCGAGATGGCCATGCGCGAAGTGGAAATCCACTTCGCGCTTTTGGTTCAGCGCCTGCCCGGCATCATCGAATTGCGTTTCCACGACGGCGCGCCGTTCGCCGACCCGGCCACCCGCGCCTGGATCAGCGCCCACGTCATGCCGCACCTGCAAAGCGCCAGTGCGCCGCGCAAGGTCGAAGTCGCCGATACCCAGCCGGCCTGGGAACTGGCCCTGGAAGAAGTCATGCCGATTCTGCGCAAGGACGGCCTCAAGGCCGCCGTGCAGATCCTCAAGCAGGGCCTGCAAAGCGCCCACGGCGGGCGGGTTCGGTTCTTCTGGCAGTTCGCCCTCGCGCGGCTGTGCTTCATGGCCAAGAAATACGAACTGGCCAAGACCCAACTCGAAACCCTCGACCAAACATTACAGGACTCAGGCCTGCACGCCTGGGAGCCCGATCTTGCGCTGGAAGTGCTGCATTTGCTGCATAGCTGCTGCGAGTTGTTACCGCAGAACCATGCAGTGCGTGAACGCAAGGAAGAGATTTATCGCAGGCTGTGCCACCTCGATCTCGAAGTGGTACTCGAATAGGCCCCAGGGCCACAACCGCAAGGAGAAAAGCCATGGCCAAAGAAGGCTCGGTAGCCCCCAAGGAACGCATCAACGTCACCTTCAAACCCGCCACCGGCGGTGCTCAGGAAGAGATTGAACTGCCGCTGAAACTACTGGCAATCGGTGACTACACCCACCGCAAGGACGAACGCAAAGTCGAAGATCGCAAGCCGATCAGCATCGACAAGATGACCTTCGACGAAGTGCTGGCCAAGCAAGAGCTGAGCCTGACGCTGAGCGTACCGAACCGTCTTCAGGAAGAAAGCGACACTGAAGAACTGGCCGTGCAACTGCGCGTCAACTCGATGAAGGACTTCAACCCGGCATCCTTGGTCGAGCAAGTGCCTGAGCTGAAAAAACTGATGGAACTGCGCGACGCGCTGGTGGCCCTCAAAGGCCCGCTGGGTAACGCGCCTGCGTTCCGCAAAGCCATCGAAGGCGTGCTCGCCGACGACGAATCCCGCGGTCGCGTACTCGGTGAGCTGGGCCTGAACGCCGCAGCCCAGGACGCCTGAGCCCCCATCAGCCAAGGAAGCCAACACAATGAGCACTAGCGCAGCACAGCAAAAGAGCAACGAGAACGGCGAATACAGCATTCTCGACAGCATCATCGCCGAAACCCGCCTGACCCCGGATGACGAAGCCTACGACATCGCCAAGCGCGGTGTGTCGGCGTTCATCGAAGAGCTGCTCAAGCCGCAGAACAACGGTGAGCCGGTCAAGAAGGCCATGGTCGACCGCATGATCGCCGAGATCGATGCCAAGCTCAGCCGCCAGATGGACGAAATCCTGCACCACCCGGACTTCCAGTCCCTGGAATCGTCGTGGCGTGGCCTGCAGTTGCTGGTCGACCGCACCAACTTCCGCGAAAACATCAAGATCGAAATCCTCAACGTCTCCAAGGACGACCTGCTGGATGACTTCGAAGATTCGCCGGAAGTGATGCAGTCGGGCCTGTACAAGCACATCTACACCGCTGAATACGGCCAGTTCGGTGGTCAGCCGGTTGGCGCGATCATCGCCAACTACTACATGTCCCCAAGCTCGCCGGACGTGAAACTGATGCAGTACGTGTCCAGCGTAGCCTGCATGTCCCACGCGCCGTTTATTGCTGCCGCCGGCCCGAAATTCTTCGGCCTGGAAAGCTTTACCGGCCTGCCGGACCTGAAAGATCTGAAGGATCACTTCGAAGGCCCGCAGTTCGCCAAATGGCAGAGCTTCCGTCAGTCGGAAGACTCCCGTTACGTTGGCCTGACCGTGCCGCGCTTCCTGCTGCGTAACCCGTACGACCCGGAAGAAAACCCGGTCAAATCGTTCGTGTACAAAGAAACCGTCGCCAACAGCCACGAGCACTACCTGTGGGGCAACACGGCCTACGCGTTCGGCACCAAGCTGACCGACAGCTTCGCCAAATTCCGCTGGTGCCCGAACATCATCGGCCCACAAAGCGGTGGCGCGGTTGAAGACCTGCCGTTGCACCACTTCGAAAGCATGGGCGAAATCGAAACCAAGATTCCTACCGAAGTATTGGTTAGCGACCGTCGTGAATACGAACTGGCCGAGGAAGGTTTCATCTCCCTGACCATGCGCAAAGGCTCCGACAACGCGGCGTTCTTCTCCGCAAGCTCGGTGCAGAAGCCGAAGTTCTTCGGCATCAGCGCTGAAGGCAAGGCTGCAGAGCTGAACTACAAGCTCGGCACCCAACTGCCGTACATGATGATCGTCAACCGCCTGGCTCACTACTTGAAAGTGCTGCAGCGCGAGCAACTCGGTTCGTGGAAAGAACGTACCGACCTCGAGCTGGAACTCAACAAGTGGATCCGCCAGTACGTGGCCGACCAGGAAAACCCGAGCGCCGAAGTCCGTGGCCGTCGTCCACTGCGCGCAGCCCAGATCATCGTCAGCGATGTTGAAGGCGAGCCGGGCTGGTACCGCGTCAGCCTGAACGTGCGCCCGCACTTCAAGTACATGGGTGCCGATTTCACCCTGTCGCTGGTTGGCAAGCTGGACAAAGAGTAAACGGAGCGACTCATGACTGGATACGGCAGCCTTTTCGAACGCCTGGGTGGCGACGCGGACAAACGCGTCGGCTGGAGCCGCGAGGTTTCCGCCATGGCGTCGGTGGCTGCCCATCTGGCCAAGATGCTCAGCACCCGTGCGGGCAGCGTGCAAACGCTGTCCGATTACGGGCTACCCGATCTCAATGACATGCGCCTGAGCCTGCACGACTCCCTGAGTCAGGCCCGCCGGGCCATCGAAAGCTTCATCGAAGCCTACGAACCGCGCCTGAGCAACGTGCGTGTCATCTCCCTGCCGCGTGACAACGATCAGCTTCGCCTGTCCTTCAGCATCGAAGGCCTGCTGGAAGTTGATGGTTTCAAGCGCCAGGTCAGTTTCGCCGCGCGCCTGGATGGCAGCGGTCAAGTAAAGGTCAATTAAGGAGACTCCGATGTCCGGCAAACCCGCAGCACGCGTATCCGACCCCACCGCTTGCCCGCTCCCCGGCCACGGCACCAACCCGATCGCCGCCGGTTCCGGCGACGTGTTCTTCGACGGCCTCGCGGCCGCCCGCCAAGGCGATGCCTCGGCGTGTGGTGGTGCGATGGTTGGCGACCTTGCAACGACTGTTTTGATCAACGGTAAACCGGCGGCGACCGTGGGCTCCGTTGGTGCTCATGGCAATAAAGTTACGGCCGGGTCTTCGACGGTGATTATCGGGAACTCTCACACGCCGGTTCCGTTTATTCCGCCGGTTCCATTGATGCTGTTTTCCCATTGTCAGCATGTTGTGATGGAAGATCAGGATGGAAATCCACTTCAGGATATTCCTTATCAGATTACAACCGCCAAAGGCGAAGTTATCTCCGGGCAAAGTGATGCAATGGGCAGAACCCAGTTGGTAGGGGGGGAAGAAGGTGAAACTTTTGACTTTCACGCCGCAATTGATGGAGCGTCGGTATGAGTGCCGAAATTTTGTCTACCTTGATGGCGCGGTCAATTGCGTTAACTCCAAAGTCAGATCCCGTCGGGAAAAAAGTTACCTATAAAGTATTCTGGAAAACGACTGCTTTCTGGACGGATGCAGATATTGCTGCTTATCACGACGAAGCACCATTGATTGCGGAAAAACTGATCAATGAAAAATATTGGGATAAAAACGGCGCTGTAAAAAATAATAAGTTTACGTGTGAAGACTTTGCTCTGAGGGTTTTATGCGAATTTGCGTCTAAGCGTGGATTGCCGGTAAAGCTGAAAACGGGTGTTAGAACTTACCGGAATATGGAGAATTACACCGCAGCGCAGCATGATCGTTACGCTTCCAATATGTACGGCTTTAGCGAAATGGTCATGTTGACCTATGGTGCTCCGGATATGCAGGAAGTGGGTGAAAATACTCTGGCTGTGGATGCAGTAGAAAGCCTGATGCCCGGGGACATCCTTGCGCAGGCTCTTGATCGTCCTGGAGATGTTGCGCACCATATCCAAGTCGTAGTCGGAATTAATACCTCCAGAATTGACATCAGGCAGGGTAATACTAGTGGTTGGAGTACCCGCCCTAATACAACATTTCAGAGATTGATTGGCTCTAACATGGCTGATCCGCAGAATGATGGATATGCGGGTATGTCGATTGAAAAAGGATTTTATGAGAAGGCGGTTGTTGGGTGGGATTATAAAAATATGGCTAAAGGCTCTACGGATGAAGACTTTTTGAAAAACTTCCAATTGTATCGTTGGAATTTCATGGGGTTTAATAAAAAATGAGTTTTGACGTCTATTTGGCAGTGTTGGCTGATAGTGATTTGTTTGGAACTTTGGCGATTTTTTGTTTTTTTGCGGCGATTGGTAATTTGTTTGTTAGGGTTAGAAACTCAAAGTGGCACCGAGTTTTGACTTTTTTGTGTCTGGTGTCCATTACATTGCTCGAAGTGGTTGGCAGTTATTATGCCAACTTACCGCCTGCGTGAATGCAGACTTTTTTCTGTGGTGTTTTGGCACTGAAACTGCTGCTGCTCTACAACGGAAGTTTTACTCAAGAGGATGTAAGGGATGAGCGGTTATCTGGCCGTATTAGCTGACAGTGACCTATTCGGTACGTTGGCCATTTTATCGCTGATTCTAGCCCTGACTGGGCTACGCAATAAAAGCCGTAACTCGAAGCTTCATAGGTTGCTGACGTTCATTGTCTTGATGGCGATACCGGTGATGCACGGCATTGGCACCTATTTCCTGAATTTGCCTCCCGCATAAATATGACCACTGAGCAAAAACACGTATCTAGCTCACCCAAATTCAAAACCAGGCAGCCCATCCATGTCCTTTAACCACTACTACCAAAGCGAACTCACCGCACTTCGCCAGTTAGGTCGTCGTTTCGCCGAGCGTAGCCCGGCGTTGGCGCCTTTCCTTGGTCAGGCCGGGCGGGATCCGGATGTGGAGCGGTTGCTGGAGGGTTTTGCCTTTCTGACTGGCCGTCTGCGCCAAAAGCTCGACGACGAGTTGCCGGAGCTCAGCCACTCGCTGATGCAGTTGCTGTGGCCGAACTACATGCGGCCGCTGCCGGCGTTCAGCATTTTGCAGTTCGACCCGTTGAAGCGTTCCGGGCCGGCGTTGAGGGTTGAGCGTGATACGCCGGTCGAGAGTGTGCCGGTCGATGATGTGCGCTGCCGTTTCCGTACGTGCTACCCGACCGAGGTGTTGCCGCTGGATCTGGCTGCGCTGAATTACTCGGTGAAGGGTGACGGTTCGCTGTTGAGCCTGCGTCTGGAGATGAGCGCGGATGGTCACCTCGGCGAGTTGGAGCTGAGCCGTCTGCGTCTGCACTTTGCCGGTGAGCGTTACATCAGCCAGATGCTTTACCTGAGCCTGTTGCGCAACCTCGAAGGCATCGAGCTGATCCCGCTGGACGGCGCCGGCAAGCCCATCAACGGCGTAAGCGGTCAACCGATGGCGTTCAAGATGCCCGGCGACCGTGTGCAGCCGGTGGGTTTTGCCGAAGAGGAAGCGTTGATCCCGTATCCGCTGAACACCTTCCGCGGCTATCGCTACCTGCAGGAGTATTTCGCTTTCCAGGACAAATTCCTGTTCGTTGATATCAACGGTCTGGACCTGCTCAAGGCATTGCCGGAAGACACCCTCAAGCAAATGCGCGGCCTTGAATTGCGCTTCGATATTCGCAAGAGCGGCATCATGCGGATGCGTCCGACCCTGGACAACGTGAAGCTCTATTGCACGCCGATCGTCAACCTGTTCGAGCACGATGCACTGCCGATTCGCCTCGACGGCAAGCAGGACGAATACCTGCTGCTGCCGGCCGAATACGACCTGGAAAACTGCGGCGTGTTTTCGGTGGAAACCGTGACTGGCTGGAAGCCCGGCGGCCTCGGTTATCAAGAGTACGTGCCGTTCGAATCCTTCGAGCACGACCCGAGTTTCGACGTGCCCAACAGCCGTCCGCATTACAGCATCCGCCAGCGTTCGTCGTTGCTGCACGACGGCCTCGACACCTACCTGAGCTTCGGCATCCGCCACACCGAAGCCCATGAAACCCTGTCGATCGAGCTGATGTGCACCAACCAGAACCTGCCGCGCAAGCTCAAGCTCGGCGACATCCGCATGGCCTGCGAAGAGACGCCGGAGTTTTTGAGTTTCCGCAATATCACCCCGGCTACCTCGAGTTTCGCGCCGCCGCTGAACCGCGACTTCCTCTGGAAGCTGATCAGCAACATGTCGCTCAACTATCTGTCGCTGGCCGACGTCAACGCGTTGAAGGTGATTCTCGAAACCTACGACCTGCCGCGCTACTACGACCAACACGCGGAAAAAGTCAGCAAACGCCTGCTGGGCGGGCTCAAGTCGATCAAGCACCAGCATGTCGACAGATTGCACCGAGGGTTGCCGGTTCGCGGGTTGCGCACCGAGCTGACCATCGACCCGGAAGGGTATATCGGGGAGGGCGACCTGTTCGTGTTCGCTTCGGTTCTTAACGAGTTTTTCGCGCTTTACGCCAGTCTCAATTCGTACCACGAGCTGCGGGTAAAAAGCACACAGGGAGAGGTGTACCAATGGACACCACGTATGGGCCTGCAGCCCCTGCTTTAAGCGGGCTGACCCGGGTAATACGCGAGTACTCGCTGTTTCAGGCCGTGCTGCTGGTGATTGACCGGCTGCGCGATGCACACCCGCACCTGAGCGAAGACGACCTGTACGACCAGCTGGAATTCCAGGCCAACCCGAGCCTGGGTTTCCCTGGCAGCGACGTCGATCGCGTGGAGTTTTTCGAAGAACACGGGATGAGGCGCGCGCGTCTGCGTTTCAACCTGATCGGCCTGGTCGGCTCCGGTTCGCCGTTGCCTGCGTTTTATGGCGAACAAGCGCTGGGTGACAGCGAAGACGGCAACCCGACCCGTAACTTTCTCGACCTGTTTCACCATCGCCTGCAACGGCTGATGCTGCCGATCTGGCGAAAGTATCGCTACCGCGCCAGTTTCCAGAGTGGCGCGCTCGACCCGTTTTCGGCGCAGTTGTTTGCCCTGATCGGCCTCGGCGGCGAAGAGATCCGCAAGGCCCAGGAACTGAACTGGAAACGCCTGCTGCCGTACCTCGGCCTGCTCAGCTTGCGGGCGCACTCGGCGGCGTTGATCGAAGCGGTGCTGCGCTACTACTTCAAGCACGCCGAGCTGACCATCGAGCAGTGCATCGAGCGCCGCGTCGAAATCCTCGACGAGCAGCGCAATCGCCTCGGTCGCGGCAACAGCATGCTCGGCGAAGACCTGGTGCTGGGCGAACACGTGCGCGACCGCAGCGGCAAATTCCGCATTCACATCCGCGAGCTCGACTGGCAACGCTTCCACGAATTCCTGCCGATCGGTTTCGGCTACCAGCCGCTGTGCGCGCTGGTGCGGTTCACCCTGCGTGACCCGCTCGATTACGACATTCGCCTGGTGCTGCGCCAGGAAGAAATCCGCGAACTTCGCATCGGTGAGCAGAACGCCTGTCGCCTGGGATGGACCAGTTGGCTCGGCCGCGAAAAAGCGGACGGCGTGGTGACCCTGGGCAGCAAAATTCATTAAGGACAGATGACACATGATCAACGTAGACCTGCAACAACTTATCCAGGCGCTGGACGCCGAAACCCGTCGTGACCTGGAAAGTTCTGCCGAACGCTGCGTCGCCCGTGGCGGCAGCAAGATCCTCGTCGAAGACTTGCTACTGGGCCTGCTGGAGCGTCCGCAAGGCCTGCTCGCCCGGGCGTTGCAGGATGCCGAAGTGGACGCTGGCGAGCTGAGCGCCGCGCTGCAATCGCGGGTCGAGCACAGCGCCTCGCGCAACCCGGTGTTCGCCCCGGAACTGGTGCAGTGGCTGCAGGACGCCTTGCTGGTGGCCAACCTCGAACTGGGCCAGAGCCAGGTCGAGCAGGCCGCGTTGATCCTCGCATTGCTGCGCAACCCAATGCGCTATGCCGGCAGCCGTTATCAGTCGTTGCTGGCCAAGCTGAACATCGAGCGTCTGAAAGAATTCGCCCTGTCGCAGAAAGAACAACCGGCCACCGGCAAACCGGCGGTGCCCGGCGAATCACTGCTGGAGCGCTTCACCCACAACCTGACCCAGCAGGCTCGCGACGGCAAACTCGACCCGGTGCTGTGCCGCGATGGCGCGATCCGTCAGATGGTCGACATCCTCGCTCGTCGCCGCAAGAACAACCCGATTGTGGTGGGTGAAGCGGGCGTCGGTAAAACCGCTATCGTCGAAGGACTGGCCTCGCGCATCGCCGCCGGTGAAGTGCCGCAAGTCTTGAAAGGCGTTGAGCTGCTGTCGCTGGACATGGGCCTGTTGCAGGCCGGCGCCAGCGTCAAAGGCGAGTTCGAACGTCGCCTCAAAGGCGTGATCGACGAAGTCAAAGCCTCGCCGAAGCCAATCATCCTGTTCATCGACGAAGCCCATACCCTGATCGGCGCTGGCGGCAACGCTGGCGGTTCCGACGCGGCCAACCTGTTGAAACCGGCCCTGGCCCGTGGCGAGTTGCGCACCATCGCCGCCACCACCTGGGCGGAGTACAAAAAATACTTCGAGAAAGACCCGGCCCTGGCCCGTCGTTTCCAACCGGTGCAACTGCACGAACCGACCGTCAGCGAAGCGGTGACCATTCTGCGTGGCCTGGCTCAGGTCTACGAGAAGAGCCACGGCATCTACCTGCGCGATGACGCGGTGGTTGCCGCGGCTGAGTTGTCCGCCCGTTACCTGGCGGGTCGTCAGCTGCCGGACAAGGCTGTCGATGTGCTCGACACCGCCTGCGCCCGCGTACGCATCAGCCTCGCCGCCGCCCCGGAAAGCCTGGAACGCCTGCGTGGCGAACTGGCCGAAGGTGGCCGTCAGCGTCAGGCCCTGCGTCGTGACGCCGAAGCCGGTCTGCTGATCGATCACGAAGCGCTGGACGCTCTGGAAGATCGCCTGGCTGATGCCGAAGACGAAAAGGTCGCCCTCGAAACGCTGTGGACCGAGCAGAAAGAACTGGCCGAGCGCCTGCTGGAGCTGCGTCAGCAACTGGCCAAGGCTCGCGAAGCCGCTGCTGTCGAACCGAGCATCACGGTTGAAGAAGACGCCGAAGGCAACGTGATCGAAACGTTGCCGGTGGACGAAGCGCAAAGCGTTGAAACCCTGGAAACCGCGCTCAACGAAACTCACAAAGCTCTGACCGAGCTTCAGGTCAAAGAACGCCTGGTGAGCTTCGAAGTCTGCCCGCGTCTGGTGGCCGAAGTGATCAGCGCCTGGACCGGTGTGCCATTGGCGCAACTGGCCCGCGAACACAACGCCAAGGTCGCAAGCTTCGCCACCGACCTGCGCACGCGCATTCGTGGTCAGGAACAAGCCGTTCACGCCCTTGATCGCTCGATGCGCGCCACCGCTGCAGGCCTGAACAAGCCGGATGCCCCGGTTGGCGTGTTCCTGCTGGTCGGCCCGAGCGGCGTCGGCAAGACCGAAACCGCGCTGGCCCTCGCCGATTTGTTGTACGGCGGTGATCGTTTCATCACCACCATCAACATGTCCGAGTTCCAGGAGAAGCACACCGTGTCGCGTCTGATCGGTGCGCCGCCGGGCTACGTCGGTTACGGCGAGGGCGGCATGCTCACCGAAGCCGTGCGGCAGAAGCCGTACTCGGTGGTGTTGCTTGATGAAGTCGAAAAAGCCGACCCGGACGTGCTCAACCTGTTCTACCAAATCTTCGACAAAGGCGTGGCCAACGACGGGGAAGGGCGCGAGATCGATTTCCGCAACACGCTGATCCTGATGACCTCGAACCTGGGCAGCGACCGCATCAGCGAGCTCTGCGAAAACGGCGCGCGGCCGACAGCCGAAGTCCTCGAAGAAACCATTCGCCCGGTGCTCAGCAAACACTTCAAGCCGGCATTGCTGGCGCGCATGCGCGTGGTGCCTTACTACCCGGTGGGCGGCCCGGTGCTGCGTGAGCTGATCGAAATCAAACTCGGTCGTCTGGGCGAGCGCCTGAACCGCCGTCAGCTGGATTTCACTTACTCCCAGGACCTTGTCGATCACCTGGCTGAACGCTGCACTCAAAGCGACAGCGGTGCACGCCTGATCGACCACTTGCTCGACCTGCATGTACTGCCGCTGGTGGCCGACCGTTTGCTCGATGCGATGGCCACCGGTGAAAGCCTCAAGCGCGTGCATGCGACGCTCGACGGCAATGCCAGCGTGACGTGCGAGTTCGCCTGAGGTGGGTGTGATGTTCACTCAAGTGCCGCAACCGCTGGTCTATGCCGAAGCCTTGCTGGCGCAGTTCGCCAGCCTGTCGCGGGCGGCGGACAGCGCTGTGCTGCTGGGTGACTTCGTGCGCGGCCTGGCCGAGCTCAGCGGTTGCGAGCTGACGCAGTTGTACCTGCTGGATGCGACCCACACTTGCCTGGGGATGAACGCCGAGTGCCTGAACGGCGTTCTGCAACCCCGGGAAGGGGCCAGCCTGCCGGCGGATTACAACGGTGAACAACTGCTGCAATTCGCCTTGTGCCAGAACCGCGTGGTGTGCCTCAGCGAGCTGAGCGGCAGCCTGCACGAAACCAGCTTCCTGCCGCCCCAGGCCACGCCCTGGCAGTCGCTACTGTGCGTGCCGCTGGTCAATCAGCAGAAGGCTGTCGAAGGTTTGCTGCTGTGCGCCAGTCGCCGGGTAATCGACCTGCAAGGCTTTGCCGATTCCCTCGGTCAACTGGGCTCGTTCGTGCTCGGCCAACTGCACTTGCTGCAGCGTTTGCGTCAGCCGAACGGTGATACACGCCCGGCGCCGCTCAACGTCCCGAGCGCCAGCGGTTATGGCCTGATCGGCAAGAGCGCGGCGATGCGCCAGACCTATTCGCTGATCAGCAAAGTCCTGCACAGCCCCTACACCGTGCTGCTGCGCGGTGAGACCGGCACCGGCAAGGAAGTGGTCGCGCGGGCGATTCACGATTGCGGCCCGCGCCGGTCCCAGGCGTTCATCGTGCAGAACTGCGCGGCGTTCCCCGAGAACCTGCTGGAAAGCGAGCTGTTCGGCTACCGCAAAGGCGCCTTCACCGGTGCCGATCGCGACCGTGCCGGGCTCTTTGATGCAGCCAATGGCGGCACCTTGCTGCTCGATGAAATCGGTGACATGCCGTTATCGCTGCAAGCCAAGTTGCTGCGGGTATTGCAGGAAGGTGAGATCCGCCCGCTGGGTTCCAACGACACCCACAAAATCGACGTGCGGATCATTGCCGCGACGCACCGGGATTTGTCGGTGCTGGTCAGCGAAGGCAAGTTCCGCGAGGACTTGTACTACCGCCTCGCGCAATTCCCGATCGAACTGCCGGCCCTGCGTCAACGCGAAGGCGACATCCTCGACCTGGCGCGGCACTTCGCCGACAAGGCTTGCGCGTTTCTGCAGCGCGATGCGGTGCGCTGGTCCGACGCGGCGCTGGATCACCTGTCCGGTTACGCCTTTCCCGGCAACGTTCGCGAACTCAAAGGCCTGGTCGAGCGCGCGGTCTTGCTGTGCGAAGGCGGCGAGTTGCTGGCCGAGCATTTCTCCCTGCGCATGGAAGCCATGCCGGAAGACAGCAGCCTGAACCTGCGTGAACGCCTGGAGCAGGTCGAGCGAAGTCTGCTGCTCGACTGCCTGCGCAAAAACGACGGCAACCAGACCCTCGCCGCCCGCGAACTCGGGCTGCCACGGCGCACGCTGCTGTACCGCCTCGGGCGGCTGAATATCAATTTGGGTGACTTCGATGGCTGATCTCGATTTCTACAACCCGACCACTCAGGTTGGAATGCCCCCTGTGGCTGGCGAATTCCCTGTGGCGAGGGAGCTTGCTCCCGCTGGGCTGCGCAGCAGCCCCAAAACCCTGCGCCGCGGTGTGGCAGTCAAACCGCACCCTCTGTTTTACGACTGCTTCGCAGCCGAGCGGGAGCAAGCTCCCTCGCCACAAAGGCGATGCGCAAGGCCTCTGGCTGGAGCGCTCGAATCCACCTCATCTGCTTCTGATAGCGCCACCCGAAAGGGTCGGCGCTTTGTGCTTTGTCTACCTCTGGAGACCCTCTGATGCCTGTTCGTCACTGGCAAGCCGTCCTGCTGACCTTCGTCGTTCTATGCGGCCTCGGCGGCTGTAGCGGCAATTACAAATACAACGACAACACCTATCGCCCATTGGGTGATCCGCAGGCGGTCAATCGCGGCAAGTGACCGCAAGGAGCATCATCATGGAACTGGTTTTCGAAATGCTGAACACCAAGCAGTTCGTGCCCACGGATTTGTGCCAGAAGACCTTCAAACAGGCCGGTGGCGTGATCGGCCGGGGCGAGGACTGCGACTGGATCATCCCCGACCGCAAGCGTCACCTGTCTAACCACCACGCGGTGATCAGCTACCGCGAAGGCACGTTTTTCCTGACCGATACCAGCAGCAACGGTATCCAGGACAGCGAAAGCGGCGCGCGCCTGCGCAAGGGCGAGCCGATGCGCATCGAACACGGCAGCGTGTATGTGCTGGGTGACTTCGAGATTCGCGCGCGACTGGTGCGCGACCCGGCGACGTTCGACGTCGAAGTCGGCCGTCCGCAGGCCGCGGGCAGCATCATCCCGGACGATGCGTTCCTCGACCTTGACCCGCTCAATGCCCTCGACCAGCAAGAACGCGTGTACTCGGAGATCGAGGAGCTGATTTCCCCGAGCACGGTGATCGAGGACACCCGTCAGCGTGCCGACTACGCGCGCATCGACATGGAAAGCCTGATGGTGCCGGAGCTGATCGCCGCCCCGGCAGAACCAGCGCCAGCCCCGCTGCCAAAAGCGGTTGAGCGTCAGAGCGAAGGTTTCTGGGAGCACTTCGGGGCGGCGTTGGGCGTGGACCTCAAAGGCCTCGACCACGATGCCCGCGAAGCCCTGGCCCTGAACGCCGCACGCCTGCTCAAGCAGAGCGTCGGCGGTTTGCAGCAGAGCCTGCGCACCCGCAGCGAGCTGAAAAACGAACTGCGCCTGGCCCAGACCACCGTACAAGGCAGCCAAAAGAACCCGTTGAAATTCGCCGTCGATGCCGGCGAAGCGCTGGGCATTCTGTTGCAGGGCAACAAGCCGGGCCAATTGCCGGCCGAGCAAGCGATCTCCCGTGCGTTCCGCGATTTGCAGGCGCATCAGGTGGCCTTGCTGACCGCCAGCCGCGCCGCTGTTCGCGGCACCCTGGAGCACTTCTCGCCGCAACAGCTGACCCTGCGTTTCGAGCGAGACAACAAGCCGTTGCTCGCCACCTCCGGCAGTCGCTGGAGAGCTTATGGGCGTTATCACCAGGCCCTGCGTCAGGACGATGACTGGAGCGAACGTCTGTTGGCCCGCGACTTCGCCCAGGCCTACGAAGAACAGATCCGCCTGATTTCCACCCTTCACACCGACCACCAAGGATGATGCGCATGTCTCGCTGTTCCACCGCTTTTTTCAAGATGCTGACTGCGTTCGCTGCTTTGGTGCTGCTGGCCGGTTGTTCGTCGCTGTCGCCGTATTCCACCGTGACCAAACTCAACCTGAAGCTGACCGCCAGCGATCAATTGAACCCGGACCTCAACGGTCGTCCATCGCCGATCGTCGTGCGCCTGTTCGAGCTCAAGCACCCGGTGGCCTTCGAGAACGCTGATTTCTTCAGCCTCTACGAACGCGCCAAGGAATCCCTGGCCCCGGACCTGGTGGCCAGCGAAGAACTGGAACTGCGCCCAGGCGAAACCGTCGAGCTCAAGCTCAGCGTGGAAGAGGGCAGCCGTTACGTTGGCGTGCTCGCCGCCTACCGCGACCTGCCGGAAACCAAGTGGCGCTACACCGTGCAAATCACTCCGGTGCAAGTCACCGCGGCTGATCTGACCCTCGATCAGGCCGGCATCCGCAACACCCATGAAACGCTCGCCAAGGCGGATGACTGAACATGAATGCCCATAAAGTCATTTGGCAGGAAGGCATGCTGCTGCGTCCGCAGCACTTCCAGCACAACGATCGTTACTACGACCACCAGATGAAGACCCGCACCCAGTTGCTGGGCAGCTACACCTGGGGCTTCCTCAACCTGGAAATCGACTTGCAGTTCCTCAACATGGGCAAACTGGTGATCAGCCAGGCCTCGGGGATTCTGCCGGATGGCAGCCTGTTCGAACTGGGCGGCAACACCGAGCCGTTGGCCCTGGACGTGCCGCCGAACACCGGCAATACGCCGATCTACCTGGCACTGCCGTTGGTGACGGGTAACCACATCGAGGCCCGCCGCCCGGAGCAGTCCGACGTGCTGGCGCGCTACACCGCGTATGAAGCGGAAGTGGCCGACTCCAACGCCGGTGACGACTCCGCCAGCCAGGTCAGTTGCGCCCGTCCGGACTTCAAGCTATTGCTCGGCGAGCAGCAGAGCGATCAGGCCTACGTGAAACTGAAGATCTGCGAAGTGCTCGACACCACGCCTGACGGCGTGATCAGCCTCGACCCGGATTTCGTGCCGACCTACATTCAGGCGCACTCGTCCAGCTACCTGCTGTCATGCCTCAAAGAAGTGATCAGCATGCTCGGCCACCGGGGCGACACCATCGCCGACCGGATCCGCTCCAACGGCAAGGTCGGCGGCGCGGAAGTCGGCGACTTCATGATGCTGCAACTGATCAACCGCACTGAACTGTTGCTGCGCCATTACCTCGGCCTGGAACAGGTTCACCCGGAAGAGTTGTACCGCACGCTGCTGACCATGCTCGGAGATCTGGCGACGTTTTCCAGCGACAGCAAACGCCCGCGTCTGGACAGCCGTTACCAGCACAGCGACCAGGGCGCGAGCTTCCGCAAACTGATGGAAGCGATTCGTCAGGTGCTGTCGATGGTGCTCGAACAGCACGCCATCGAACTGGTTCTGCAAGCGCGTCAGTACGGGATCATCGTGTCGCCGTTGCACGACCACAAACTGCTGGGCTCGGCTTCGTTCGTGCTCGCGGCCAGTGCCAACTGCGACTCCGAAGAACTGCGCCATCGCCTGCCGGCGCACCTCAAGGTCGGCCCGGTGGAGCGCATCCGCCAACTGGTCAACCTGCACCTGCCGGGCATCAAGGTCAAACCGTTGCCGGTGGCCCCACGGCAGATCGCGTTCCACTCCAACAAAACCTATTTCATCCTCGAACTCAGTTCCGAAGACCTGGCGCAACTCGAACGCTCCGGCGGCTTCGCGTTCCACGTGTCCGGCGAATTCGCCGAGCTTGAACTGAAATTCTGGGCCATCAGGAACTGACCGACATGATCAAGGACATGGAACACACCCAGGACGACAAAACCGTCCTGCTCGACCGCCAGGGCCACGGCCCGGCCTCGAGTCCGCTGACTGACTTCGCGGCACCGCCGCGTTTTGAACAGTTGGAAGAACGGATGATCTACGCCGCGCGCCTGCGCCCGGCCGAAGCGTTCAACATCAGCCTCAATTCGCTGGTGGCGGCGGCGTCCGAGCTGCTGTCGGAAGTGGTGCGGCTCAAACACAGCGACACCCGCGAAGACCTGTACGCGCTCAACGAGCGGCTGACCGCCGGGCTGAAACTGTTTGAAGTGCGGGCGCTGCACAACGGTGCTGAAAGCAGCCAGGTGATGGCCGCCCGTTATGTGCTCTGCACCGTGGTCGACGAAGCTGTCGTGACCACGCCGTGGGGCAACGAAAGCGAGTGGTCGCAGATGAGCCTGCTCAGCAGCTTCCACAACGAAACCTTCGGTGGCGAGAAGTTCTTCCAGCTGCTGGATCGTCTGTCGAAAAACCCGGTCAAGCACCTGCCGATGCTGGAGCTGATGTACCTGTGCCTGTCCCTCGGCTTCGAAGGCAAGTACCGCGTGCAAGCCCGCGGCATGCTCGAACTCGAAGGCATCCGCGACGCTTTGTATCGGCAGATTCGCCAACTGCGCGGCGACGTGCCTCGCGAATTGTCGCCGCATTGGGAAGGCTTGAACGATCAGCGTCGCAGCCTGGTGCGCATCGTGCCAGCGTGGATGGTGGTGCTGTTCACCGTGGTGTGCCTGGTGGTGATGTATTCGGGCTTTGCCTGGGTGCTGGGCGAACAACGCGAAACCGTTCTGCAACCTTATCAGCAGCTTGATCCGGCCACGGCTCAGCCGCAGCCGAAGCCGTAAACAGGGACGTGTGATGAAAAAGTTTTTCAAGAAAGTCGGCGCATTCCTGCGCCAGACCTGGGTATGGACCCTGTTGCTGGTGCTGTTCGTTGCGCTGCTGGTGTGGTTCGTCGGGCCGCTGCTGGCGGTCAATGACTACAAATTCTGGGAAGGTTCGACCTCCCGTTTGCTGACCATCAGTGTGCTGTTCCTGATCTGGGGCCTGACCATGGTCTTCGTCAGTTGGCGCGCCGGTGTGCGCAAAAAGGCTGTGGAAGCCACCGAAGACGGCCAGGACCGCATTCGCCGTGAAGAGCTGATCGACGAAGAAGAGAAAGAGTTGAAGGTGCGTTTCAAGGACGCCCTGAAAACCCTGAAGACGTCGAGCCTGTATCGCGGCCGCAGTGAACGCTGGCGCAGTGATTTGCCGTGGTACTTGCTGATCGGCCCGCAGGGCAGCGGCAAGACCAGCCTGCTGGACTTCTCGGGCCTTGAGTTTCCGATCAACAAGATCGACCGCAAACTCACCCGCGACACCCTCGGCACGCGGCATTGCGACTGGTACTTCGCCGACCACGGCGTGCTGATCGACACCGCCGGGCGTTACCTGACCCAGCCGGATGCCGAAGTCGATGGCAGTGCCTGGAGCACCTTGCTCGACCTGCTGCGCAAGCGTCGCCGCAACCGCCCGTTGAACGGCGTGCTGGTGACCATTCCGGTGGAAACCCTGCTGGGCGGCAGCGAGCAGGACCTCGAAACCCTGGCCCGCCAGGTGCGTGCGCGCCTGCAAGACGTGCATCAGAAACTGCACGTCGATGTGCCGATTTATCTGGTGTTGAGCAAGGCCGATCGCCTGCTCGGTTTCGACGAGTTCTTCGATCAACTGACCCGCGAAGAAAGCGATCAGGTCCTCGGCACCAGCTTCCGCAAAGAGCAGAGCGGCACCGATGTGGCCGTGCTGCGCGCCGAGTTCGAAGAGCTGCTGCGTCGCCTCAACAGCCAGGTGATCATGCGCATGCACCAGGAGCGCGACACCCAGCGCCGTGGCCGCATCCTCGACTTCCCGCATCAACTGGGGCAGATCGGCGAGCGCCTGTGCCTGTTCGTCGACCTGGCGTTCACCGGCAACCGCTACCAGCGTGTCAGCCAGTTGCGCGGTTTCTACCTGACCAGCGCACCGCACCTGACTCAACAGATGGACCAGACCACCGCCAGTATCGGCGCCAACCTGGGCATGAGCGCCGGCATGCTGCCAACCCTGCGCAGCGGCCGTTCGCGGTTCATTCACCATTTGCTCAGCCGGGTGATCTTCCCCRAGGCCGACCTGGCCGGTCTGGACAAGCGCGAGCGCAGCCGCATCCATTGGGGTCAACGTGCCCTGTACGTGGGCGCACTGGCGGCATTGGCGCTGTTCGGCATGCTCTGGGCGGGCGGCTTCTCGGCCAACTATGAGCGTCTGGAAAACCTGCGTTCCCTGGCACAAACCTGGAACCAGCAACGCTCGGCCCTGACTGCGCGCGATGATTCCATGGCGGTGCTCAAGACCCTCGACACCAGCTACGCGGCGACACAAGTGTTCCCGAACAAAGGTGACGTGTCGTACCACGAACGTGGTGGCCTGTACCAGGGCGAAGACGCCAATCCGGTGGTCAAGAGCGCCTACGAGCGTGAGCTCGAAGCGCAACTGCTGCCAAGGGTTGCGACGCTGCTGGAAGGGCAGATCCGCGCCAACATGAAGGACCGCGAACGCCTGCTCAACAGCCTGCGCGCATACCTGATGCTGAACATGAAAGATCGCCGCGATGCGGCATGGCTCAAGGATTGGGTCGCTACCGAATGGTCCCAGCGTTACGCCGGCAACACCGCGGTGCAGAACGGTTTGAACACCCACTTCGAGCGTTTGCTCAAGCAGCCGTTTATCTACCCGCTCAACGAACAACTGGTGGCGCAGGCGCGTCAGGTGCTGCGCAGCGAGTCGCTGGCCAACGTGGTTTACCGGATGCTGCGCGAGCAGGCTCGCAACCTGCCGGAATACCGCCTGAGCCAACACATCGGCCCGCAGGGTTCGTTGTTTGTCGGCACCGATTACGTGATTCCGGGGTTCTACACCCAACAGGGTTATCAGCAGTATTTCTCGGTCCAGGGTTCGGCGCTGGTCACCGATATCCTGCGTGACAACTGGGTACTGGGCGAAGGCTCGGGCATCAGCGGCATGGACTTGCGTCGCTTGATGGTCGAACTGGAGCAACTGTACTTCCGCGACTACGCCAACTTCTGGAGCGAAGCGGTCGGCCAGGTGGCTCTGCCCGCGATCAGCGATTTCAGTGAGGGTGCCGAGCAACTGGCGGGCCTGACGTCGGCCAATTCCCCGGTGCTGCAACTGCTGGTGGAAGTGCGCGAGAACACTCGGTTCCCGGCGGAAGCCGAACCGGTTGATGAGGCGGCCGATGCCGCTGCAAAACTGGGCGAGCAGAAGGGCAAGCTCGGCAAGTTGGGCAAACTGGCGTCGGCCGCAGCGGACGCGGCGTCTGACATGGCCGCGACCAAAAACCTGCCGGACACCGCGAAGAAATCCCTGCAACGTCGCTTCGAACCGCTGCACCGCTTGCTGGATGACAACAACGGCCCGGCCGCTGATTTGACTCCGGCCCTGCAAGCCCTCAACGACCTGCAAATGCAAATGGCAAGCCTGGCCCGCGCCAGTTCGCCAGAGCAGGCTGCGTTTGAAATGGCCAAGACCCGCATGAGCGGCCAGCGTGATGCGCTGAGCAACCTGCGCAATGCGTCGAACCGTCTGCCGCGTCCGGTGAGCGTGTGGTTCAACGTGCTGGCCGAAGACACCTGGCGTCTGGTGCTCAACGATTCCTACCAGTACCTGAACCAGCGTTATCAGAGCGAGCTGTACAGCTTCTACGGCAAGGCGATCAACAAGCGTTACCCGTTCAGTGCCCACAGCACCAGCGACGTCGCGATCAGCGACTTCCGCGAGTTCTTCAAGGCCCAAGGCATCGCCGATCGGTTCTTTGATACCTACATGCGTCCATTCGTCAGTGGCGACCCAGGCAACTACCGCCTGCGCAGCATTGACGGTCACAGCATGCCGATCTCCAAGGTCTACCTCGACCAGATGGCCGCGGCACAAGTGATCCGCCAGAGCTTCTTCGCCATCAACCCGGCCGAGCCGCAAGTGCAGTTCAAACTGGAGCCGTACACCCTCGACCCGGCGGTCAGCCGTTCCGAGTTCAAGTTTGGCGACAAGACCATCGAATACCGCCACGGCCCGATCGTGCCGGTGTCGTTCAAATGGCCGACCGATGCCGAAGACGGTCGCACCAGCCTGGTCCTCGACAAAATGGCTGGCCGCCCGATCGGCATCGAGAAGAACACCGGCCCATGGTCGCTGTTCCGTCTGTTCGACCTGATGCAGACCGAGTACCTGACCGGTCGCGACGTGCTGGTGCTCAAGGCAGACGTGGGTGGCCTGCGCGCCAACTACTTGCTGTCGAGCCAGCGCACGCCGAACCCGTTCGACATGGGCGTGCTGCGCACCTTCCGTATGCCGGTGCAGCTCTGATGCTGGTTGCCAGCCCCTGGCGCAGCGCTGCGCGTACCGATCCGGGCAAGGTTCGGGCGCGCAACGAAGATGCCTTTCTCGACTGTCCACAGCAGGGGCTGTGGGTGGTCGCGGACGGCATGGGCGGTCATCAGGGTGGCGACATCGCCAGCCAGTTGATCGTCGCCAGCCTGGCGGAATTGCCGGTGCAGGACGACTTCGACGAACGACTCAAAGGCATTCGCCAGTGCTTGCACTGGCTCAACCGCCGCTTGGGTCAGGAGTTGACCGTCACCGCCGGCCGTCACGACAGCATCATGGGCAGCACCGTGGTGGCGCTGCTGGTGGAAGGTAATCGCGCGGCCTGCATCTGGGCCGGCGACAGCCGCTGCTACCTGTGGCGCGGCCAGCGTTTGTATCAGCTGTCCAAGGACCATTCGCTGCAACAACAACTGATCGACGAACAGAACATGAGCGTCGAAGACGCTCGCGCGCATCCTGCCGCTCATGCGCTGACCCGTGCGGTCGGCGCTGCCGAGCAACTGACGCTGGATGTGTTGGAACTCGAGGTCTATCCCGGCGATGCGTTTCTGTTGTGCAGCGACGGTTTGTATCAAGGGCTGACCAGCGATGCCCTGGGCAACGCCCTGAGCCTGACCGCGCCGCACGTTGCGCTGGAGCGTCTGTTCGACGGCGCTCTGCGTGGCTCGGCCCGGGATAACCTGACTGCCGTGGTGATCCGCCAATGACTGAACTCATGCCACCGATCGACGACCTGCTGGTGACCGAGGAAGAAGCCAATAACCTGACTTACTTCGCTTTCGCCACGTCGCTAAACGGAAAGCCGCATCAGGCCAAACCTGCGCTGGCGCCGACCCGGGCCAGCATCAGTGAACTGCCCGACGTGCTGGCGGGACGTTACCGCATCGAGCGTCTGCTCGGGGCTGGTGGCATGGGCGCGGTTTACCGTGCACGGGATCTGCTGCGCGAACAGTTCGGCGATCCCGACCCTTACATTGCGCTGAAAATCCTCAGCGAAGAATTTGCCGAATCGCCGGACGCCAGTGCCTTGCTCTACAGCGAGTTCACCCTGACCCGACGACTGCGCCACGACAACGTGCTGCGTTTGCACACCTTTGAAGTGGACACCGACTGCCAGCGTGCCTTCATCACCATGGAACTCATGCGTGGGCTGACCCTGGACAAATTACTCTGCGAGCGGCCCCTGGGTCTGCCGTGGTTCGAGCTGCGCGACATCGCGCTGCCGCTGCTTGATGCGCTGGCCTACACCCACGCTCGCGGCGTGCTGCACGGCGACCTGAAGCCGAGCAACGTGATGCTCAGCGAAGAGGGCGTGCGTCTGTTCGACTACGGCCTCGGCCAGGCCGAAGAGGGCATCTTGCCCGGCCTGCCGCACCTGAGCCGCGACCGCTTCAACGCCTGGACCCCCGGCTACGCCGCCCCCGAACTGCTTGAAGGCCAGCCACTCTCGGCCAGCGCGGACGTGTACGGCGTGGCCTGCGTGCTCTATGAATTGGCGGGCGGCAAACACCCGTTCCGCCGCTTGCCGTCGACGGAAGCCCGCGACGGGCGCCTCGACCGCGAGCTGCACGCACCTCGGAATCTACCCAAACACTGCTGGCCAGCCCTGCGAACGGCGCTGGCTTTCGATGCGGCCAAGCGCACCATCACCGCCGCCCAATTGCGTGACGCCCTGGGCGCCACTTCGTCTTTGCTGCAACGCCTGCGACTGCGGGCGTAACGGATGACTACCGAACAGGGAGCAAGCAATGTTCAACTCAGCTAACGAAACGCACTTCAGCCTCACCGTCGAAGACTATGTGGGCGACCTGCAAGTGCTGTCGTTCACCGGCACCGAAGGCATCAGCCAGCCGTATCGCTTCGACCTGGAACTGGTCAGCGAAAACCCGGACCTGGACCTGGAAAAACTCCTGCACAAGCAGGCGTTCCTGGCGTTCGACCCGAAAGGCAGTGGCATCCACGGCCAGATCTACCGCGTCGCCCAAGGCGATGCCGGCAAGCGCCTGACCCGCTACAAAATCTCCCTGGTGCCGCACCTGCAATACCTGCATCACCGTACCAACCAGCGCATCTACCAGCAGATGTCGGCGCCGAAAATCATCGCCCTGATCCTCGAAGAACACGGCATCAAGGGTAACGCCTACCGCTTCCAGCTGAGCACCCCGTGCCCGGACCGCGACTACTGCGTGCAATACGACGAAACCGACCTGCACTTCGTCCAGCGCCTGTGCGAAGAAGAAGGCATTCACTACCACTTCCAGCACAGCGAAAAAGCCCATCTGCTGGTGTTCGGCGACGACCAGACCGTGTTCCCGAAACTCGGCCAGCCCACCGCCTACGTTCAAGGCAGCGGCATGGTCGCCGACGAACCGGTGATCAAAGGCTTCAAACTGCGCCTGGAAACCCGCACCGGCCGCGTCACCCGCCGCGACTACGACTTCGAAAAGCCCAACCTGCGACTCGAAGCGGCGTACAAACCCGACGGTGAAAGCACCGAACCGGACCTCGAAGACTACGACTACCCCGGCCGCTTCCTCGACCGTGCCCGCGGCAAATTCCTCAGCCAACGTGCCCTTGAACGCCACCGCGCCGACTATCAACAAGCCGAAGGCCGTGGCGACCAGACCACGCTCGTCAGCGGCCACTTCCTCGAAATCTCCGACCACCCACGCACCGAGTGGAACGACCTCTGGCTGCTCACCGAAGTCGTCCACGAAGGCAAACAGCCGCAAGTGCTCGAAGAAGCGGTGACCAGCGACACCACCGACAACAAAGACGACTTCCACCAGGGCTACCGCAACCGCTTCCTCGCCACCCCGTGGAACGTGTTCTACCGCCCGGCCCTGGAACACCCAAAACCCCGCGTGCTCGGCAGCCAGACCGCCATGGTCACCGGCCCCAAAGGCGAAGAAATCCACTGCGACCAATACGGTCGCATCAAAGTGCAATTCCACTGGGACCGCGAAGGCCTGGCCGACGACAAAACCAGCTGCTGGATGCGCGTCTCTTCGAGCTGGGCCGGCGACCGTTATGGCGCCATCGCCATCCCGCGCATCGGCATGGAAGTCCTCGTCACCTTCCTCGAAGGCGACCCCGACCAACCGTTGGTAACCGGTTGCCTGTACCACAAGGAAAACCAGGTTCCCTACGACCTGCCGACGAACAAAACCCGCACCGTCTTCAAAACCCTCAGCTCACCGGGGGGCGGTGGGTACAACGAACTGCGGATTGAAGACAAGAAAGGGGCGGAGCAGATCTTTATTCATGCCCAGCGGGATTGGGATGAAAACATCGAGCACGACCAGAAGATTCGGGTGGGGAATGAACGCCACGATACGGTGGTGAAGAACACCTACACCGAGCTGAAGGCCGAAGAACACCGCACCACCATCGCCGACCGCAAGACTGAAGCGCGGATGGATGATCACCTGACGGTTGGGCAGAACCAGCACATCAAGCTTGGGACTGCGCAGCTGACCAGTGCCGGGAAGGAAATACACCTCAAGGCTGGGGACAAGATTGTTATCGAAGCGGGGATGGAGCTGACGGTAAAAGCGGGCGGAAGCTTCATCAAGCTCGATGCCGGTGGGGTTACCGTGGTTGGGCCGGTGGTGAAGATTAATGCTGGTGGATCGGCGGGGAGTGGGACCGGGATTGGGATTAAGCCACCGGTACTGCCGGGGGCTGCGGATAAGGATAAGGCGGGGAGTTTGATGGATCAGGCGTTGGGGAATGCGGCGCCTGAGAAGGTTAAGCCTATCGTTGATTACCCATTCTCCCTGTAACCCAAAATATGCTCTGAGCAGTTAACCAAGGATTAGGAAACGAACACATGATAATTAGCCCTCCTTTTTTACCGGCACCTTTGGCCGGAGAAAGTGATGAAGCTTTCATAGCAAGAGCGATGCTAGGAGGTACGCCAGGAGACGGCAGCTATCCGCTAAGCTTCGATCTTAACTGGCACAGCGGTATCCATTTAACGGCACCCCGTGAAGGCGCTGATGCACTTCCCGTTCGAGCGATTGCGGACGGAAAATTAGTATATTTTCGCCAGCCAGCGGAGCAGTCAAGTGATGCCGATGAGCCGCTGTATTATCGCGAAAGTTGGACGGATAATGGTTGCATTGTTCTTAGGCATGAAACAGAAATAGGTGAGGGAGATAATTGTAAAGTTGTTTATTTTTCCATCTATATGCATTTGTCAAAGTTGCTGATAACGCCTGCTCCGGTAATAGGTGCTCAAATATACCGTAAGGATGAGTTAGGGCGGGCAGGGAAAATATATGGGCAGCCAGACAAAATCCATTTTGAAATAATTGCTAGTGAAGTGGATAAGCTTGTTGGACGAATCACCCCAGCTCTAGAATATAAAACCACCAGTGGCCGCCAAGGAAGCTGCTGGGGGGACATGCATTTTTTCTTGCCATCCGAAGCGGTTTGTTACGCAGAACATCCGGCAAACTGGGTAGAAACTAATAATGTTAGTGCTGTTGTTGCTCGCCCGCAGGAAGATTTGTTTGTTCGCATGCGGTACGAGAAAGGAAAGTGTGTACTAAGCACATATACTGAGAAAGGTGGGCTGCTTGGTGAATTTACAGAAGCAGATAATTTTGAATATAAACTTTTCGAGACTGCTAATGAGCGATTTGCGGCATGTCCCAGTGCAGGTTTTGAGCTGTTGCGCTTCGGTCGTGTGCTAGGACCTGATGCTCTTCAGCCGGTAGCAGCAGCGCATTGGCGTCAGATTTTTCTTCCCGCAGGTAATGCTTGGGTTAATTTAAATGGGTCAACAGTTAGCTGTTTTAGTGATTCGGACTTCCCCAGTTGGCAGGGTTGGCAACTGATTGATGATGATGTTGATACCGATAGTCACTGTCAGTCTTCTCGTATAAGGGAGTTACTGAAACTTAATGGGAATGAGCAGTTTCCTGACGACACGGATGCAATTTCAATTGCTAGCTCCTCTGCTTATTCGGGGATGTCGGCGGAAGAAAAAAACGCTCTGTCTGAGCGCTATGTTATAGAGCGCTCTCGCAATACTGAGATTCTTAGTCTGGCCGAGAGCCAAGAGAAGTTGAAGCGCTGTATAGTTAAATTTCCTAGCGAATGGAATAAGGGTGACTTTGACGCTAGATATGGTTGGCTGCTGAAAGTCGCAGAGGGAGGGGCTTTGCCTCAAGTGAGCTATGATAAACTTAAAGCTCATCAAGAAAAATTAGCATTTTGGGAGGAGGCAGCGTTAGATGGGATAACGTCAAATCATTGGCACTTCCCGCCGAAAGAGTTTATAGCTACTTTCCGAAAGTGCGGTTGGTTGAGCAGGAATGAGCTCGTTCAGTTGCTGCCAATGAACTCGTTGCGAAAAGCAAGCCCAACCTGGCAGTGGGAGTCCGTAAGCTTGCCAAATGCTTCAACAATGCTTTCCAGTTCAAATGCAGATGCTTTAACGCGTCGTGTTGACCTGAATAAAGCACTGCGAAAATTTCTTGTTGTAACTCCAGTAAGGCTGGCATGTTTTTTTGGCAATGCGACACAAGAAACCCAATGGTATCAAAAGCTTCATGAAGGAAGTCCGTACTGGTATAAGCCATGGGATGGTAGGGGGTTCCTGCAGTTGACTCATGCGAGTAACTATATTAAGTATTGGAAGTTTAAGGGTGAGCCTGTCAGTCAGCAAATTTCGCAGACATTAGCAACCCACACCACAATGGCAAATAATAATAGGCCGATAGTTAACGGCAATAAATCTATGTATGACCCTACAAATTCTTTAAGTGACGCTTCAACTGGTATCCCACAAGCAGTTATTGCAAAGCGGGAAGCTGTGAAAACCTCGTTTGATGCTGCAAACAGTGCCGGTGCCTACTGGGCGTGGTCTGGGGCTTCTAAGCAGGCGGATGGCTACTACAGTTCTACAAGTAGTACATTGAGAGCATTAACGACGAATGCACAGACTAAACATTACTACGAAAATACAGCGTTTGGGAATGTCGCTGCGACTGTTAATCTCGGTTCGCCATCATCTAATTTTGCATCGATATGGGGAGTTCAAGCGCGTTTCCTCGCGTTTGCAAATGCGCAAGTAGTACTGCTTGATCATTTGGTATTTCCAACATCAACTGGCTCTTTATCTAATACCCCACAAGACTTTGTTCGTCGGAGCATTGAATAGTGAAAAAAACAAGCAGATGGCACGTATCTATAGTCGGATGTTTGATTTCGGTGCCGGTATTTTCCTCTGATACAGGGCAAATTTCTGTCGTGGATATAGGAAATCAACCAGGTTATTCTGCTTATGCTTCTGGAAAAGCAATAGCTGCAATACATCAGGGTAATTGCAGCTATTCTATGGTATTGCTTGAGAATCAGTATGTAAAGTTCAATACTCCTGATGTTGTATTTCTTGAATCAAAAACCATGCCGAAAGACAAAAGTTGGCCGTATCTCACACAGGCGGAAATGTCTGCTGGATATAATTGGAGCTTCAAGAAAGATGGTGGCCTGGAATCAAAGTGGTTTGGGCTGATGTGTGATGGTACAGAGAACTTCGATCTGCAGGGTGCTAGCATAAGTTCTAATTCAGGAGAGGTTAGTCCAGAACTTCAGGATGTGAAAGAAGCTAATAATCTTAAGTGTCCCGCGACGTTGACAGGCAAAGGGTGGGTGCCAAATAATAATGCAGGACGACCGGGAGAGTATATTTTTCAAGAACTCAATGGTGCTAACTGGTCGGGATTTATATTTGGTTTTAGAGATAAGATGAAAGACAGTATCGCTCGTGTAAGTTTCTGTCTGGTTCGAGATAGTAATGTTCTGGTAGGCGCAGCTGAAAATTATTCCAAGCCATTGTTGCTCAACCAAAAAAGCTTCGAGGAAATAAAGGCTACGTTGGAAACCGTGAAATTCTTGCAATGATTGGGTCGGCGTGAAGATGTCAGGAGTAAAAATAGCGGAAAAAGTGGACGGATTTATTTGTTGGGTAGGTTTAGCTGTCGATTAATAAATCTGTCCACATTTGGTCACTATTTCAGATCTTATAGAGTATGAGTATTTGCAGATGTTCAAGAGTAGAACCGCTGTTTTTTTTCTGTCGTTTTTATCGTCAGGCATTGCTGTGTCTTCTCCAGGTGCTGAGTCGTATGTAAAAAAAGATGTCATGGATTGTGAAGGAATTAAAGTTGAGTTGGTGTCGAGTTGCCAGAAAGATACGGTAGAGATATCCCAGCCGCATGGGGGGCTGCCTGTATGTACTGATCAAGTTATTAATATAAGTGGTAAAGAAAATCGTCGTAAAATTGATAAGGTCTCTCAGCTTACAGACTCCGGAAGAAAGGTTAAGTCTTTATCAAATGTTGTAGTTTCTATGGCTTGTATTAAAGGCAGCAAAGAAAGCGTGGTGTCTATAGGTGGTTTTGGTGGATGCGGCTCTTGCCCTGAGTGGCATGGTTATTACTCAAAGGAGGGGAGGCTGATTTATCATGTTTTTAGTAATTCATATAAGTTATTTGATACTTCCGGATCTTATGAAGACTTGCTTAACAAGTATGGTGTTAAGGAGAGGGATCTAGTTGACGAGAGTCGGTTTGCGCAGAAAGTTGAATATGACAATCCTTAATCTCTTCTGAGTAAAGGGGTGGATTTATTTGTTGCGCTCAATGGCTTTGATCATGGTGGGGAGCTTAAATAGATCAGTCCTGGTTGTTTCGATACTGCTCAGTGGCTTTTCGTTTTTCGCGTTTTTACCGATTGCTCAATCAGAACCTATGAATATATGCGGAGTTGTAATACCCGATATTCCTGGCTTCGAATTAAGCGTGAGGGTCGAGGGTGGGGTTTGTTATGGTGAACTTGTTTCGAACGTCAATTTAAATCCAGATATTTTGACGGAGGAGAATGTTTTCTTAATTGAGTCAGTTATTTTTGAGAAAAGCTTGGCTGCGTCTGGGCGTTTCGATAGTAGTGGTAAATATATATACAGCTACGCCGCCGATGAAAATTTTCGTCAAGGGCCGGAAACGGGATCGGTAGACCTTGTTCATTCATTTGCGTCAGGTACTGCCGCAGTCAGAGTAATAGCGTCTCCTTTTATGCTTTGGGTTTCTGATGAAGAAATTTCTGCTGCTAAAAGTAAATTTTCGTTGGACAAAGAAGGCCTGTGGTTTGACTGCTTCTATGGGCTAAAAGGTATAAATGGTGCCACGGTGAAGTTTTCTGCTTGTGTGCCAAGATCTAATTTGAAAGGCGATCCTCAATTGTCTGACATTAAGTCATCATTTGAGAAAATTACAGCTAGTAAAAATTAGATTTAAGGAAAGGGTATGGGTTTTTTGTTGCATTCGAGGGATTTGGTCTTTAAAGCGGCGTAAAGAGTTTTTTCTCGATTATTATCGCGAGAAGTGCAAGGTTTTCGAATTTTTGGTAAAGCAGGATGTAGTGATGACGATGCACGTTGTGTTTTTTCGTAATCTATTGTTTGCGTTTATGTCGATTTCAATTTCTTCAGTGTGTTTTTCTCACGATGTCCGCTGTGAGGATGCCGCCGGTGAGAAAAGTCGTGAGTGCGCGGAGTCAGCGATGAAAGATGCGGATCGAGCTCTCAATGAAAGCTACGAGGCTGTGATTGATAGAGCCGGGGTTCGGTATATTTTTCAATACCAATCACAACATGAGGTACATAAAGCTTTTCTAGTTCGATTGAAAAATTCTCAGCGCGCGTGGCTAAAGCTGAGGGATACGAACTGCGTGCTAGAGGGTTTTGAAAATGAATGGGATAAAAAAGCCTATTCTGAAGATGTCGATAGGTGCGTGGCAAAGATGAGTCTGGAAAGAGCTGCCTATTTGAACGGCATTCTACCTGCGAGTTGATAGTCTTCGAACAGTGGTTGGTGTTATTAAATAGAGGCTGGAAAGCTGCGCATGACGCGGGCATTGAGTTTTGTGGTTTGATATTTTTAGAGGACTCAATGAAATGAGGTTTGCTGTTTTTTGCTCGTTGATGATGACTTTTGCATTACCAGCCAGCGCAGCCCTCCAGGACGGCCAGTGCGCGGTAGGGCCTGCCTCCGTTGAAAGCCAATAACAGCCTTCCTCTCTCTGTGACTAGT
Organism: Pseudomonas sp. 05N433; assembly: GCF_056396925.1. NCBI lineage: Bacteria > Pseudomonadati > Pseudomonadota > Gammaproteobacteria > Pseudomonadales > Pseudomonadaceae > Pseudomonas > Pseudomonas sp. 05N433. The sequence goes on along the minus strand of NZ_JBFTML010000010.1, from coordinate 122,198 downwards.
GCCAAGGCGCGCCCTTTCTCCTGAACGGATTCAAGATGAAAAAGCTACTCCCGTTACTCATATTCTTCCTCCCCCTGACAGCCCACAGCCAAGTCACCTCCGACAACTACTGCTTCGAAGGCACCAACTCGATCAAGTTCGAGTTCCGAACCTTCTACGACCACGACAGCAATTGGTCGGGTGGTTTCGTCAAATACGCCAAGTCGAAAACGCCGATTTCCATCGTACTGACGGATCATCAGGAAGAAATACTTGCCCCGGACGCACCCACGCAAAATACCAGTACCTGGTCCGAGATTGTCGACGGCAAGGTCACGGGAACCTATGAGTGGGTCACCCAAGCGGCGATGAGCGTTTCGATGGTGTACACGAAGAAGTCCAACGGCAAGGAATACAGTTTCCTGCTTAACCCCAACATCGACGTTTCTCTGGAAGGTGGTTGCAAGTGGGAGCAGGGCGATCAATGACTCGGGTGAGTTTGGGTTTGGCGCTGTTCGGGTTATTGGGTTCGGCGTCGGCGGGGGCCGAGGTAACATCGTTCAACCCTGTTAAAAACGTTGAAGCGATGTTGGAAGTGAACGGGCCGAAGGTGACGGTGACGGTTCAAGTCGATGCTCGCGAGCCGCGAACCATCGACTTTGCCGCTGAAAAATCCCTGCACGTCGCTATCGATGATTTCAACTTCGATGGCATGAAAGATTTTTCTGTCTGGCAGATCGACGACGGCATGGGTACCTACACGATCCACCGGATTTTCATCTACCGGCCGAAAACCGCTGACTTCGAGGAAGTGCAGCCAGATTGTGGCGATGGTTTCGTCAATCTCCGTGTAGATAAGAAACGCAAAGTCTTGCTCAGCACCTACTGGGGAATGGACGGGCCGCAGTCATGCGTGACGCGCTTTCACAAGCGCTGAGCCTGAACCCGTCACGGTAAACGTTTAACGCTTGTGCATCTGCCAACCCCCATTYTCCATTAAACTCCCCGCCCTCAAGGAATGCGCTCAGGACACGGAATGCCAGCCCCCTCTTTCTCTCTTCGCTCCACGATGGTGCTTTGGCTGTATGCCGCCGCGATCGTGCATGTGCTCGCCGGTCTCACGCTGACCTGGGCCGGTCATTCCGGATTACTTGACGGCTATCTTCACACCCTCGAACTCGCGTTCTGGGGCGCCGATGCGGTTCCTGCTGCCGGTCACGAGCAGCAGGTCTGGTGGCTCGCGTTGTTCGGCGCGACGCTGCAAAGTTATTCGCTGTACATGCTCGCGTTGGTGCACCTCGGCAACCGTCTTAAAGCACCCGCAATTTGGGGATGGTTGATGGCTGGCGTTCTGTTATGGGCACCGCAGGACATGTGGCTTTCAGCGCAAAAACAGGTCTGGTCGCATCTGTGGCTCGACGGTTTTGCGCTGCTGGTGCTGTTGCCGCCGCTGGTCTGGTTGCTGCGCCATGATCGTCGGAAATCCCCTCCAGAAAGATAGTGAGCAAGTCCAACCCGTTTGCCGGCGGCGCCTACAAGCGGGTGCTGATCAGCAAAAAGGGGACGAATTTATTTTGTAAAGTAGGTTTTAACTTTCGATAAATAAATATCTCCCCATTTTTTAAACTAAATGGAATTAAGCTCTGTGGTTAAAAATACAATTTTCTTGGCGTGCTCAGCATTTTTTGTATTTAGCGTCGCTACCGTTAAAGCAGAGCCGTTCTATTCCGCGAAGATATTACAGGCCGACTATTCTGCGGCCCCTAACTTGAGACTGCTAATTAGAATTCAAGATGTAGAAACGGGAAGTAATGAGCCGAGCGGCTCTACTCGAGCGGACTGTATGCGTGCTAGCAAGTCAGCTGCTCAGCCTGGGCCAACCCCTTGCTTTTCTTTCGAGCTGGATGAGGGAGATGGAAATGTCGGTGTTTTAAAGCAGACTCTGCTAAATGATCCGCAACGGGGAAGCGACCCAATTTATATTGAGTTGCTTTACAAGTCGGAGCAGACAAAAAATCAATATGGGTGGTTTGATAATAAAACGGTTAAGCTAAGAGTTGATGACAATAATGGATTGAATAACTGGGATGCGGATCTGCCTCAGAGTTTGCCTCAAGTAAAAATAGTGCAAGAGAGCGATATTTATCAGTTGGTTTTGGCGGATGCGGATGCGCTGCTTAATTCGGCTTACCATGATAAGGCAAATCGTTTAAGTGACGAAAAAAGAACCGCGTTTCGTGAGGTTCAACGAGCTTGGATGAAGTTTCGGGATCTCGAGTGCGTAAAGTCTATATATGGTGAGCAATCTGCTAGTTGCTTGATTCGTCTGACCCTTGATCGTGCCAGGCAAATCGCGGTTGCTCCGCCATCAAAGTAGCTGAAATAAACTTAAAAATAGGTATGTTCCATAATCAAGGATTGAAGACAGTGAAACGCTTTGTTTTAGGGTTAACCAGTGTGCTAATCGCGTTCGCGCTACTACCGGTTTCAGCCGCGTTCGCCCAAGACGACTGCAGTGAAGTCAGCTCTAGCCCGCAGGTTGTCCCGTGTTCCGAGGCTGCAAAGAACTCCGCAGATTCTCAGTTGAATACGAGCTATCACCAACTGATGGCAAGGCTTGAATCTCAATATTCAGTTGACCCGAAATTAGGGGTGGAGTATTCGACGCAGGTAAAGGAATCCCAGCGTGCGTGGATCAAATTACGGGATACGAATTGCACCGTAGAGGCGTTCGAGATTGAGGCAGCCAAGCCTGCTCATGTGGCGGTAGTGAACAATTGCATTGCAAAAATGAGTCAGGAGCGTTCGGCTTATTTGGACGGGATCGCGCCTGAGACTGTGGGTCGTTCAGGCAGTGGGGGCGGGGGAAGTGCTTCGTGTCCATCCTCAGACTTCGCGCAGTTTCTGCCAGTGTTTTCCGCCAATGCCGAGTCTCAAAAGCGCCTTACCGCACTGGCGGTAAAAATATTGGTATTGAAGCGCACCTCGGACCCTGGTCAATTTGAACCAAAAATTACTGCGGAGACTGGCGCCAGTTTGACGTTTCCGTTGATGGCAGCGATGGAGGGCAAGACTGAAGGGGTTGAGATCGAAACAGTCGATGACGCTCACATGAACGTTGTGGATAAACGGGCCGGTAACAGCAACATCAAGATTTTTAACTTTGCTAAAAAGTCGTGCTGGTCGCTGGTGGGAATTGAGGATTGGTCGATCAGCGAGAAGGAGCTTGTCGCACCCGATAGACCCGGAATGAGCCGCGCGGAGAACCTTTGTTATCAACGTGCTGAGGGCTTGGGTGGGTTGGGGTTTCTTGAACGATACCGTCTGACTGGGGAGTTGATTGAAGCGTCACTGGAAAACTATGTCTGTGCTGCAGAGTCGGGTGATCCACAGGCGAGTCTGTCGGCGGCAAGCTTAAGTCTTTCGCAGATGGCACCTCAGCTGGAAACCAGCAAGGTTGAGGCTTTGTTCAAAGCGGCATCGACGACAGCGAGCGGCGCGCTGGGTTATGCCACTTATTTTTGTAACGGTAATTCCACCGACTATAACGGCCCTTGCCTCCACCCCGAGCAGGCAGAAAGGGAAGTTATTCGCGCGGTTTCCATGGGATCCACAGAGGCGATGAACTACCTGGGGTCTTCTTTTGAGAGTGGTGAATTGGGAACAAAGGATGTGTCCCGGGCGTTGGCCTGTTATCAGATGTCAGCTGATAAAGGTAGCCCGGGGGGTAGCGACGGCGTGAAGCGTTTGGTTTCGCAAGGCTCAGACATAAAGGCCAGTCACTGCCTGTAAATTTCGCGGTGCAGGTATAAACGCTGAAGAAGGGGACTTTAAGTCCCCTTCGTACTTTTTTGCTACGCCTTCACCCGATGCTCCGCCGGATTCGGCGAATCAATGTGATCCAGCGCTCGCTCCACCAACAACTGCACCCCATCGGCCATTCTGCTGAGTGCCAGGGCGACTGAGCGGCGGGTGCCTTCGATGTCATCGGCCAGGTCGGCGGCGATGGCGCTGATGGACTTCAGGTCTTCTGAGGCATTGGCCAGGAGGGCTTCGGTGTCGATGTCGGGGGAGACGGTGAAGAGTTTGCCTTTGCGCTTGGGTTTTTCTTTGGGGGGTGGGGCGAAATGGTGGTCGAGGGCGCGTTCAGCGGCTTCGTGGAGCTTTCTGGAATCTAAGGATTCGTAGGGGGATGTGGCTGGGTTTTCTGGGGGATTCGGTGTTGGCTTGAACATAAAGTGTTACTCCAAAATTTAAGGAGCTGACACCGTTTCGCGTGCACTTCGAAAGAGGTGGCAGCTGTGCATAGGTGTGCAAGACCGGTGGAGTCACCCGGCAGACCCGAAGGTCTCCCATACACAGCAGCCATAACGATTCGCGAGCATAGGAAAACGCTCGATGAATTGCCATAACCGAATGTGTACTCCATCGGACTTGCACGTCCGAATCACCGATTTTTTCGGTGACGGATAGAGGTTATCGGTGAACGCCAAAGTCGCCTAGTTCACGGACAGCCCGGCGTTTTGAAGGAAATGTCCGAGAGGTTTGAGGGCATCAAGATCAAAAGATCGAAGCCTTCGGCAACTCCTACAGAAATGTGTTTCTTCAGGTGTAGGGCGGGTGTTGGGTGTGACGCGGAGCGTCACGGGATGCATTCCCACGCGGGAGCGTGGGAACGATCAAGGTTGAGGCGGTAAAGCGTGACTTAGCGGTCATCATGCGGGAAAAGCGGTTCATCTTCTTCTAACGCAACCCGATGGTGGCGTTCTGGCTTGGAGCGGCTACACTGCGCCGGCCGTTCATTTTTCTTTTGAGGCTGTGCRCATGAAATTTCGTTTTCTTCTGTGGATGCTGGGTTTGTTGATGGGTAAGGCCAGTCGGACTAATCCTGCGTTTCAGCAGCAGTTGGGTGACAAGGCATTGGTGTTTCAGCTACAGACCCTGGACGGGAAGGTGGCGCGGCATTTCGTGGTGAAGGATCAGCGCATTACCAGCAAGTCGGGCGTGTATGCCGAGCCGGCGTTTGCGATTGCGTTCAAGGACGCGGCGTATGGCTTTGCCACGATGCAGGCGAAGAACAAGCAGTTGGCGTTTATGCAGGGGATTCAGGACAAGTCGATTCAGATCAAGGGCAACCCGGCGCTGGTGATCTGGTTTCAGGGGTTGACCAAGTATTTGAAGCCTAGGAAGGCGAAGGCTAAGGCCTGAGAACCTTGATCCAGTCAGGAGTGGAGGAGGCTTTTGTGGCGAGGGAGCTTGCTCCCGCTGGGCTGCGAAGCGGCCCTAAAGCCTGAGACTTCGGTTGTATCTGACACACTGCGGCGGCTGGGTTGCGACTGCTGCGCAGTCGAGCGGGAGCAAGCTCCCTCGCCACAGAGGTTGTGGTGATCAGGTAGATCGGCGGGGGATTCATCGCGGGCAAGCCACGCTCCCACAGGGATCACCTGAAACCTGTGGGAGCGTCGCTTGGTCCGGGCGGCGATCCGACGATGCTTTTAGGCCTGGCTAAATTGCGAAGCCAATTCGCGCAGCAGCACTTCAGCTTCAAGCACTTTGCTGACCACATCGTTGGCCTTGTCGCGAGTCAGCCCCACACGTTCCAGCAAGGCATCCGGAATGTCTTCATCCGGCCCCGAGCCAATCCCGCGACTACGCAGCAAGCGCACTGCCAGGCACACGAGGTTTGGGTACTCGGCGTAGTCGCCGTCGTAGCTTGGGTCGTGCTGGAAGCGCAGGGCGGTGGCCAGTTCTTCGGGCATGTCCCAGTAGCGCATCAGCCATGAGCCGATCTGTTCGCGGCTGATGCCCAGCAGGTGTTGCTCGACGTAGCTGTGGCACAGGTGCGGGTTGACCTCCAGGTGGCGGCAGATCAGCGAGAAGTGCGGCGGGAAGACGTGGGCCAGCAGCAGGTAGCCGAAGTTGTGCAGCAGGCCGGCGAGGTAGGTCAGGCCGGCTTCCGGGCGCTGGGCGCGGGGCATGGCGCGGGTCAGGCCTTCGATGACGGCGGCGGTGTAGATCGATTGCTGCCAGTACGGCGTGGTGTGTTGCGGGTGGTCTTTGGGCAGGCTCAGGGTTTTGCCCAGGGCCAGGCCCAGCGCCAGGTTGATCACCAGGTCGAAACCCAGCACGCGGACGATGGCGTCTTCCACTGAACGAATCTTGCCCGGCGAGGCGTAGTACGGCGACGCCGCCCAGCTGACGACTTGGGCGGCCAGGGCTGGGTCGGTTTCGACCACGCCGGTGATGTCGTCGATGGTGGCGTTGGGGTCGACCCGCAGTTTGATGATTTTTTGCGCGGTTTCGGCCAGCGGCGGTATCTCGATGGTCGCTTCCAGGCGTTGCTGAATGCGCCGCGCGGTGAACGCTTGCACGGCCTGGGTGATTTCCTCGCGGTCATCGTCGGGACGGTCGAGGTTCGGGCGGATGCTGTGCACGGCTTCGCCGAAGTTGCCGGCGCTGGCCTTGGTCAGCATGGTTTTGAAATCTTCGCTGGTGATTTCCAGCAGCACGCCCGGCTCGCCCGAGTTGATCAGCAACTTCGGTTCGCGCAGCAGGCTTTCTTCATACAGGCACGGTGAGCTGGTGAGCGCCGGCAGGCCGGGCAGCAGGCTCAGGCTGTGTTTGCCGAGCATTTTTACCAGGCGTTCGGTGGATACGGCGGTCAACCGGCGGCCGGTGAGTTCGGCGAGGCGGTTGAGGTCGAGCAATTGACTTTGCGGAAACAGCACCATGAGCGCGCCGACGGCATCGTCCAGCAAAACTGCCTGCACTTTGCGTGCGGCGTTCAGGCCGTGATGGTCGAGGACTTCCTGGTAGGCGATGCCCAGCTTGCCGAGCAGCAGCCGAATAACAGACGGAGCGTGCGGGGTTTCGGGGGCGAGGGCAGCTTCTGTCATGGTCTGTATCCGTTTTCAAACAATTGCAGGAGTATAACCAGCTTGTTTAAAGCCAGGGTCCAGAAACTGCGACAGTGCTCACACTTGGCCGTATTGCTGCCCATGGCGTAGCCAGCGGTCGAGCAGCGGGCTGACGTGATCCGGCCAGCGTTCGAGCAAGGCCTGGGCGGCGTCGCGCACGGCTGGCAGTAAATCGGCGTCGCGCATCAGGTCTGCGACCTTGAATTGCAGCAGGCCGGTCTGGCGTGTGCCGAGCATTTCGCCGGGGCCGCGCAGTTCGAGGTCTTTTTCGGCGATGACAAAACCGTCGTTGGTTTCGCGCATGATGCCCAGCCGCTGACGGCCGATCTGCGACAGCGGTGGATGGTAGAGCAGCACGCAATGGCTGACGGCGCTGCCCCGGCCGACGCGGCCACGTAACTGGTGCAATTGTGCGAGGCCAAGGCGTTCGGGGTTTTCGATGATCATCAGGCTGGCGTTGGGCACGTCCACGCCAACTTCGATCACGGTGGTGGCGACCAGCAGTTGCAGGTTGCCGGCCTTGAATTCGGCCATGACGGCAGCTTTTTCGGCGGGCTTCATGCGGCCGTGGATCAGGCCGACCTTCAACTCGCCGAGGGCGGCGGTGAGGTCTTCGTGTGTGGTTTCGGCGGCCTGGCAGGTCAGCTCTTCCGATTCTTCGATCAACGTGCACACCCAATAGGCCTGACGGCCCTCGGCACAAGCGCCGCGCACCCGTTCGATCACTTCAACGCGCCGAGTGTCGGTGACCAGCACCGTGTTCACCGGGGTACGGCCGGGCGGCAATTCGTCGAGGATCGAGGTGTCGAGGTCGGCGTAGGCGCTCATGGCCAGCGTCCGCGGGATCGGCGTGGCGGTCATGATCAGCTGGTGCGGACACATCCGCCCGCCGACGCCTTTCTGCCGCAATGCCAAGCGCTGCTGCACGCCGAAGCGGTGTTGTTCGTCGATGATCGCCAGTGCCAGGTTCTTGAACTGCACTTCGTCCTGGAACAACGCGTGGGTGCCGACCACCATCGGTGCGCCGCCCGCGATCTGCTCCAGCGCGGCCACGCGGTTTTTGCCCTTGAGCTTGCCCGCCAGCCACGCAACTTCGATGCCCAGCGGTTCGAGCCAGCGCTTGAAGGTGATGAAGTGCTGCTCGGCGAGGATTTCGGTGGGCGCCATCAGCGCGACCTGATAACCCGCTTCCAGCGCCTGAAGCGCGGCGAGGGCGGCAACCACGGTTTTGCCCGCGCCCACGTCGCCCTGAATCAGCCGCAGCATCGGTTCGTGCTGGCTGAGGTCGTAAGCGATTTCGTTGCCGACCCGTTGCTGGGCGCCGGTCGGGGTGAAGCCGAGGTTAGCCAGATACTGTTGTGGCAGTTTCGTGGCTTTGGGCATGGCCGGCGCGCGCAGGGCACGCATGCTCTCGCGCAGGTGCTGCTGGGACAGTTGATGGGTCAGCAGCTCTTCGAAGGCCAGGCGGTGCTGGGCCCAGTGATGACCGAGGGCGAGCTCATCGACGTCAGCATCGGCGGGCGGGTGATGCAGGTAGCGGATCGCATCGGCCAGCGGCGCCAGTTGATAGTCCCGGGCCAGTTCGGTCGGCAGCCAGTCGGGCAAGCTGCTGGGGCCGAGCAGGGTCAGGGTTTGCATGCACAGCTGGCGCAAGCGCTGCTGAGTCAGGCCTTCGGTGAGCGGGTAGACCGGGGTCAGGGTTTCATCCACTGGCGGCGGCTCATCGCCGGTGATGGCGCGATATTCCGGGTGGTAGATCTCCAGCCCCGACGCACCGGGCCGGGCTTCGCCGTAGCAGCGAATCCGCGTGCCGCGTTTGAGGCCTTCTTTCTGGGCGTTGCTGAAATGGTAGAAGCGCAGGCTGAGCCCGCCGGTGCCGTCCTGCAGACGGACAACCAGGCTACGGCGCCGGCCCATGACCACGTCGGCGCCGCTGACGGTGCCTTCGATCACCGCGTCTTGCCCGGGTCGCAAATGGCCGATCGGGACCACGCGGGTGCGGTCCTGATAGCGCAACGGCAGGTGGAACAGCACGTCCTGGAGATTCTCCAGACCGACCTTGGCCAGTTTCTCGGCCATGGCTTCGCCGACACCCTTGAGTGCCGTCACCGACACTTGCGACAACTCGGTCATGACAGCGACTTAACCGGCCACCACCGGCGCTGGCGGCTTGGCCACCGAGCACAGGCGAATGGAGTCGGCGAGGATTTCAATCGCCTTGGGCCGTGGGAAGCTCGCGCGCCAGGCGATGGCTACGGTGCGGAATGGCACCGGCGCACTCAATGGACGCACTTCGATCACGCCGGGGGCGTAGTGGTGGCTGTCCACCGCCGACAGCGGCAGGATCGAAATGCCCAGGCCAGAGGCGACCATGTGGCGGATGGTTTCCAGCGAGCTGGATTCCACGGTGGTGTGCTTGGCGCCGTCGTTGCCTTTGGCCAGGGTCGGGCAGGCTTCCAGCACTTGATCGCGGAAGCAGTGGCCTTCGCCGAGCAGCAGCAGGCTCTTGTCGTTGAGCAGGGCGGCGTCGATGGATTCTTTTTGCGTCCACGGGTGCTGGGCCGGCATCAGGACGTAGAACGGCTCGTCGTAGAGCTGCAACGTCAGTACATCGGCTTCGTTGAACGGCAGGGCGATGATGATCGCGTCGAGCTCGCCGTTGCGCAGTTTGTCGCGCAGCACGTGGGTGAAGTTTTCTTCGATGTACAACGGCATCTGCGGGGCGACCCGGTGCAGTTGTGGAATCAGGTGCGGGAACAGGTACGGGCCGACGGTGTAGATCGCGCCAACTTTCAGCGGTGCAGTCAGCTGGTTCTTGCCGGCCTGGGCCAGTTCGCGGATGCCTTGGGCCTGTTCCAGGACTTTTTGCGCCTGGGCGACAATGCCTTCACCGACCGGGGTCAGGCGCACGGCGCTCTTGCTGCGCTCGAAAATCAGCACACCGAGTTCGTCTTCAAGCTTTTTCACGCCCACCGACAGGGTCGGCTGGCTGACGTGGCAACGCTCGGCCGCGTGACCGAAGTGCTGCTCTTGGGCGAGGGTAACGATGTAGCGTAATTCTGTGAGAGTCATAGCAAGCGTCCATGAAGTTGCGGGCCAAGCATACCGGCTGCAATCGATAGACGCACGTTATCAGACTGAGTGTGCTAAGTGACACTGGGCAATGCAGGTTTGCCGTTTCCAGATATGCAAAAAGGCACCTTTCGATGCCTTTTATAGGTTTTGTAACCGCCGAAGAACCTGTGGGAGCGGCGGTGTTTTTAGCGTCGGCGTTCCAGCGAGTAAACAAACGGTGCAACGATTTCGATGGTGCCGTTGTTCAGCATGTCGGCTGGTGGCTTGGGCAGCGGTTGGGCGCGGCGGATCATTTCCAGGGTAGCCCGGTCCAGATCGGCGTTGCCGGAGCGGCCCACCAGTTCGAACGACAGCACGTTACCTTCGGCATCCACCACAAAGCGCAGACGGTTCAAACCTTCCTTGCCGCGTTGCTGTGCGCTGGCCGGGTACTTTTTGTACTTGGCCAGGTGCGCGAGCAGGGTGCCTTGCCAACTGGCCTTGGCGGCTTGTTGCGCGGGCGATGGACCGGGAGCCGGCTGAGCGGACTTCTCCGTCGGCGCCTGGGTTGGCTGCGTGTCGCTAGGCTTCTCCTCGGAAGGCTTTTCCTTCGGTGGCTCCGGCTTTTTCTCCACAGGCTTGGGCGGTTGCGGCTTCGGCTTGGGTTTGACCGGCTTGGGCACGGCAATCTCGGCCTTCGGCGCTTCAGCGAGTTTCGGAATCGGTAGTTCTTCCACCGGCGCCGGCGGCTGTGGCGGCGTGATCACCTTCGGCGGTGCGGGCGGTGGCGGGGCCGGCATCGGCGCCAGCTCGACCATCATCGCTTGCGGCGGCAGCTCGATCGGCGGGCGCGAGGTCCAGTTCAGCGCGAGCGCAATGGCCAGCGCATGGACGCCCAGCACCACGGCCAGGCTACCGCTGTAACGCGTCAGCTTTTGGCGCGTGTTGATCATTTTTTGGCTGCCGTCTCGAGTCCGACCAGACCGACCTTCAGGTAGCCGGCGGCGCGCAGGGCGTCCATCACGCTCATCAGGTCGCCGTAGTCCACGCCTTTGTCGGCCTGGAAGAAGATCGTCGTGTCTTTCTTGCCCTGGGTCTTGGCGTCGAGTGTGGCGCCGAGGGCTTCGGTCTTCACTTCGTCTTCGCCGAGGAACAGGCGCTGGTCAGCTTTGACGCTGAGGAACACCGGCTTCTCTGGTCGCGGCGCCGGTTTGGCGGTGGAGGCGGGCAGGTCGACCTTGATGTCCACGGTGGCCAGCGGCGCCGCCACCATGAAGATGATCAACAGCACCAGCATCACGTCGATGAACGGCGTGACGTTGATTTCGTGGTTCTCGGCCAGATCGTCGTCTGCGCCTTCTTTCAAATGCAGGCCCATGGCCGATTACCCCACTTTCACCATGTGCGGTTGCGAGCTGCGCTCGGGCGGCTGGTGGTCGAGGTCGCGGCTGACCAGCAGCAGGACTTCCGCCGAGGCGTCGGACACTTGTGCCTTGTAACCGGCAATGGAGCGGGCGAAGACGTTGTAGATGACCACCGCAGGAATCGCTGCAACCAGACCCAGCGCGGTCGCCAGCAGGGCTTCGGCGATGCCGGGGGCCACGACGGCGAGGTTGGTGGTCTGGGTTTTGGCGATGCCGATGAAGCTGTTCATGATGCCCCATACGGTACCGAACAGGCCGACGAACGGCGCGGTGGAACCGATGGTGGCCAGCACGCCGGTGCCGCTGCTCATGTTGCGACCGCAGGCTGCGACGAGGCGCTCGAGGCGGAAGCTCACGCGTTCCTTGATGCCTTCCTTCTCGCGGCTGTTGGCCGACAAGCGCATTTCTTCCAGCGCGTCGTGGACCAGCAGGTTGGCCAGGGTGCCTTCCTTGGCCGCCGTGGTGCTGGCTTCCTTAAGGGTGGCGGCTTTTTTCAGATGAGCGATTTCAGCGCGCAGACGACGCTTGGCGCCCATCAGCTCGAAGCCCTTGGCGATCCAGATGGTCCAGGTGATGATCGAGGCGATGGCCAGGCCGATCATCACGATTTTCACGATAATATCGGCGTTCTTGTACATGCCCCATGGCGACAGGTCGTGGGCCATGCCCAGGGAGTTGTCGGCTTCGAGAGCTTGCGGCATGTCCGCGGCGTCTACGGCCTGGACCGGATCGGTCGCGACAGGTGCGGTTTGAACGGCTGGTGTTTGAGTAGCCGCAGGCTGTGTGGCCGGCGCTTGCGCATCGGCGAATGCGGCGGTCGGCGCCAGCATCAGGCTGAGCAGCAGGGCGGCTACCGCGCTCCAGGCGCGAGGTCGTTTGGTTGGCGAAGCGGAGAGTTGATTGCGTGTCATGCTGGCCGGACCTGAGAGGAAAAGACGGTAAGTGTTCTTCCAGGCCTCGTAAGGCCGAGAACAAAAGTGGCTGGCATTATTGCAATTAATTCTTGTTAACAAAAGTAATAGCGTCTCTTTTTTTCTTCCATTGCTAGCTGCTTATCCATTTCGGGCGCTAGTCTGTACCTTTCTTGAGGGAGTCTTCTGATGTCCGCGCCTTCTGTTTTGATCGCCGGCTGCGGTGATGTCGGCAGCCGTCTGGCTACGCAATTGCTGGCAGGGCACTGGCAGGTTTATGGCCTGCGCCGCAATGTGTCGCGCTTGCCGGCCGGAGTGGTTGGTGTTGCGGGTGACCTGTTCAGCGCGCAATGCCCGGCTGACTGGCCGACCACGCCACTGGACTATCTGGTGTACAGCGCCGCTGCCACCGACCACGACGAGGCGGGCTATCGCGTCGCCTATGTCGAAGGCTTGCAGCATGTGCTGGGGTGGTTGAAACAACATGGCCAGCAGCCAAAGCGCATTCTGTTTGTCTCCAGCAGCAGTGTTTACGGTCAGCAGGACGGTGAGTGGGTCGATGAAACCTCGCCGACGGTGGCGGGCGGTTATTCGGGGCGTTTGATGCTGGAAGCCGAGCAAGTGGCGCGTGATAGCGGCATCCCGGCCAGCATCGTGCGTCTGACCGGTATTTATGGTCCGGGTCGAGAGTGGCTACTGACTCAGGTTCGTCGCGGTTATCGCGTGGCGATCGATCCCCCGCTGTACGCCAATCGCATTCACGTCGACGACGCGGCGGGGTTGCTGGCGTTCCTGCTTGAGGCGGATCGGCGTGGAGTGGCGCTGGATGATGCCTATATAGGTGTCGATGATGCGCCTGCGCCAATGGCAGAGGTGGTGGGCTGGTTGCGTGAGTATCTGGGCGTGACCGAATGGGCCGATGATGCCAGTGTGCGTCGTGCCGGCAGCAAGCGCTGCAGCAATGCTCGGGCGAAGGCGTTGGGCTGGGCGCCGAAGTATTCGAGTTTCCGCGAGGGCTATGCCGCGATTCTTGAAGGCCGCTGCTGACTTCCGGTCACCTCAAACCAAATGTGGGAGCAGGCTTGCTCGCGAAGGGGACATAACATTCAACATCATCGTTGATTGTTACACCGCTTTCGCGAGCAAGCCCGCTCCCACATGGGTTCTGCGTTGGCCTCAGGGCCGGCTTACTGCTTTTCGAGCAACCACTTGCGATCACCCGGTGTGAACGAAGGCATCTCGTCCGCCAGTGCAGTGTTCACCGTCTGGAAAATCTCCAGTTCTTTGCCCTTGCGCGCAAAGATCCAGGTATTGCCCTGGCCATTCAACTGCAGCCAGATGTTGTCGTTGCCGCCGCTCATCGACGCGCAATCGCCCGCCAGGCACAGGGCATAGCGATCTGCACCGGGCAGACCGGCGACCTGACCGTCTGCCTGGAACTGGACGGTGCTGCCTTCGCCCGGGCCGCTGAGGATTTTCCAGCTGCCGCCCATGTAAGCCGAATACAGCGCGCGCTCGAAACTAGCGCCAATAGGCGCTCCTTCCGGAACCTGGACCGATGCACGGTCGAAGACTTGCTCGGGCTCGTTGTCGTTGGCAGCCTGGTTCAGTCGCTTGCCATCACGCTTCAACTCGCTGGCGGAGCTGCCATAAAAGTCGACATTCCAGGCGCCGGACTTTTCGCCCAGCAGCTTGCCTTCGACGTTTTCAAAACCATTGGTGTAGCGGGCCTGACCGGCCCTGGTGTTGACGTTCCATTCCAGATTCGGGCCATAGGCCTGGAGCGCTTCACGCAGGGGGCCGCCTTTGGATGCGGCATCGATCGCCACCTGGTTGATCCAGGTGCCGCTGATATCACGGTCGGCAGGGTTGCTGGCACATCCGCCCAAGAGTAGGGCGACCAGCGAGAGAGCTAGCGCGTGGCGCATGGTGGAATCCTTTCAGAACCCTTTGTACAAGATCAGTCGGCGCAGCCTCGCAAGGCTGCGCCAGACACATTACTCGATGACCAGAATGGCATCCATTTCAACCTGCGAACCCTTTGGCAGGGCTGCAACGCCGATGGCGGCGCGGGCTGGGTAAGGCTGGTCGAAGTACTTGCCCATGATCTCGTTGACCTTGGCGAAGTGGCTCAGGTCGGTGAGGAAAATGTTCAGTTTGACGATGTCTTTAAACGAACCACCGGCGGCTTCAGCCACGGCTTTGAGGTTCTCGAACACCTGGACGGTCTGGGCTTCGAAGCCTTCGACCAGTTCCATGGTTTTTGGGTCCAGAGGAATCTGACCCGACATGTACACGGTGTTGCCAGCCTTGATCGCCTGGGAGTAAGTACCGATGGCGGCCGGGGCCTTGTCGCTGTTGATAACGGTCTTGGTCATGTATGACTCCTTGTGAAGGGTGGGCTACGCGCGCATGCGGGTGATGCGGATGACCCCGGTCAGGGCGCGCAGTTTCTTGATCACGCGGGCCAGGTGCACGCGGTCGTGCACGCTGACCACCAGTTGGACCACGCTGATACGACCGTCGCGTTCGTCCATGCTGATTTTTTCGATATTGCCGTCGGCCGCGTTGACGCTGCTGGCCAGCAAGGCGATCAGGCCGCGCTGGTGTTCCAGTTCGACGCGCAGCTCGACGTTGAATTCGCCGGTGACATCCTTGGCCCACGAGAGCTGGATGCATTTTTCCGGGTTGTGGCGGATTTCGCTGATGTTGCGGCAGTTGTCCAGGTGCACCACCATCCCTTTGCCGGCGGACAGATGGCCAACGATCGGGTCGCCAGGGATCGGCGTGCAGCACTTGGCGTAACTGAGCACCAGGCCTTCGGTACCGCGAATGGCCAGCGGACCTTCCGGGCTTGGCAGCTGTTCGCCTTCGCCGAGCAGGCGGCGGGCGACTACGTAAGCCATGCGATTGCCCAGTCCGATGTCTTCGAGCAGGTCTTCGATCAGTTCCAGGCGATATTCGTGGAGCATCAACTGCACACGCTCGGCCGGGACTTTTTCCAGCGAGCTGTCGAAACCGTTGAGCACCTTGTTCAGCAGGCGTTCGCCGAGGCTGATGGATTCGGAGCGGCGTTGCAGCTTAAGCGCATGGCGGATGTGGGTCCGCGCCTTGCCGGTGACCACGAAGTTGAGCCATGCCGGGTTCGGCCGTGCGCCGGGGGCGCTGACGATCTCGACCGTGGAGCCGCTTTGCAGCGGTTCGGACAGCGGCGCGAGACGACGGTTGATCCGGCAGGCAATGCAGCTGTTGCCCACGTCGGTGTGTACCGCGTAAGCGAAGTCGACCGCCGTGGAGCCTTTTGGAAGTTCCATGATCCGGCCCTTGGGCGTGAACACGTAGACCTCGTCCGGGAACAGGTCGATCTTCACGCTCTCGATGAATTCCAGCGAGTTGCCGGCCCGTTGCTGCATCTCCAGCACGCCTTTGACCCAYTGGCGGGCGCGGGCATGAGTGCCTTTGGGCTGTTCGTCGCCGCTGGATTTGTACAGCCAATGGGCGGCGATGCCATTGTTGGCCATCTCTTCCATTTCACGGGTGCGGATCTGGATCTCGATCGGTACACCGTGCATGCCGAACAGCGTGGTATGCAGCGACTGGTAGCCGTTGGCCTTGGGGATCGCGATGTAATCCTTGAAGCGCCCCGGCAACGGTTTGTACAAATTATGCACAGCACCCAGCACGCGGTAGCAAGTATCGACCTTGTCGACGATGATCCGGAACGCGTAGACGTCCATGATCTCGTTGAAGGCCCGACGCTTGCCGCGCATTTTTTTGTAGATGCCATAGAGGTGTTTCTGACGACCGCTGACCTCACCCTGGATGCCGTCGATGGCCAGGCAGTGGCTGAGGGACTCTTCGATCTTGTTGACGATTTCCTTGCGGTTGCCCCGGGCGCGTTTGACCGCCTGGTTGATCCGCGCGGAACGCATCGGGTGCATGGCCTTGAAGCCGAGGTCTTCGAATTCTATGCGGATGGCGTGCATGCCCAGCCGGTTGGCGATGGGCGCATAGATTTCCAGGGTTTCCTTGGCGATCCGCCGGCGTTTTTCGCCGGACAGCACTTCCAGGGTACGCATGTTGTGCAGGCGGTCGGCCAGCTTGACCAGGATCACGCGAATGTCGCGCGCCATGGCCATGGCCATTTTCTGGAAGTTTTCGGCCTGGGCTTCGGCTTTGGTCTCGAAGTTCATCTGGGTCAGTTTGCTGACCCCGTCGACCAGTTCGGCCACGGTTTCGCCGAACTGCGCTTGCAGCGCTTCCTTGGCAATACCGGTGTCTTCGATCACGTCATGCAGCATTGCAGCCATCAAGCTTTGATGGTCCATGTGCATGTCGGCAAGAATATTCGCCACCGCAAGAGGATGCGTGACGTACGCCTCACCGCTGCGGCGGCGTTGACCGTCGTGGGCTTGTTCGGCGTAGAAGTACGCTCGGCGGACCAGGTTGACCTGGTCCTTGCCGAGGTAGGTCGATAAGCGATCGGCGAGGGCGTCTATGCTCGGCATGATAATTCCTGCCGTTTGCTATGACCCCGCGCCGTGCTACGTCGACCAGGCATGGCTTATACTGCCTCGTTGGACTCGTCCTCGAACGCTGCGAACAGCGGTTCGTCTTCGACGATTTCAGCGTTGGCGATGAACTCGTAGCTCATCAGGCCTTCAGCGATTTCACGCAGCGCTACAACTGTAGGCTTGTCGTTTTCCCACTGAACCAGGGGCTCTTTGCCACCAGTGGCCAGTTGACGGGCACGCTTGGTAGAGAGCATGACCAGCTCAAAGCGGTTTTCCACGTGTTCTAGGCAGTCTTCAACGGTTACGCRGGCCATGGTATTCCTCGGAGCGAATGCAATATGCGCGCTGCCCGGTTGGGCGAGCGGACTCAACAGTTTAAAAAATCACCAGCGATTAGGGAAGCGCTGATTTTTTGACCAGGCTCTTCAACGCGCTATAAGCACCAATGTAAAGCCCTTGCAGCGGTTTTGGGAAGAGCTGATTAGCCGAGCAATTCAGCTAATAATTTGCCATGACGCTGCTGCTGACGCTTCTGATGCAGCTGATTGGCGCGGAAAATCGCCTTCAGATCGTCCAGTGCGTGGGCGAAATTGTCGTTGATGATCAGGTAATCGTAGTCGACGTAATGGCTCATCTCGCTGACGGCTTCGCGCATCCGGCCTTCGATGATCTCGTCACTGTCCTGGCCGCGATTGGTCAGGCGTTGGTGCAGGGCCTCCAGGGACGGCGGCAGAATGAAGATCGAACGGGCCTGGGGCATCAACTTGCGCACTTGCTCTGCACCCTGCCAGTCAATTTCCAGAATCAGGTCGTGACCTTCATCCAGGGTCTGCTGCAGGTGGCTTTGCGAAGTGCCATAGAGATTGCCGAACACTTCGGCGCGCTCGAGGAAATCTCCGTGCTCGATCATCTTCACGAACTCGCTGCGTTCGACGAAGTGATAGTTCACGCCGTTCACTTCACCAGGGCGCATGGCGCGGGTGGTGTGGGAGACCGAGACGCGGATCTCCTGATCAGCGTCGGTCAGGGCTTTGACCAGGCTGCTCTTGCCCGCACCAGAAGGTGCGGAAATGATGTACAGGGTGCCGGTACTGTGGGTCATGTCAGGTTTGCCTTACTCAATATTCTGTACTTGTTCGCGCATCTGCTCGATCAACACCTTGAGGTTGACCGCCGCTTGGGTGCTGCGCGGGTCGAAGGCTTTGGAGCCCAGTGTGTTGGCTTCGCGGTTGAGCTCCTGCATCAGGAAATCCAGGCGTCGACCGGCAGCGCCGCCGGATTTGAGCACCCGGCGAACTTCGATGATGTGAGTGCTCAGGCGATCCAGTTCTTCGGCGACGTCGCTCTTTTGCGCGAGCATGACCATTTCCTGCTCCAGGCGCTGCGGGTCGAGGTCGGCCTTCATGTCGGTGAAGCGGTCGAGGACTTTCTGACGCTGCGTGGCGAGCATCTGCGGGACCAGCTCACGCAGGATCACCACATCTTCTTCAATGGACGTCAGGCGTTCGTTGATCAACCGCGCCAGCTCCGCGCCTTCGCGCTCGCGGCCGGCCTTGAGTTCTTTCAGGCCTTGGTTGAACAGCGCCATTGCTTCGGCATTCAGCGCTTGCGGGTCGGCGGCGTCGGCCACCAGCACGCCGGGCCAGGCCAGGACTTCCAGCGGGTTCAGCGCGGCAGGGTTCTTGATCAGGCTGGCGACGGTCTCGGCGGCAGCGACCAATTGCGCGGCGCGCTCGCGGTCCACTTGCAGCGGTTTGCCAGTGCTTTCTTCGGTGAAACGCAGGGTGCATTCGAGCTTGCCCCGGGAAATTCCCTGGCGCAGGGCTTCGCGGACGGCGCCCTCGAGGTCGCGGAAAGATTCCGGCAGGCGCAGATGGGGTTCCAGGTAGCGGCTGTTGACCGAGCGCAGCTCCCAGCTCAGGGTGCCCTGGACGCCGGCTTTCTCGACGCGGGCGAAGGCGGTCATGCTGTGCACCATGGAGGTACCTCGCAATGCAGGTCGGCGCGTAACCCATGGTTCGCGGACCCGCTATCTGTGAATTAAAGCCGACAGGCAGCAAAGGCGCAGGATTGTAGCGCAGTGGGGCGGATGCGCCCAATCACACGCTGTGACAATGGGCTGCAGGCCGTCGGCTACGCTCTATTCAGAGCCTTCAATCGTCGGGTGATTTTTTTAGAAGTGCCCACTCGCGGCCCACGGCTCTATAATGCTCGGCAGTTTTCCGTCCCCCGTACAGGTAATCCCTATGAAACGTCCAAGTGGTCGCGCTGCCGATCAGCTCCGCTCGATCCGCATTACCCGCAACTACACCAAACACGCCGAGGGATCTGTACTGGTCGAGTTCGGTGATACCAAGGTCATCTGCACCGTCAGCGTCGAGAACGGCGTGCCGCGTTTCCTCAAGGGGCAGGGCCAGGGCTGGTTGACCGCTGAATACGGCATGCTGCCGCGCGCCACTGGCGAGCGTAACCAGCGTGAGGCGAGCCGCGGCAAGCAAGGTGGCCGCACTCTGGAAATCCAGCGGCTGATTGGTCGTTCCCTGCGCGCTGCGCTGGACATGTCCAAGCTGGGCGACGTCACCTTGTACGTCGACTGCGACGTGATCCAGGCTGATGGCGGCACCCGCACCGCGTCCATCACCGGCGCCATGGTTGCACTGGTCGATGCCTTGAAAGTGATCAAGAAGCGCGGCGGCCTCAAAGGTGGCGACCCGCTCAAGCAAATGATCGCTGCCGTTTCGGTAGGCATGTATCAGGGCGAACCTGTGCTTGACCTCGACTACCTGGAAGACTCGGCTGCCGAGACTGACCTCAACGTGGTGATGACCAGCACTGGTGGTTTCATCGAAGTCCAGGGCACTGCCGAAGGCGCACCGTTCCAGCCAGAAGAGCTGAACGCGATGCTGGCACTGGCGAAGAAAGGCATGATCGAGATTTTCGAACTGCAGAAGGCTGCACTGGCTGACTGATTGTTTTGATGTCCGGCAAAGGAGAGCGCCATGAGTGATGAACAGCAGTTGCTTCCCACCCCGAGCTCCGAGGCTCGCCAGTGGGCGATGTTTTGTCACCTCTCGGCGTTTCTCGGTGTCTGGTTTCCGTTCGGTCACCTGATCGGGCCGCTGATACTCTGGCAGTGGAAGCGTGAAGCCGACCCGTTCATCGATGCCCAAGGCAAAGAAGCGCTGAACTTTCAGATTACCGTGGCCCTGGTCTCGGGCATCTGTTACGTGCTGATGCTGGTGTTGATCGGTTTTGCGCTGCTGCCGCTGGTCCTGATCGGGGCGATGGTGCTGTGCATCATTGCCGGGCTCAAGGCCAATGACGGGGTGCCTTACCGCTATCCCTTCACCTGGCGGTTGATCAAATAACAGGCAGTAAAATCAGCACGCACAAAAAAGCCGACAGCAATGTCGGCTTTTTTGCATCTGCGAAAAGACGCTTAGATCGTCAGCGTCCAGTCGTAGTCCACGATCAACGGTGCGTGCTGCGAGAACCGTGGCTGACGTGGCAGGCGTGCGCTGCGTACGAAGCGGCGCAGGCCAGGGGTCAGCAACTGGTAGTCGAAACGCCAGCCCAGGTTGAGCATCTCGGCCTGTTCGTTGTCCGGCCACCAGCTGTACTGGTCGCCTTCGCGGCTGACTTCCCGCAGGGCGTCGACATAACCCATGTTGCCGACAATCTCGTCCATCCAGGCACGCTCAGGCGCCAGGAAGCCCGGGGATTGCTGGCTGTCGCGCCAGTTCTTGATATCCAGCTTCTGTTGCGCCACGTACAGCGAGCCACAATAAATGTACTCGCGACGTTTGCGTCGCTGTTTATCCAGATAACGGGCGAAGTCGTCCATTAGCTTGAACTTCTGGTTCAAGTCTTCATCGCCATTCTGCCCCGAAGGGAGCAGCAAGGTCGCGATGCTGACCTTGTCGAAATCGGCTTGCAGGTAGCGCCCGTAGCGGTCGGCCGTCTCGAAGCCGAGACCGCTGATGACAGCCTTCGGTTGCAACCGCGAGTACAAAGCCACGCCACCTTGGGCGGGAACTTCGGCTTCGCAGGCATAAAGGAAGTAGCCATCCAGTTGGAAGGCTGGATCGTCCAGTTCAAAGGCGGAGGCGCGGGTGTCCTGCAGGCAGATGACGTCGGCATTCTGTGCTTGCAGCCAACTGAGCAAACCACGCTCGACTGCAGCCTGAATACCATTGACGTTCACACTGATGATCCGCATAAGTGGCCCCAAAAATCGCGTGCGGGTATGATACACGGCGTCTACCTAATTAGCTAAATCCGTGGTATTTGGGGTTTTTTTCATGCAAGCGTATCAACGCGATTTCATTCGTTTTGCCATCGATCGCGGCGTTTTGCGCTTCGGTGAGTTCACCCTGAAGTCCGGGCGCACCAGTCCATACTTCTTCAATGCCGGCCTGTTCAACTCAGGGAAGGCCCTGGCACAGCTGGGCCGTTTCTATGCGGCAGCCATCGTCGAGAGCGGTATTTCCTTCGACGTACTGTTCGGCCCGGCCTACAAAGGCATCCCGTTGGCGGCAGCCACCGCCGTKGCACTGGCCGAACATCACGACCGTGACCTGCCATGGTGCTTCAATCGCAAGGAAGCCAAGGCCCACGGCGAAGGTGGCAGCCTGGTTGGCGCGCCATTGACTGGCGACGTGCTGATCATCGACGACGTGATCACCGCGGGCACCGCCATCCGCGAAGTGATGCAGATCATCGCTTCCCAGGACGGCGCCAAAGCTGCCGGTGTGCTGATCGCCCTGAACCGTCAGGAGCGTGGCAATGGTGAGTTGTCGGCCATCCAGGAAGTGGAACGTGACTTCGGCATTCCGGTGATCAGCATCGTTTCGCTGAACCAGGTGCTGGAGTTCCTGGCTGACGATCCGCAGCTCAAGCAACATTTGCCTGCGGTTGAAGCCTACCGCGCCCAGTTCGGCGTGTAATCACGCTCCCACAGGGATTGCAGACAGCAAAAGACCCCGCTCAGCATGTTGAGCGGGGTCTTTTGTTTATGTATGGCCCAGTCCCCCAGCATTATTTTTTGCTGGTGCTGCTGAATGTCTCGGCTTTTTTGATCCCGCTGGGTTCATTGGTTTTCTCCGGGTACGGATCAGCCACAGCATCGCCCTGGCCAGTCAGAATTCTCCAGCCATGACGGGTGTGTGCGGTCTTGCGGAGTTGCGGGCAGGGCGGCATCGATGTTTTGCCCTGATTCGAGTATTCGTGACCGCAATCGACACAGGCATCGGTGCCAGGTGAAACATCGCTGCCGTAAGGGACGTAGTCTTTTTGCATGGGTAGACCTCCTGTGGATTCAGAGAAGATCCTATGCAGATTGCTTCCTTCGTGAAGTCGGACGTTTCGCCCAATCAGGTCAGGCATTTCCGGCGCGCATAAAAAAGATCGCAGACTTCGTCAGCTCCTACAGGTTTTTCGTACATCCGAAATCCGTAGGTGCTGCCGAAGGCTGCGATCTTTTTAAGGTTTTGAATCAGGGACGCTTGCGATTGCTGATCAGCGTACCCACACCGGTGTCGGTGAAGATTTCCAGCAGAATTGCATTTGGCACCCGACCATCAATGATCAGCGAGCTGCCCACGCCACCCTGTACCGCTTCCAGCGCGCAACGGATCTTCGGCAGCATGCCGCCGTAGATGGTGCCGTCGGCGATCAGGTCGTCGACTTGCTGGGTGCTCAGGCCGGTCAGGACCTTGCCGCTCTTGTCCATCAGGCCGGCAATGTTGGTCAGCAGCATCAGCTTCTCAGCTTTCAGAGCCTCGGCCACTTTACCGGCCACCAGATCGGCGTTGATGTTGTACGACTCGCCGTTGGCACCGACGCCGATCGGCGCGATCACCGGAATGAAATCGCCTTTGACCAGCAGGTTCAGCAGGTCGGTGTTGATCCCGACCACTTCGCCGACGTGGCCGATGTCGATGATTTCCGGCTGGGTCATCTCAGGGGTCTGGCGGGTGACGGTGAGCTTCTTCGCGCGAATCAGCTCGGCGTCTTTACCGGTCAGGCCGATGGCGCTGCCGCCGTGACGGTTGATCAGGTTGACGATGTCCTTGTTGACCTGGCCGCCGAGGACCATTTCCACCACGTCCATGGTCGCGGCGTCGGTGACGCGCATGCCATCGACAAAGTGGCTCTCGATCGACAGTCGCTTGAGCAGGTCGCCGATTTGCGGGCCGCCGCCGTGAACCACCACCGGGTTGATGCCGACGGCTTTCATCAGCACGATGTCGCGGGCGAAGCCGGTTTTCAGCTCCTCGCTTTCCATCGCGTTGCCGCCGTATTTGATCACCAGCGTCTTGCCGACATAGCGGCGAATGTAAGGCAGCGCTTCGGACAGGACCTTGGCGGTGTTGGCGGCGGCTTCGCGTTCGAGGGTCATTCAGGGCTCCGGGTGCTTCAATAGATCAAAACGGTAGTTGGAGATCAGGTGCAACGCGCTTCAGCTGGACGTGGAATACATCCTTGATGCGCTGCAATTCAGCCTCGTCATCGGCCTCGAAGCGCAGCACCAGCACCGGTGTGGTGTTGGAGGCGCGAACCAGGCCCCAGCCTTTGGCATAGTCGACTCGCACGCCGTCAATGGTGGTCAGGTCGGCGCCTTCACCCCACTGTGCGTCGTGCAGTGCATCAATGATGCTGAATTTGCTCTCTTCGGTCACATGGATATTGATTTCCGGCGTAGAAATATCGTTCGGGAAGGTCGCGAACAACTCTTCCGCGGTGGATTTCTCTTTGCTGAGGATCTCCAGCAGCCGCGCGGCGCTGTAAATGCCGTCGTCGAAACCGAACCAGCGCTCCTTGAAGAAGATATGCCCGCTCATTTCGCCGGCCAACAGGGCGCCGGATTGTTTCATTTTCTTTTTGATCAGCGAGTGACCTGTTTTCCACATCAGTGGGCGACCGCCATATTCTTTGATCAGCGGGATCAGGCGACGGGTGCATTTGACGTCGAAGATGATTTCCGCGTCGGGGTTGCGTGCTACCACATCCTTGGCGAACAGCATCAGCAGGCGGTCCGGGAACACGACGCTGCCGGTGTTGGTGACCACGCCCACGCGGTCGCCATCACCGTCGAAGGCCAGGCCCAGGTCGGCGTTGGTTTCCTTGACCTTGGCGATCAGGTCTACCAGGTTTTCCAGCTTGCCCGGGTCCGGGTGATGGTTCGGGAAGTTGCCATCGACATCGCAGAACAGCGGGATGACTTCGCAGTTCAGGGCTTCGATCAGTTGCGGGGCAATCACGCCGGCCGCGCCATTGCCGCAATCGACCACCACTTTCAGGCGGCGGGCGAGTTTGATGTCCTGGACGATTTCGGTGTTGTAGCGGTCGAGGATCTCGACCTTGGTGATGCTGCCCTTGCCGCTGCTCAGGTTGTTGGTCTTGAGGCGGTCGTGCAGGGCCTGGATCTGTTCGTTGGCCAGGGTATCGCCAGCTATGACGATCTTGAAGCCGTTGTAGTTCGACGGGTTGTGGCTGCCGGTGAGCATCACCCCGGATTTGCCGGCCAGTACGTTGGCGGCGTAGTACAGCGCTGGCGTTGGCACCAGGCCGACGTCGCTGACGTGGCAACCGCTGTCGGCCAGGCCCTGAATCAGTTGTTCCACCAGTTCCGGGCCGGACAGGCGACCGTCGCGGCCGACGGACACATTGGGCTCGCCCTGGGCCAGGCTCTGGGAGCCGATGGCGCGGCCGAGCCAATAAGCCGTTTCCGCGTTCAAGAATTCCGGGACGGTGCCACGAATGTCGTAGGCGCGGAAGATGCTGTCGGGGAACTTGGGTGCGACTTGGGCTGGGGTGCTCATCTGTAGGAATGCTCCATCTCGAAAGTGGCTAGACCTGCCGGCGAAGAACTCGTCGGCTGGCTCGGACTGAAGGGTATGACGGCGTTTTCCGCAGAGAGTTCGTGGTGCGAAAAGGCCATGTCACCAATGTCGACGAGTATTGGGTCGATCAATGCCTTGATTTTCAGTGGTAAACCTTCCAGATGACGTCTGTGTGATTTGTGGCGAGGGAGCTTGCTCCCGCTTGAATGCGCAGCACTCACAACGTCGGCAATAGTTGCCAGAGTCGTGGGGCAGCTTCGCTGCTCAGCGCGAGCAAGCTCGCTCGCCACAGAGGGCATATCAGTGACTGCCTGAATGTCCGAACCCGCCAGTGCCGCGCTGGGTTTCGACGAACTCTTCGACCATTTCGAAGTGCGCTTGAACCACTGGTACCAGAACAAGTTGTGCGAGGCGTTCGCCAACGACCATGTTGAAGTCGGTCTGGCCACGGTTCCAGCACGACACCATCAGCGGGCCCTGGTAATCGGAGTCGATCAGGCCGACCAGGTTGCCCAGCACGATGCCGTGCTTATGGCCCAGGCCTGAGCGCGGCAGAATCAAGGCCGCCAGGCCCGGATCGCCGATGTACACCGACAGGCCGGTAGGGATCAGCAGGGTCTCGCCCGGCTTGATGACAGTGTCTTTTTCCAGCATGGCGCGCAGGTCGAGGCCGGCGGAGCCGGGCGTGGCGTACTGCGGCAGCGGAAATTCGCTGCCGATGCGTGGGTCGAGGATCTTGGCTTGCAAAGCGTGCATGTAAATTAAACCTGGTTCAGACGTTCGGCGATAAAAGTGATCAGCTGGCGGGCAATCTTGCCTTTGCTGGTCTGGGCAAAAATAGTGGCGTGCAGCTCACGGTCGATCACGCTGCAGGCGTTTTCTTCGCTGTTGAAGCCAATACTCGGGTTGGCGACGTCGTTGGCGACGATCAGGTCGAGGTTCTTGTCTTTCAACTTGCGGGCAGCGTAGTCGAGCAGGTGTTCGGTTTCGGCGGCAAAGCCGACACTGAACGGACGGTCGGGACGGGTGGCGATGGTGGCCAGAATGTCTGGGTTGCGTACCATCTGTAGCAACAAGCCGTCGCCGCTTGTAGGGTCTTTCTTGAGTTTCTGTGGGGCCACGACTTCCGGACGGTAGTCCGCGACCGCTGCCGAGGCGATGAACAGGTCGCAAGGAATCGCGGCTTCACAAGCGGCGAGCATGTCCCGGGCGCTGACCACGTCGATGCGCGTGACGCGATCCGGAGTCGGCAGGTGCACCGGGCCGGTGATCAGGGTCACGCGGGCGCCGGCTTCTACCGCGGCTTCGGCCAGGGCAAAGCCCATTTTGCCGGAGCTGTGGTTGGTGATGTAGCGCACCGGGTCGATGTTTTCCTGGGTCGGGCCGGCGGTGATCAGCACGTGTTTGCCGGTCAGCGCCTGGCGCTGGAAGCAGTCTGCCGCGCACTGGGCGAGGTCGGTGGCTTCGAGCATGCGGCCCATGCCGACGTCGCCGCAGGCCTGGCTGCCGGAGGCCGGGCCGAAGACTTTGAAGTCGCGGCTTGCGAGGGTTTGCAGGTTGGCCTGGGTCGCCGGGTCGCGCCACATGGCTTGATTCATCGCCGGCGCCACGGCGACTACCGCGTCGGTGGCCAGCACCAGCGTGGTCAGCAGGTCGTTGGCAATGCCTTGGGCCAGGCGAGCGATCAGGTCCGCAGTGGCGGGGGCGATCAATACCAGGTCGGCCCATTTGGCCAGTTCGATGTGACCCATGGCGGCTTCGGCCGCCGGGTCCAGCAGGTCCAGGTGGACCGGGTGCCCGGACAGGGCCTGCATGGTCAGCGGGGTAATGAATTCGCTGCCGCCACGGGTCATGACCACGCGCACTTCGGCGCCCTGGTCGATCAGGCGGCGAACCAGCTCGGCGCTCTTGTAGGCAGCAATGCCGCCGCCGACGCCCAGAACGATGCGTTTCCGATACAGCCGCTGCATAGGTCTGCCTTTCATTTCGTTGATGACTGCATGGCGATACCCCCTCCCCAGGGGTGAAATCGCCCGCAAAAAAGATGGGCTACGATATCACAGCGACCGCTACGGAACAGCGGCGCCCACTTACATGGAGGTGTTATGAGCATTCGCGATTGGCCAGCGGCGGAGCGACCGCGGGAGAGGTTACTTGAGTTGGGTTCGGCGAGTCTTTCGGACGCCGAGTTGCTAGCGATTTTTTTACGTACCGGTGTATCGGGTAAAAGTGCAGTAGATCTGGCACGGCATCTGTTGAATCAGTTTGGCAGCCTGCGTTTACTGCTCGAAGCCGATCAAACTGCATTCAGCAGGCAATTGGGGCTCGGGCCGGCGAAATTCGCTCAGTTGCAAGCGGCACAGGAAATGGGCAGGCGGCATTTAGCCGAACGTGTGCGCCAGAAATCGGCACTGGAAAATCCGCAGGCGGTTCGTGATTACCTGAAGTCGATGCTGCGCCATGAGCCTCACGAGGTATTCGGCTGTCTGTTTCTGGATTCAAAACATCAAGTGCTGACCTTTGAAGTGCTGTTTCGCGGCTCCATCGACAGTACCAGTGTCTATCCAAGACAAGTGGTTAAACGCGCTTTGGCCCACAACGCCGCAGCGTTGATCCTCTGCCACAACCATCCGTCGGGTAACTCCAATCCCAGTCAAGCCGACCGGATGCTGACCAAGCGCCTGCAAGAAGCGCTGGACCTGATCGATGTGCGGGTGCTCGACCATTTCATCGTCGGTGATGGCGATCCGTTGTCCATGGCCGAGTACGGGTGGATGTGAAGAGGAAAGGCTAGATGAGTCACTGTGAGCGAGCCTGCTCCCACGGCTTTTGTGGTGACGCTGATTACTTGAAGTTGACCTTGGAGTAATCCTGCCGGCCAAACGGGCTGACCCGATAACCCTCGACGTCTTTGCGCGTCAGGGCGAAGGCCGTGGGGTGGGCCAGTGGCAGCCACAATGCCTGTTGCTGTATTTGCGCCTGGGCCTGTTCGTAGAGCTTGGTGCGTACACCTTGCTCGCCAGTGGTCTTGCCGGCGCTGATCAGCTTGTCCAGATCCTGGTTGCAGTAACGGGCGAAGTTGGTGCCGGCTTTGATCGCCGCACAGGAAAACTGCGGCGTGAGGAAGTTGTCCGGGTCACCGTTGTCGCCGGCCCAGCCCATGAACAGCAGGTCATGCTCGCCGGCCTTGGCGCGGCGAATCAGTTCGCCCCATTCGATCACGCGGATCTCTGCTTGAATGCCGATTTCCGCCAGGTCGGACTGAAGCAATTGCGCACCGAGGCTCGGGTTGGGGTTCAGCAGGCTGCCGGAAGGACGGGTCCAGATGGTGGTCTGAAAACCGTTCTTGAGCCCGGCCTTGGCCATCAATGCCCGGGCTTTCTCGACATCATGCGGGTAGCCCGGCAAGTTTTTGGCATAGCTCCAGGTGTTGGGTGGGTAGGGCCCATTGGCAGGTTCGGCGGTGTCTTCGAATACGGCCTTGAGGTAGTTGGCCTTGTCGAACGCCAGGTTGATTGCCTGGCGCACTTCCGGCTTGTCCAGCGGCGGATGTTGGCTATTGATGCCGACGAATGCGGTCATGAAGGCGTCAGTCTTTTCCACCTTCAGGGTCGGCTCCTGCTTCGCAGCCTGCACGTCCAGCGGTTTCGGCGACAGGGCGATCTGACACTCGTTGCGGCGCAATTTCTGCAAGCGCACGTTGGCGTCCGGGGTGATCGCGAAGATCAACGGGTCCACCGATGGCTTGCCCTGGAAGTAGTCGCGGTTGGCCTTATAGCGAATCGAGGCATCTTTCTGGAAACGCGTGAAGATGAACGGGCCGCTACCGATCGGCTGGCTGTTGAGCTTCTCCGGAGTGCCGGCCTTCATCAGTTGCTCGGCGTACTCGGCCGAATAGATCGAGGCGAAGCCCATGGTCAGGGTCGGCAGGAACGTCGAGTCCGGGTGATCGAGGGTGAAGCGGATGGTGAGCGGGTCCAAGGCGTCGATCTTTTTGATCAGTGTCGGTAACTGCATCGACTGAGCGTGCGGGAAGCCGCTCTGGGCGATTTTGTGCCACGGGTTTGCCGGATCGAGCATGCGGTCGAAACTGAATTTCACGTCTTCGGCGGTCAGGTCGCGCGTCGGGCTGAAATACTCGGTGCGGTGAAATTTCACCTGCGGATGCAACTTGAAGACGTAGGTCAGGCCGTCGGGCGTGACGTCCCAGCTGTCCGCGAGGCTGGCGACCACTTTGCCGCTGGCCGTGTCGAAGTCCACCAGGCGGTTCATCAGCACGTCGGCCGAGGCGTTGGTGGTGGTCAACGAGTTGTATTGCACCACGTCGAACCCTTCCGGACTGGCCTCGGTGCAGACGCTCAGGGCGGCGGCATGGGCCAGGGGGCTCAGCAGAAGCGGGGCGAGCAACAGTGGTAGGGCAGCGAGGCGCATGGTCGGATTCCTTTACAGATCGAAGGCCCATCTGCAAGTGCAGTCTGGAAAAGGCTTACCCTAGTGGGCTCTTTTGCAAATGACTATCCCCTTTTTCATTTTCAGGGGAGTATGGGCGATTGTTTTCGGTGAGTGACGGTTGAGAAAAACCCTGAATTGTCCCGTTGGCCGATTCTCTGCGACGAGCGGTCGCTATCGGGCTTAGCCTTTGCCCAAGGCGCTCGGCGCCCGAAAAAACGGGTTTTTATCAACTCAATTCACACCGGTTGTTGTTGCTCTCTGGTCTTTCTGGTATAAAGCAGCGCTCTTTTCTAGGGGCCCGGTTCCTTCGTTTGTAGGTGTAGCCGGTAAGACCCTTAAAGAAACGCGGCGCCTGGCGCCAAATGACTGAGAGATTAAGCGGCCAACCCATGCCGGGTTGGGCATGTGGTTTTAGAGGGCTGAGGCATGTCGAGAGTCTGTCAAGTTACCGGTAAGGGTCCGGTGACTGGGAATAACATTTCCCACGCAAACAACAAAACCCGTCGTCGTTTCCTGCCGAACCTGCAGCATCACCGCTTCTGGGTTGAGTCCGAGAAACGTTTTGTGCGTCTGCGCGTATCTGCCAAAGGCATGCGTATCATCGACAAGCGTGGCATTGATGTCGTGCTGGCCGAAATCCGTCGCGATGGCAAGATCTAAGGGAGCTAATCATGCGTGAATTGATTCGTTTGATTTCGAGCGCCGGTACTGGTCACTTCTACACTACCGACAAGAACAAGCGCACTACTCCGGACAAAATCGAGATCAAGAAATATGATCCGGTTGTTCGTAAGCACGTGATCTACAAAGAAGGCAAAATCAAGTAATTGATTTTTCCTCCTTACGAAAAAGGCCCGTATCGCGAGATACGGGCCTTTTTTGTTGCCTGTCGGTTCAAGCGGCACAAACCCTCAAGCCTTCTGTTCAAACACCACATAAATCTTGCGGCACGGCTCCAGCACTTCCCAGGTGCCTTTGAAACCGGCCGGAATCACGAAGCGATCGCCCACGCGCAGGGTCTTGGCGCCGCCGTTGTCATCGCGAAGCACTGACACCCCCTGAACGATTTCGCAGTATTCGTGTTCGGTGTAGTTCACCCGCCACTGACCGACTTCGCCTTCCCAGACACCTGCACTCATCTGGCCGCACGGGCTGTTGTAGTGGTTGTACACCGTTTGTTCGGGGTCGCCCTTGAGGACTTTGGCCGGGTCTGGCCGATAGCGATCGGGCTGGGTGGTGGCCTGACTGAAATCGACGATATCCTGAATGCTCATGTTGGTATTCCCACGTGATTGCGGCGCGACTGACTGGAAAGTTGAAAGTCTATGTTTATTAAAATGAACATCGCAAGGCCATTTAACGGCCCTTTGTCAAATATATTGAAACTTCACCCGTCGCTGGTTTAGGGTAACGGTTGCCTTGAGCCGAAAAGCAGGCTGGCCGGGCAGAATTCCTGACAGCACCCGCGAAGAGCGCGGGCGCTCGTATTCAATAAGAGGAGGACACTCGTATGACCACCCTGACTCGTGCCGACTGGGAACAACGGGCTCGCGATCTGAAGATCGAAGGCCGTGCCTACATCAATGGCGAATACACCGATGCAGTCTCCGGTGAAACGTTCGAGTGCATCAGCCCTGTCGATGGCCGTCTGCTGGGCAAGATTGCCAGCTGTGACGCCGCCGACGCCCAGCGCGCCGTGGAAAACGCTCGCGCCACGTTCAATTCCGGCGCCTGGTCGCGCCTGGCGCCGACCAAGCGCAAAGCCACCATGATTCGTTTTGCCGGCCTGCTGAAACAGCACGCCGAAGAGCTGGCCCTGCTCGAAACCCTGGACATGGGCAAGCCGATCAGCGATTCCCTGTACATCGACGTTCCTGGCGCGGCGCAAGCCCTGAGCTGGAGTGGTGAGGCCATCGACAAGCTCTACGACGAAGTCGCCGCCACCCCGCACGATCAGTTGGGGCTGGTGACTCGCGAGCCGGTCGGTGTGGTCGGTGCGATCGTGCCGTGGAACTTCCCGTTGATGATGGCCTGCTGGAAACTCGGCCCGGCGCTGTCCACCGGTAACTCAGTGATCCTCAAGCCTTCGGAAAAATCGCCGCTGACGGCTATTCGTATTGCAGCGCTGGCAGTTGAAGCCGGCATCCCGAAAGGTGTGCTGAACGTGCTGCCGGGTTACGGTCATACCGTCGGCAAGGCCCTGGCCTTGCACAATGATGTCGACACCCTGGTGTTTACCGGTTCGACCAAGATCGCCAAGCAACTGCTGATCTACTCCGGCGAATCGAACATGAAGCGTGTCTGGCTTGAAGCCGGTGGCAAGAGCCCGAACATCGTGTTCGCCGATGCGCCGGACCTGCAAGCCGCCGCCGAATCGGCTGCCAGCGCTATTGCCTTCAACCAGGGCGAAGTCTGCACCGCCGGTTCGCGCCTGCTGGTCGAGCGTTCGATCAAAGACAAATTCCTGCCACTGGTGATCGAAGCCCTCAAGGCCTGGAAGCCGGGCAATCCGCTGGACCCGGTGACCAACGTCGGTGCGCTGGTGGATACCCAGCAGATGAACACCGTGCTGTCCTACATCGAATCCGGTCATACCGATGGCGCCAAGCTGGTGGCTGGCGGCAAGCGTATTCTTCAGGAAACCGGGGGCACCTACGTCGAGCCGACGATTTTCGACGGTGTCAGCAACGCGATGAAAATTGCCCAGGAAGAAATCTTTGGCCCGGTGTTGTCGGTGATCACTTTCGATACCGCCGAAGAAGCCGTTGCGATTGCCAACGACACCCCTTACGGCCTCGCGGCGGCAGTATGGACCACGGACATCTCGAAGGCCCACCTCACCGCCAAGGCATTGCGTGCGGGTAGCGTTTGGGTCAACCAGTACGATGGCGGCGACATGACCGCGCCGTTCGGTGGCTTCAAACAGTCCGGGAACGGTCGCGACAAGTCATTGCACGCGTTCGACAAGTACACCGAGCTGAAGGCGACCTGGATCAAGTTGTAAGCCTGTGTGGAGCCCGATCGAACATCGGGCTCCCGAGCGACACAGATCCCCTGTGGGAGCGGGCTTGCTCGCGAAGGCGCCGTAACAGCCAACGATGATGTTGGATGTGATGGCCTCTTCGCGAGCAAGCCCGCTCCCACATTTACTTTGTGCGGCCAGTAAAAATAGCAATCCACAGGAGCGTGGAACATGCGTTGGGCGACTTATTTCGCCGTCTTGGCGTCTGTCTTGAGTGTCGGCCTGGCCCTGGGCGTCAGCATGCCGTTAGTGTCGCTGCGCCTGGAAGGCTGGGGTTACGGCTCGTTCGCGATTGGCGTGATGGCGGCGATGCCGGCCATTGGCGTGTTGCTGGGGGCGAAGATCTCCAGCCATCTCGCGGCCCGTCTTGGCACGGCCAATCTGATGCGCCTGTGCCTGTGGGCCGGGGCGGTGTCCATCGGCTTACTAGCGCTATGGCCGAGCTACCCGATCTGGCTGGTGCTGCGGTTGATGATCGGGGTGATCCTGACACTCGTCTTCATCCTTGGTGAAAGCTGGATCAACCAACTGGTGGTCGAGCAATGGCGCGGCCGATTGGTAGCGCTGTATGGCAGCAGTTATGCGCTGAGTCAGCTGGCCGGGCCGCTACTGTTGGGGGCGTTGGGCACCGAGCACGATTACGGTTTCTGGGTGGGCGTCGGTTTGCTGATGACGTCACCGTTCCTGCTGCTGGGCCGTAGCGGAGCGCCCACCAGTGAGGCCTGCAGCGTGACCCTCAACGATTTGCTGAACTTCTGCCGCGGCCTGCCGGCAATTGCCTGGGCGGTGTCGCTGTTTGCTGCGTTCGAAGCGATGATCCTGACCTTGTTGCCGGTCTACTGCCTGCGTCAGGGCTTCACCACGGAAATCGCCCTGGCGATGGTCAGTACGGTGGTGGTGGGGGATGCCTTGCTGCAATTGCCGATTGGTGCGCTGGCTGATCGCTTGTCGCGGCGTACATTGTTTACCGGCTGCGCGATGCTCTTGCTGCTGTCGAGCCTGGCGATTCCATTGCTGATCGATACGTTGCTGATCTGGCCGCTGTGGGTGTTGTTTGGCGCCAGCGCTGGCGGTCTGTTCACCTTGTCGCTGATCCTGATCGGTGAGCGTTATCGCGACGATGCGCTGGTGCGGGCCAATGCCCATATCGCGCAGCTGTGGGGGATCGGTTGCCTGATCGGGCCGTTGGCGGCCGGTGCCGGGAGCCAGTGGGTCAGCGGGCACGCCTTGCCGTTGCTGATGGCGGCGGGCGCGTTGGGGTTGGTGATTCTGGTATCGCGGCAAGGGGCGTTTGGAGTGGTTGCCGAGCCGGCCTGAGCGCTGCACAAAACCTGTGGCGAGGGAGCTTGCTCCCGCTGGGGCGCGCAGCGGCCCTAAATCATGTGCTGTCGCTTACTCAGGTGGAGCGTGGACGTCGATTTGCGACTGCTGCGCAGCCGAGCGGGAGCAAGCTCCCTCGCCACAATTTATCACCAGACTCCTGACTACAGCATTTTCTCCAGGCCAATCGTACTGCTGAACCACGAATTGAAATGCCGCCACCAGCTCCCCGGTTCCTTGGTCAATGTGTGCTGCTTACCGTCGTCTTCGGTGATCCAGACTATCTGACCCTTTTCCAGTCGCGCGTGATAGCTGAGGGCCGGGGCCATACCCTCCAGCGCCAGTTCGCGCACACGCTCGGCAAGTTCCGGGTTGTCCACCAGCACCCCGACTTCGGTGTTCCAGAGCACCGAGCGCGGGTCGAAATTGAATGAGCCGATGAAGGTTTTTTGTCGGTCGAAGATCATGGCCTTGCTGTGCAGGCTGGAATCGGAGCTTTGGTTGGATGATCCTCTGTGAAACAGGCTCGGTCCGCTGCCGCCGTTGTCCCCGGGCTGGCGGCGTAATTCGAACAGCTGCACGCCATGCTCCAGCAAGGCTTTGCGATAAGGCGCATACCCACCATGCACGGCGGGAACATCGGTGGCTTCCAGTGAGTTGGTCAGCAAACTGACCGACACCCCGGCATCGGCGCGACCGGTCAGGTACACCAGTCCCGGTTGGCCGGGTACGACGTAGGCCGAGATCATGATCAGCTCTTTGCTGACCCCGTTGAGTTCAGGCGCCAACTGGGTGGTCAGCAGCAAGTGCGGATCAGGTTCTCCGTCGGACAACACCTTGCTCGGTGCGTCCCATAGCGCCTTGTTCCAGGCCCAGATCAATTCCTGCCGCCAAACGTCCATGCGTGGATGAGTGGTGTAGGTCATCAACTGCAGATAGAGCGCGTGGTTCTGTTTGCGCGTTTCTTCCAGGGATTCGTCCAGGCGGGTCCGGGTATTTCTCAGGTCCCTGGCGCTCGGCCTGCTTGAGAGAAACTGCTCGATCGGCTTGCTCAGGGCGCTGTTCCAGTATTGGTCGAAGCTGTGTCCCAACTGCTCTGCAGCCGGGCCGACACTGAGCATGTCGATGTCGGTGAAATTCAGTTTGGGCTCGGCATCGAAATACTCATCCCCCAGGTTGCGCCCGCCCACGATTGCCACGCTATTGTCCGCCACCCACAGTTTGTTGTGCATGCGGCGATGTTGCTGCGACAGGTTGAACAGCCGGCCCATGGTACGCGTCACGACGGTGCTGCGGCCCAGGTGCAGCGGGTTGAAGACGCGGATCTGAATCTTCGGATGGACAGCGAGGGTTGCGATGATCTGGTCCAGGCCATCGCTGGTGGTGTCGTCGAGCAGAATCCGCACTCGCACGCCTCGGTCGGCGGCTTTGAGCAGCTCGCTGATCAGTATCCGTGTGCTGATGCCGTCATGGACGATGTAATACTGCAAATCGAGGCTGCTTTGGGCATTTCGAATCAGCTCGGCGCGGGCGGTGAAGGCCTCGGTGCTATCGGATAGCAAGCGGAAGCCCGACTGACCCTGGTGGGGAGCGGCCTGGGCCTGGATCGAGCGGCCGAAAGCAGAGTCGGTCGCCGGCAGGGCCTGGCTCGGTTCGCGAGGGACGTGGAGCGTCGTGCAGCCACCCAGGAACGAGGCGAGTAACAGCAGAGCAAGCAGGGGCTGTCTGATTCTCACGGCGCATATTCCGGATGGTGGCGGATAGCATATGGACGCCGTATCCCGAAGAAAGGTCAGTCGGTTTCCGCCAGCAGTTTGATTGCTGTCGCACCGACCTTGCGCACAGCTTCTTCAATCTGCGGGGTCGTTTTGGCAGCGTAGTTCATCCGCAGGCAATTACGGTATTTGCCCGAGGCGGAAAAGATACTGCCCACGGCAATCTGTACGCCCTGATCATGCAGTGCACGATTGAGTTTCAGGGTGTCGAAGCCCTCCGGCAGCTCAACCCACAGCATGAAGCTGCCTTGCGGACGGCTGGCGCGGGTGCCGGCCGGGAAATAACGGGTGACCCAATCGATCATCGCGTCGCGATTGCGCTGGTATTGCATCCGCATCCGCCGCAAATGCGGTTCGAAGTGCCCGGCCTTGAGAAATTCGGCAATTGCAATCTGTGGTTGCGTCGCGGTGGAGCCGGTGCTGATGTACTTCATGTGCAGCACGCGCTCCAGATACCGGCCCGGCGCGACCCAGCCAATGCGCAGGCCCGGTGCCAGGGTCTTGGAAAAGGAACTGCAGAGCAGGACGCGGCCGTCTTCGTCGAAGGATTTGATCGTGCGCGGGCGGGGGTAGGTGTAGGCCAGTTCGCCATACACATCGTCCTCGATAATCGCCACGTCGAAACGCTGTGCGAGGTTCAACAGCGCACGTTTGCGTRACTCCGGCATGATGTAGCCCAGCGGGTTGTTACAGTTGGGGGTCAACTGTATGGCTTTGATCGGCCATTGCTCCAACGCCAGTTCCAACGCTTCGAGGCTGATGCCGGTGAGCGGGTCGGTGGGGATTTCCAGCGCTTTCATGCCCAGGCCCTTGAGGGTCTGCATGGCGCCGTGAAAGCTTGGCGAATCCACTGCGACGATGTCACCCGGTCCGCAGATGGCGCGGATGCTGGTCGACAGCGCTTCGTGGCAACCGGTAGTGATCACCAGATCGTTGGCGCTCAATTGGCAGCCGGAATCGAGCATCAGGCGGGCGATTTGTTCGCGCAGTTCGAGGGTGCCGCAGATGTTGTCGTAATACAGGCCTCGCATGTCCTGCTGGCGGCTGATACGTGCGAGGTTGCGCAGCAGCGGTTTCATGGTCGGCGAGGTGATGTCCGGCATACCGCGGCCCAACTGCACGACATCCTTGCGCGGCACGGCGCGGATCAGTTCCAGCACCTGATCCCACTGTGAAATATCCACCGGTCGTTGGGCTGGGCGGCCGACCACGGGTAGCTCTGGCAGTTCGCGGCTCACCGGTACGAAATAGCCGGATTTGGGTTTGGGCATCGCCAGGCCTACGTCTTCCAGCACTCGATAGGCCTGTTGCACCGTGCTCAGGCTGACCCCGTGCTCGACACTCAGCGCCCGCACCGAGGGTAGCCGGTCACCGGGGCGATAGAAGCCCTGTTCGATACGTGTGCCGAGCAACTCGGCGAGGTTGACGTAAAGGGTCATGGTGCAGTCTCGATGTGGGTGATTCGGTTAACCAATACAGATGGGGCAAAAATAAGCGATTCAGAGGCTGGAACAGAAAAACTGTATGGAATTAATACTGCCCTGTTGAATCTGTAATGCTTTTTGCCGTCCGCGCATCATGAAAGCTCTGGCTACCCAAGTAAACAGGAGCGACGAAAATGAACGGCTTGAGCGATGTGCGGCTGACGTTACACAGTCAGGAACTGGCGGCAGGGCAACAGAACGGCGCGCGCGAGGCAATTATGTGCAACGCACCGTCCTGCCTGGGGCGCTGGGGTCTGTTCTGGCATCGTCTGCACACGCGTAAGGCGTTGTTGGAGCTGACGCCGGAGCAACTCAAGGATGTCGGGTTGAGTCGGGAGCAGGCGCGGGAGGAGGGGCTTAAACCTTTCTGGCATCTGTGAGATGAACCGCGATCCCTTGCAGGTGCAGCCTTCGGCAGCTCCTGCAAGGGTTCAGGCCAGTTCTTTAAGACGATGCCAAAGCATTCCCAACGCCAACAACGGCGAGCGCAAATGTTTGCCGCCTGGAAAGGTAATGTGCGGCACCTTGGCAAACAGATCGAAACCACCACTGTGCTGGCCGCTGATGGCCTCAGCCAACAACTTGCCTGCCAGGTGCGTGGCGTTTACGCCATGACCAGAATAGGCCTGGGCGTAATACACATTCGGTTGCTCCTTGAGCCGGCCGATCTGCGGCAGGCGATTAGCCCCGATGCCGATCATCCCGCCCCACTGATAGTCGATTTTCACCCCGGCCAGTTGCGGGAACACCGCCAGCATCTTCGGACGCATGTATGCGGCGATGTCTTTCGGATCGCGTCCTGAATAATGGCAGGCGCCGCCGAACAGCAGGCGGCGGTCCGCCGAGAGTCGGTAATAATCCAGCGCTACCCGTTGATCGCAGACCGCCATGTTCTGCGGCAGCAGCGCGTGAGCCTGCTCTTCACTCAAGGGTTCGGTGGCGATGATGTAACTGCCGGCGGGCAGCACCTTGCCGCCAAGTTGCGGGTTGAGATCGTTGAGGTAGGCGTTGCAGCCCAGCACCAGGGTCTTGGCGCGGACCGAGCCCCGGGCGGTGTGGACCTTGACCTCGCGGCCATAATCGATGCGGGTTACAGCCGATTGCTCAAACAGTTTGGCGCCCAATTGCCGGGCTGCGGCCGCTTCGCCCAGTGCCAGGTTCAGTGGGTGCAGATGCCCGGAGCCCATGTCGATCAAACCACCGACATAGCGATCGGAACCCACCACGCTGTGCATTTCGTTGGCTTGCAGCAGACGGGTTTCGTAACGGTAACCGAGCCTGCGCAGCTCGCTGGCGTCTTCAGCGAAGCCTTCCAGGTCATGGGCCTTGTTGGCGAGGTCGCAGTAGCCCCAGGTCAGGTCGCAAGCGATCTGAAAGCGCTCGATTCGCTGTCGGACGATTTCCACCGCTTCCAGTCCCATCAGTTTCATCTGACGCACGCCGTCTGCGCCGATCACGTTGGTGAACTGATCGAGGCCATGGCCGACGCCGCGAATCAATTGCCCGCCATTACGTCCGCTGGCGCCCCAACCGATCTTGTGCGCTTCAAGGAGCACCACGCGCAAGCCTCGTTCAGCCAGTTCCAGCGCGGTGTTCAGCCCCGAGAACCCGCCGCCCACCACGCACACGTCTGCAACCAGCTCACCTGTGAGTGTTGGAAGGTCGGGTTGCGGCAGGCTGCTGGCGGCGTAATAAGAGGCGACGTGCCGGTGGTTAGGGGCAGGTTGCTGAACGGGGGCGTTCATGGACGTCATCCTGATGCGTGTGTTTGAAAAAGTTGACGGAGCATAAGCCGCCCCTTCGGATACGGGCAACATTGGTCGGTTGGCGCTGTCTGGATTGGGGCTTTTGCGTCAGAATCCCGGTCTATTCCGCATTCGGGTCACCGCTTCGATGAGCTGCAACAGTCAGAAAATTCGCGCGCTGCGCCAGCAGATTCCCACCTTCGAGTGCGTGCCCGGCTGCCATGATTGCTGTGGGCCGGTCACCACCTCGCCCGAAGAAATGTCCCGCCTGCCGCGCAAGACCCGGGCCGAGCAGGACGCGGCGATGGACGAACTCAATTGCGTCCATCTGGGGCCCAACGGCTGCACGGTGTATGACGAGCGCCCATTGATCTGCCGTCTGTTCGGTACCACCAAGACATTGCCATGCCCCAATGGACGGCGGCCAGTGGAGCTGATTCACCCGCGGGTCGAGAAGCAGATCCACGAATACATGGCCAGTACCCGGCAGGTGTTGGTGTAGGGCTCAATCCGGAATCGGCAGACTCAAACTCTCTTTCACTTCTTCCATCACGATATAGCTCTTGGATTCGCGCACATGCGGCAACTTGAGCAGGATGTCGCCCAGCAATTTGCGGTACGAGGCCATTTCGGAAATCCGCGCTTTCACCAGGTAATCGAAGTCCCCTGACACCAAATGGCATTCAAGTACGTGGGGCAGTTTCAGCACCGCGCGTCGGAACTCTTCGAAAGTATCGCCGGATTTGTAGTCGAGACTGATCTCGACGAACACCAACAGACTACCCTTCAGGTGCTGCGGATTCAGCCGGGCGTTGTAGCCCATGATGATCCCTTCGCGCTCCAGGCGCCGTACCCGTTCAGTGCAGGGGGTGGTGGAGAGGCCGACCTTTTCCCCCAGTTCGGTGAAGGAGATACGCCCGTCCGCTTGCAGAATCCGCAGGATGTTGCGGTCGATCTTGTCCAGCTCACGTTTGGTCTGAGTGTTGGTCCGCATAGGGGATGCGCCTCCGTGAAAAGGGTTTTTGCCGAGAATTGTCGCCAAATATAAGCACTTATATAGTGAAAAGCACTGGCTAATCTTTTTTAAACTGCCCACATCTTCGGTCTGCACAATAAACGTCAGCGGTAAGCCGCGATGAGGGATATGAAAATGCGCGTTCTGGTCTTGGGTAGCGGCGTCATCGGTACCGCCAGTGCCTATTATCTGGCACGAGCCGGCTTTGAAGTGACGGTCGTGGACCGTCAGCCAGCGCCGGCCATGGAAACCAGTTTCGCCAACGCCGGGCAGGTTTCGCCGGGTTATGCCTCACCGTGGGCCGCACCGGGCGTGCCGCTCAAAGCCATCAAGTGGCTGTTGCAGCGTCACGCGCCATTGGCGATCAAGGCCACTGCCAATATCGACCAATACCTGTGGATGGCGCAGATGCTGCGCAACTGCACCGCCAGCCGTTACGCGGTGAACAAAGAGCGCATGGTGCGTCTGTCCGAGTACAGCCGCGACTGCCTCGACGAATTGCGCGCCGAAACCGGCATTGCCTACGAAGGCCGTAGCCTGGGGACTACCCAGCTGTTCCGCACCCAGGCGCAGCTCG
The DNA here is from genome assembly GCF_056396925.1 of Pseudomonas sp. 05N433. Lineage (NCBI taxonomy): Bacteria > Pseudomonadati > Pseudomonadota > Gammaproteobacteria > Pseudomonadales > Pseudomonadaceae > Pseudomonas > Pseudomonas sp. 05N433. The sequence goes on along the minus strand of NZ_JBFTML010000010.1, from coordinate 82,165 downwards.
ATGGCGCCGCCAAAGACATCGCCGTGCTGAAAGAGTCCGGTGTGCCGTTCGAACTGCTCGACCGTGCCGGCATTGCCCGGGTCGAACCGGCCCTGGCCAGCGTCACCGACATCCTCGCCGGTGCCTTGCGCCTGCCGAACGACCAGACCGGCGACTGCCAGATATTCACCACCCGCCTGGCCGAAATGGCCGTGAAACTGGGTGTGGAGTTCCGTTTCGGCCAGGACATCCAGCGCCTCGACTTCGCCGGTGATCGCATCAACGGTGTGTGGATCGATGGCAAGCTGGAAACCGCCGACCGTTACGTGCTGGCCCTCGGCAGTTACTCGCCGCAGTTGCTCAAGCCGCTGGGCATCAAGGCCCCGGTGTACCCACTCAAGGGTTACTCGCTGACCGTGCCGATCACTAACCCGGCGATGGCCCCGACGTCGACCATTCTCGATGAGACCTACAAGGTCGCGATCACCCGCTTCGACAACCGCATCCGCGTCGGCGGCATGGCTGAAATCGCCGGTTTTGACCTGTCGTTGAACCCGCGCCGGCGCGAAACCCTGGAGATGATCGTCAACGACCTTTATCCTCAGGGCGGCAATCTGCCCGAAGCGAGTTTCTGGACTGGCCTGCGTCCGACCACTCCGGACGGCACGCCGATTGTCGGTGCCACACCGTTCAAAAACCTGTTCTTGAATACGGGCCACGGTACGCTCGGCTGGACCATGGCTTGTGGGTCCGGTCGTTTGCTGGCTGACCTGATGGCCAAGAGAACGCCGCAGATCAGCGCCGAAGGCCTCGATATTTCCCGTTATGGCAACACACTTAAGGAGCCTGCAAAACATGTCAATCCAGCGCCAGCTCACCAATGAGCGCATGAGCCAGATCGTTGTCCATAACGGTACTGTGTATCTGGCAGGACAGGTCGGCGACGACATGAGCGCCGGGATTGAACAGCAGACCCGTGAAGCCCTCGCCAACATCGAGCGTTTGCTGGATCTGGCCGGGACGGACAAGAACCGTCTGCTGTCGGTGACCATTTACCTGAAAGACATCGACGCGCACTTCGCAGGCATGAATTCGGTGTGGGACCAGTGGCTGCCAAAAGGCGTCGCGCCGGCCCGTGCCACGGTCGAATCGAAGCTGTGCGAACCGCAAATCCTGGTCGAGCTGTCGGTCGTTGCCGCGCTGCCATAAACGCTCTGCCATAAATCAAGTCACAAAGATCCCTCTCCCGGCGCTGTTGGTGGTTCACGCTGTCAGCCAGCGCCGGTTTTTTTCCCAATGACCGACTAGAAGTCTGCCGCCATGCGTCCTGCCCGTGCCCTGATCGACCTTCAAGCCCTGCGTCACAACTACCGGATTGCCCGTGAAGTCACGGGTGCCCGTGCCCTCGCGGTGATCAAGGCCGATGCCTATGGCCATGGCGCGGTACGTTGCGCCCAGGCGCTGGAAGCCGAGGCGGACGGCTTTGCCGTGGCGTGTATCGAAGAGGCCCTGGAGCTGCGCGCCGCTGGTATTCGTGCGCCGGTGTTGCTGCTGGAAGGTTTTTTCGAAGCCGATGAGTTGGCGCTGATCGTCGAGCATGACTTCTGGTGTGTGGTGCATTCGTTGTGGCAACTCGAAGCCATCGAAAAAGCCACGCTGAGCAAACCGATTACGGTGTGGCTCAAGCTCGACTCCGGCATGCATCGGGTTGGCCTGCATCCAGCGGATTACCAGGCAGCCTATCAACGGCTGCTGGCCAGCGGCCAAGTGGCGAAGATCGTGTTGATGAGTCACTTCGCCCGCGCCGATGAACTGCACTGCCACGCCAGCGTCGATCAGGTCGCGGTATTCGAAGCGGCGCGTAAGGGTTTGGCGGCCGAAATCAGCCTGCGTAACTCGCCGGCGGTGCTTGGTTGGCCGCAGATTCCGAGCGATTGGGTGCGCCCGGGCATCATGCTCTACGGCGCGACGCCGTTCGAAGAGGCCAATGCCGTGGCGTCTCGCCTGCAACCGGTGATGACCCTGGAATCGAAGGTGATTTGCGTGCGTGAACTGCCGGCCGGCGAGCCGATTGGTTACGGCGCGAAATTCGTCACCCCCAAGCCGATGCGTGTGGGTGTGGTGGCGATGGGGTATGCCGATGGTTATCCGCGTCAGGCTCCGAGCGGCACGCCGGTGCTGGTGGCCGGGCAGCGCAGTCAATTGCTGGGGCGGGTATCGATGGACATGCTCTGCGTCGACCTGACCGACGTGCCGCAAGCCGGCCTCGGTTCGCCCGTCGAGCTATGGGGTAAAAATATCCTCGCCAGTGATGTCGCGACAGCCGCCGACACGATTCCTTATCAGATCTTCTGCAACCTGCGTCGGGTTCCGCTGCTCTATTCCGGGGCCTGACAAACAGCGCTCCCGACCGAAAGTCGCTTCGCCAGGCTGGATTCAGGCGCAAGTGTTGTAAATACTGAACGCTGTCGCCATGATAACGCTCAATATTCTTGCAACCTGAATCCCTGGAGGCTCCAGCATTGGACGTCGGTGAACGACTGCAATCGATCCGTAAGCTCAAAGGTCTTTCCCAGCGTGAGCTCGCCAAACGCGCGGGTGTTACCAACAGCACCATATCGATGATCGAGAAGAACAGCGTCAGCCCCTCGATCAGTTCGCTGAGGAAGGTACTGGGCGGGATTCCCATGTCCATGGTCGAGTTCTTTTCCGAAGAAATCCTGCAGGAAAAGCCGACTCAGATCGTCTACAAGGCCCACGAGCTGATCGATATTTCCGATGGCGCAGTGACCATGAAGCTCGTCGGTCGGGCTCACCCGAGCCGGGCTATCGCGTTCCTCAACGAAATCTACCCGCCAGGCGCCGACACCGGCGAGGAGATGCTCACCCACGAGGGCGAGGAAACCGGGATCCTGGTGGAGGGTCGGCTGGAACTGGTGGTAGGGCTCGAAACATTTGTGCTCGAGGCCGGCGACAGCTACTACTTTGAAAGTACCAAGCCGCACCGTTTCCGGAATCCGTTCGATGCCCCGGCGCGACTAATCAGCGCAGCCACTCCAGCGAATTTCTAAGAGGCACGGCGTCGTGCCCGGATTGCGCAGACGCCCATGCTGTATTCCCGCCTTGTGATAAGACCCCTTCGACTTTGGGGTTGTTTCAGTGTGGCGGGCTTACCGCTATACTTGCGCCCGCCTGCGAACCGTGGCCGCAGGCGTGACTAGCCACCATTGAGGGTGTACGCGTGAACCTAATTATGAAAATGCTGGCCGCACCAGCAACCGTATTGGCCCTTTGGGCAGTCAGCGCACAAGCTGCGACCAACGACGATATCGCTAAACGTCTTGAACCAGTCGGCCAAGTCTGTGTGCAGGGTAAAGAATGCAAGGGGATGGAAGTCGCTGCTTCGGTTGGCGGCGGTGCGTCCAAAACGCCTGACGAAATTATTGCCAAACACTGCAATGCTTGCCATGGCACCGGCCTGTTGGGCGCACCGAAGATCGGTGATGCCGCAGACTGGAAAAAACGTGCCGATAAAGAAGGCGGCACCGCTGCTGGCTTGGCGAAGGTAGCGTTGAGCGGGCTCAATGCGATGCCACCAAAAGGCACATGCAGTGACTGCGAACTGAAAGACCTTGAAGGCGCCATCCAGAAGATGTCTGGCCTGAAATAAGCCTGTTTTCAACGAAAAGCCGCTTGCGAGCGGCTTTTTTGTGCCTGCGATTTGCCTGAGGCTATTCTTTGCAGCAAAGACCCGGCAAGCTCGGTTCAACCCAATTCATGGGTTGGGCGGGAGGATCAGATGGTGCAGTTGTGTTCTATCGAGCAGGCGGTCGATGACGTTCTGGCACGGTTGCCGGCGCATATCCATATGGGCCTGCCGCTGGGGCTGGGCAAACCCAACCACTTCGTCAACGCGCTGTATCAACGCATTGCGCAACTGCCCGAGCGGCAGCTGACGGTCTACACCGCCCTGTGTCTCGGTCGTCCGCCCTTGGGTGATGGCTTGCAAAAGCGCTTCCTCGAACCCTTCATCGAGCGGGTGTTCGGCGATTACCCGGAACTGGATTTCCTCGCCGACCTGCATCGCGACAGCCTGCCGAACAACATCCACATTCATCAGTTTTTCATGCAACCGGGCAGCCTGCTGAACAGCGCCCCGGCCCAGCAGGATTACGTCAGCAGCAATTACAGCCACGCCGCACGGGACATCAATGCCGCCGGTTTGAATCTGGTGGCGCAACTGGTCGCCAGCCACAGCGAACATCCCGATCGCTTGAGTATGAGCTGCAACCCGGACATCACCCTCGACCTGTTGCCGATGATCGCCAAGCGCCGGGCAGCGGGGGAGACGATCCTGATGGTGGGCCAGGTGCACAACGATTTGCCGTACATGCCCGGTGACGCGGAAGTCGGCATCGACACCTTCGACCTGCTGATCGACGCCAAGGACAACACCACGTTGTTCTCCACACCGAACATGCCGGTAGGTTGCCAGGATCATTTCATCGGGCTGCACGCCAGCACGCTGGTGCGCGATGGGGGCACCTTGCAGGTCGGCATCGGCGCCATGGGCGATGCCCTGACGGCGGCGTTACTGGCGCGGCAGGCGGACAGTGACGGTTACAAGGCGTTGCTGGCGGATCTGAATCTCAGCCAGTGGGCGCAGTTGATCGAGCGCGAAGGTGGCGTCGAACCGTTTGCCAAGGGCCTTTATGGTTGCAGCGAAATGTTCGTCAACGGCTTGCTGGTGCTGGCGGACGCCGGGATCGTGCGACGCAAGGTCTACCCGGATGTGCAGACCCAGCAGCAGGCGAACGCCGGGACGCTGAATGAGTCGGCGCAAACCGATGGCATCTCGGTACATGGCGGGTTTTTCCTCGGGCCGCGCAGTTTCTACGAGCGCTTGCGCGAGTTGCCGCAGAGCAAACGGCTCGAATTCAACATGACCCGCATCAGTTACATCAACGAGCTCTACGGTCAGGAAGAGCTCAAACGCTTGCAGCGCCTTGATGCGCGCTTCATCAACACTGTGTTCACCATGACGTTGCTCGGTGCGGGCGTGGCGGATCAGCTCGAAGACGGGCGGGTACTGAGCGGCGTTGGCGGGCAATACAACTTCGTCGCCCAAGGCCATGCGCTGGAAGGCGCGCGTTCGATCCTGCTCCTGCGCAGTTGGCGTGAGTCGGGCGGTGAGGTCAGTTCGAACATCGTCTGGGAATACGGCCATTGCACGATCCCACGGCATCTGCGGGACATCGTCATCACCGAGTACGGCATCGCCGATTTGCGGGGCAAGACCGACGCGGCGGTGATCGAGGCGTTGCTGAACATCAGCGACTCACGCTTCCAGCCGGGGCTGATCGAACAGGCGCAGAACGCTGGCAAATTATCGAAGCATTTTCGCCTCGATCCGCGTTTCGCCGACAACAGCCCGCAGCGTTTACAGGCCATTCAGGCCCGGCATTCGAATCTGTTTCCGGAATATCCGTTGGGCTGTGATTTCACGGCGCAGGAGCGGGATTTATTGCGGGCGCTGAACTGGTTGAAGAGCAAGTTCAAGCTCACGGAGATTCTGGAATTGGGCAAGGCGGCGCTGGATGCGCCAGAACCTTCGCAGTTTCCCGTGCATCTGGAGCGGATGCAGCTGACGAAGCCGGAGGGGTTGAAAGAGGATTTGTTTCAGCGGTTGTTGCTCACCGGCCTCAAAGCCACCGCGCAATAACTGGCAGTCGAAATCAAATGTGGGGGCGAGCCTGCTCGCTCCCACATTGGTTTTTCGGTGTAGTGGCTTTATTCGATGAAGGTTACAACGCCATCCTTCAGCGACTGCACCCGAGCCAACGATTCCACGCGATAACCCTGGGCATCCAGTTCCGCACGGCCACCCTGGAACGACTTCTCGATCACGATGCCCAGACCGGCCACGGTCGCGCCGGCCTGTTTGATGATCGAGATCAGCGCTTGCGAAGCCTTACCGTTGGCCAGGAAGTCGTCGATGATCAGCACGCGGTCGCTGTTGGTCAGGTGACGCGGGGAGATCGCCACAGTGCTTTCGGTCTGCTTGGTGAACGAGTAGACCGTCGCCGACAGCAGGTTTTCAGTCAGGGTCAGGGACTGATGCTTGCGCGCGAAAATCACCGGTACGCCGAGGTTCAGGCCGGTCATGATCGCCGGGGCGATACCCGAGGCTTCGATGGTGACGATCTTGGTGATGCCCGAATCCTTGAACAGCGAGGCGAATTCGTCGCCGATCAGCTTCATCAGGGCCGGGTCGATCTGGTGGTTCAGAAAGGCGTCGACTTTCAGGACCTGGTCGGAAAGCACGATGCCTTCTTCGCGAATTTTCTTGTGCAGTGCTTCCATGAAGCTGTCCTCTGTTGGCGTCTTTTGTGCCGAAGGTCTAAATAAATGTGGCTAATTCTAGCGCTTTAGCATTGCGCGTATATCTGCCAATGCGCTGTTGCCACGAACGGCTTTGACTTCGGTCGGGGTGTCGTCGTTGCCTTCCCAGGCCAGGTCGTCCGGCGGCAGTTCATCGAGGAAGCGGCTGGGCGCGCAGTCGATGATCTCGCCATATTGCTTACGCTTGGCGGCGAAAGTGAAAGCCAGCGTCTGACGCGCTCGGGTAATCCCGACGTAGGCCAGGCGGCGTTCCTCTTCGATGGTGTCGGCTTCGATGCTGGAGCGGTGCGGGAGGATTTCCTCTTCCATGCCCATGATGAACACGTAAGGGAATTCCAGGCCCTTGGAGGCGTGCAAGGTCATCATCTGCACACCTTCGGCGCCATCTTCCTCTTCCTGCTGACGCTCCAGCATGTCGCGCAGCACGAGTTTGCCGATGGCATCTTCGACGGTCATCTCACCGTCTTCGTCTTTCTCCAGCGTGTTCTTCAGTGCCTCGATCAGGAACCAGACGTTACCCATGCGGTAATCGGCGGCCTTGTCACTGGAGCTGTTGGTGCGCAGCCAGTTCTCGTAGTCGATGTCCATGACCATGCTGCGCAGGGCGGAGATCGGGTCTTCGCCGGCGCACTGCTCGCGGACCTTGTCCATGAAGCGCTTGAAGCGCGACAGGCGATCGGTGAAGCGGCTGTCCAGGTGTTCGCCCAGGCCGATTTCGTCGGTGGCGGCGTACATCGAGATTTTTCGCTCGGTGGCGTAGTTGCCCAGCTTCTCCAGGGTGGTCGAACCGATCTCCCGGCGTGGGACGTTGATCACCCGCAGGAAGGCGTTGTCGTCGTCCGGGTTCACGATCAGGCGGAAGTAGGCCATCAGGTCCTTCACTTCCTGGCGTCCGAAAAAGCTGTTGCCGCCGGACAGTCGGTAAGGCACCTGGTGATGTTGCAGCTTCAGCTCGATCAGCTTGGCCTGGTAGTTGCCGCGATACAGAATCGCGAAATCGCTGTAGGGCCGGTCGGTGCGCAAGTGCAGGCTGAGGATTTCCACGGCCACGCGCTCGGCTTCGGCGTCTTCGTTGCGGCAGCGGATCACGCGGATCTCGTCGCCGTGACCCATTTCACTCCACAGCTGCTTTTCGAATTCGTGCGGGTTGTTCGAAATCAGCACGTTGGCGCAGCGCAGGATGCGGCTGGTGGAGCGGTAGTTCTGCTCCAGCATCACCACTTTCAGGGACGGGTAATCGTCCTTGAGCAGCATCAGGTTTTCCGGGCGGGCGCCGCGCCAGGCGTAGATCGACTGGTCGTCGTCGCCTACCACGGTGAACTGGTTGCGTTTGCCGATCAGCAGTTTCACCAGCAAATACTGGCTGGCGTTGGTGTCCTGGTATTCGTCCACCAGCAGGTAGCGGACCTTGTTCTGCCATTTTTCCAGGATGTCGTCGTGTTCCTGGAACAGTTTTACCGGCAGCAGGATCAGGTCGTCGAAGTCCACCGCGTTGAACGCCTTGAGCGTGCGCTGGTAGTGGGTGTAGACGATGGCGGCGGTCTGTTCCTTGGGGTTGCGTGCGTTTTCCAGGGCTTCGGGCGGCAGGATCAGGTCGTTTTTCCAGGCGCCGATCATGTTCTTGATCTCGTCGACGCCGTCGTCGCCCGAGTATTCCTTCTGCATGATGTCGGTCATCAGGGCTTTGACGTCGGTCTCGTCGAAGATCGAGAAGCCCGGTTTATAGCCCAGCCGCACATGTTCCTTGCGGATGATGTTCAGGCCCAGGTTGTGAAAGGTGCACACCGTCAGGCCGCGGCCTTCACCGCCCTTGAGCAGCGTGCCGACCCGTTCCTTCATCTCCCGCGCGGCCTTGTTGGTAAAGGTCATGGCGACGATGTACTGGGCGCGGATGCCGCAGCTCTGGATCAGATGCGCAATTTTGCGGGTGATCACGCTGGTCTTGCCGGAGCCTGCGCCGGCGAGCACCAAAAGAGGGCCGCCGACGTAGCTCACGGCTTCTTGCTGCCGGGGATTGAGTCGGGACATACGAAATCAGGGAGTCGTTAGCGAAATGGGCCGGCATTTTAACAGGCTCAGAGAATTGTGCTGCTCTCTCCGACTTGTGACGCAACACGCGATCTCTATTTGCCGGTTTTGATACTTTCACGCAGGATGCGCAATGAATTCGCGTCTAATGTACGTATTCAAGACTCGAAGTCGTGTTTGATAACCGATGATATTGGGTCATTGGTTACCCGAGCGGCATAATGCGCGCCGCCTACATCTTTGCAGAGTCTAGGGAGCTAGCTTGTCTACGCCTGTCGAACCCTTGCGTTTGCTGCTACTGGCCCAAGAGCCGGCGTGGGCAGCGTTGTTGCGCGAGTGTCTGGCTCCAATGGGGAGTTCGGCAGTGCTGCTCAGCGCGCCGAGCTGGGAGTCGGTCAGCAACTTGTTCGATGACAACCGCAGCGCGGTGTTGTTGACGATTCCTGCTCTGCAGCCAGCACCCGGCCGTTGCAGCCTGCCGACGGTGTTGCTGCTCGAACACGAACCGCTGGCGCCGCCCGACGGTGTGAGCGACTGGCTGGTGCGCAACCTGCTGGATCCCGGCATGTTGCGCCGCTGTCTGCGTCATGTGCGTGAGCGCGGGGTGCTGGAAAACACCTTGCAGCGCCTGGCCGAGCAGGATCCGCTGACCGGCATCGCCAACCGTCAGGGTTTCCAGACCTTGCTGGCGGCGCGTCTGGCGGACAACGACGGCCGCGGCCTGGCCCTCGGTCACCTCGACCTCGACAACTTTCGACACGCCAACGACGCCCTCGGCCATCAGGCAGGCGACCGGTTGATTCTGCAAGTGGTCTCGCGGCTGAAAAGCCAGCTGGAGGCCGGCGATCAACTGGCGCGGCTGGGTAGCGATGAATTCGCCCTGCTGATCGACACCCGCCGCGCCCCTCAGCGCGCTGAATGGATGGCCGAACGGATTACCGAAGCCCTGTCCGAGCCCTACTGGATCGACGGCGAAAGCCTGTTGATCGGTTCCAGTCTCGGCATTGCTCACGCCCGGGCGCAGGCCGGCGCCGACCCGTTGATGTGGCATGCGCACATCGCCATGCAGCAGGCCAAGAGTACTCAAGGCTGCACCTTTCACATCTTCAACGAGCGGATCAATCGCAATGCCCGCAGCATCGCCGACCTTGAAAGTGAGCTGCGTCGGGCCTTGCGTCGCGATGAGCTGGAGTTGCATTACCAGCCACGCCTGAACCTTGCGGACGGCCAGATCGTCGGCCTCGAAGCCTTGGTGCGCTGGCGTCATGGCGAACGCGGTTTGCTGCCCCCCAGCGAATTCGTGCCACTGGCCGAGCAAAGCGGCTTGATCGTGCCGCTGGGTTACTGGGTGATTTCCCGAGCCCTGCGGGACATGCAGGCGTTGCGTGAGCGGGGCCTGCCGGCGCTGCACATGGCGATCAACCTGTCGTTCCGGCAGTTTCAGGACAGCCAGTTACTGTCGACCCTGAGCCGGTTGATTGCCGAGCGTGGCGTCGAGGCGCAATGGCTGGAATTCGAACTGACCGAAACCGCGGTGATGCGTCGCAGTGACCTGGTCAAGCAGACCATGGACGCCCTCGGACGGCTCGGTGTGCGCTTTTCGCTGGACGATTTCGGCACCGGGTTCTCATCGTTCGTGCACCTGAACAGCCTGCCGATCGCCTTGTTGAAGGTCGACAAGAGCTTTGTCGGCGGCATGGAAGAACGGGAAGAGAATCGCAAACTGGTGCACGCCATGATCAACCTGGCGCACAACCTCAACCTCGAAGTGGTTGCCGAAGGGGTGGAAACACCGGAGCAGCTGGATTTGTTGCGCGGATTTGGTTGCGATCAGGAAGGCGGAGTGTCAGTCGATATTGTTGTTAACTGACACTCCGCCTTCGCGGGCAAGCCTCGCTCCTACAGGGTTTAATCAGGCTGGGTGATTTGGAAGCTCGGCTGCGACGATGGCTCGCGCCGAATCATCCGCGTCATCTTCCACTCAAACGCCAGCGTCAGGCTCACCGCCGCACACGCCAGCCCCAGCGCCAACCCCCACCAGACGCCCGTCGGCCCCCAGTTCAGATGGAAGGCCATCCACCAGGCGGCCGGCGCACCAATCAGCCAATAGCAGCCCAAACCTACCAGGAACGTGGTCTTGGCATCCTTGAGTCCGCGAATGCAGCCCATGGCAATGGTTTGCGTGCCGTCGAACAGCTCGAACCACGCCGCCACCGCCAACAAGCTCACGGCCAGTTCGATGACCGGGCGAAACGCCGGGTCGTTGTGGTCGAGGAACAAGCCGATCAACTGATTCGGCAGTAGCCAGAAGACCATCGCAAACCCCAGCATCGACACCGCCCCGAAGGCGATCCCGACTCGTCCGGCCAGCCGCGCATCCAGCAATTGCCCGGCGCCGTAATGCTGGCCGATGCGCATGGTGATCGCGTAGGAAAGCCCCGCCGGCACCATGAACGCCACCGAGACGATTTGCAGGGCGATCTGGTGCGCCGCCAGTTGCGTACTGCCCATGGTGCCCATGCACAGCGCGGCGAAGGCAAACAGGCCGACTTCCACCGCATAGGTGCCGCCAATCGGCAGGCCCAGGCGCCACAATTCCTTCAAGTACTGACGATTGGGCCGCGACAGCCCCTGGCGCAACGGATAAGCGTCATAGGCCGGGTGCCGACGAATGTGCAGCGCGAGCGCCAGCGCCATCAGGTTGGCCACGATCGCTGTGACCAGACCGATGCCCATCAGGCCCATTTTCGGCAGGCCGAACATGCCGGTGATCAACGCATAGTTGAGCAGGAAGTTGGCCACGGTGCCGCCGAGGCTGATGACCATCACCGGCGTCGCCCGGCCGATCGCGCTGGTGAAGCCGCGCAGTGCCATGAAACTCAGGTAGCCGGGCAGGGCGAACGGCAGGATCAACAGAAACTGGCCGGCGGCCTGGACGTTGGTTGCGGTCTGGCCGAACAGCAGCAACACCGGTTTGAGGTTCCACAGCAGCAGACCCGCCACCAGCGCCATCAACCAGGCCAGCCACAAACCGGCCTGGGTCAGCCGCGCTGCGCCGATGATGTCGCCCGCGCCCTGACGGATCGCCACCAGGGTGCCGACCGCCGCGATCACGCCGATGCAGAAGATCGACACGAACGAATACGTCGCCGCGCCCAGACCGCCGCCGGCCAGCGCCTCGGGACTCAGGCGCGCCATCATCAAGGTGTCGGTGAGGACCATCAACATGTGCGCCAACTGCGAGGCAATCAACGGCCCCGCCAGCCGCAGGATGGCCCAGAGTTCAATACGCGCTGGATGCTGCATGATCATCACGCTCGATTGTCAGAGAGAACAGGAAGCGTCGATTCTCGGCGCTCTGCGGGGTTTCCACAAAGGGATAAAAAGGATGGGTAGCATGATTAAAACTCATGCTCGGGACTTTCTGATAAGTTGAGGCAATCGCGCTATAGGAGGTTTCCCAATGTCTCGTCGTCTCCCTCCCTTGTATGCCCTTCGAGCATTCGAAGCGGCGGCGCGGCATAGTTCGTTTACCCGCGCCGCCGAAGAGTTGTCGATCACGCAAAGTGCGGTCAGCCGGCACATTCGTACGCTCGAAGAGCATTTCGCCTGTCGGCTGTTTCATCGCAGCGGGCGCAACCTGCAACTGACCGAATCGGCGCGGCTGATCCTGCCGGGCATTCGCGAAGGCTTCACCGCCCTTGAGCGGGCCTGCAACACCTTGCGCGCCGAGGACGACATCTTGCGCATGAAAGCCCCGTCGACCCTGACCATGCGCTGGCTGTTGGCGCGGCTCAGTCGCTTTCGCCACCTGCGACCGGGGAACGAGGTGCAATTGACCAGCGCCTGGATGGACGTCGATACGGTGGACTTCAACCATGAACCCTTTGACTGCGCCGTCATCCTCAGCAACGGGCATTTTCCACCGGATTGGGAGACGACTTTGCTGTTCCCCGAAGAGTTGATTCCGGTGGGCGCGCCGAATCTGCTGAAGGATCAACCGTGGGACGTTGCGCGCCTGGCCAGCACCGAACTGCTGCACCCGACGCCGGACCGCCGTGACTGGCGCAACTGGCTGGAGCGCATGGGCCTGAGCGATCAGGTCTCGCTCAAGGGCGGGCAGGTGTTCGACACCCTGGAACTGGGCATGATCGCTGCCGCCCGTGGCTACGGCGTGTCCATGGGTGATTTGCTGATGGTGGCGGAGGATGTCGCGCAGGGACGTCTGAGTTTGCCGTGGCCGACGGCCGTCGCCAGTGGTGAGAATTATTACCTGGTCTGGCCGAAAACCCGCCCGGGAGGTGAACGTTTGCGCCGGCTCAGCGATTTCCTGCAAGGCGAAGTCCGGGCCATGGAATTACCGGATGTCGAACGCCTGGGTTGAATCGATGGAGCCGCTGCGATGGCGGCCTTGAGCCATATCCCCGTTAATCACTCAAGTATTCGGCTTTGCCGCCGAAAATCTGCTGATGGAACCTTCGTACCAGGCTCCACGTTTTCCCCTCTATCAGAAATTTAGCCGAGTGCGACGGGATCAGGATGATCCGGCCCACTGGGTCAGGAGCTGTCATGTCTCAACCTCGTGCTCGGATTGCCTCACAGCTGGGTCTTGCGCTTGCCGTGATACTGGCGATTGTCATCAGCGGCAGCACCGTGTTTGCCCTGCGCTCGCTGGACGCCGCCAACCTCGCCACCCGCGAAGAGCACCTGGCCAGCGAGGCGCGGCTGCTGGCCGATCAGCTGAGCACGTTCCACGGCACGTTGCGTGAGAGTACCCAGCGCCTCAGCGGCCTGTTCGAGAAGCGCTTCAGCGCCGGTTTGAGCGTGCATCCGGATGAGCCGGTGACCGTGGCGGGCGTGCAGACCCCGGGCCTGCACCTGGGTGGCGAAGTGTTGAACAACAACTTCAAGGAAGTGGATGAGTTCAAGCAAATGACTGCCGGCGTTGCGACGCTGTTCGTGCGCAGTGGCGAAGACTTCATCCGGGTCAGCACGTCCCTGAGCAAACAGGACGGCACCCGGGCCATCGGCACATTGCTGGATCACGCTCACCCGGCCTATGCGCGCTTGATGGCCGGGCAGAGCTACGTCGGTCGCGCCTTGCTCTTCGAACGGTCCTACATGACTCAGTACACCCCCGTACGCGACAGCGGCGGTAAGGTGATTGCCGTGCTGTTCGTGGGATTCGATTACACCGACGCCCAGAACGCCCAGTTCGAAAACCTCAAGCGCTTCCGCATCGGCCAGACCGGCTCCCTGGCGCTGCTCGACGAGCAGAACAAATGGCTGGTGCCGATCGCCGGTGTGCAAGCGTTGGACGTGGCAGCACCGGCCATCGTCGGTCTGGCCAAGACACCGGGCAAGGGCGATTTCTGGAGCGACACGTCGCAAGACTTCTACAGCATTGCCGTGCCGTTCGAAGGCGGCCCATGGTCGGTGGTGGCGAGCATGCCGAAAGCGGCAATCCGCGCGGTAACCTGGAGCGTCGGCATTCGCCTGGCCATCGGCAGCCTGTTGGCGATGTTGCTTGCGGTGGGTTCGGCGGTCTGGTTGTTGCGCAGCAAACTGGCGCCGCTGGGGGATCTGGTGCGTCAGGCCGAAGCCTTGGGTGCCGGTGATTTGAGCGTGCGCCTGAACGTGTCGAGCAACGACGAAATCGGTCAGTTGGCCCGCGCTTTCAACCAGATGAGCCAGGCCTTGTCGACCATGGTCGAGCACATTCGTAGAGCCTCGGAAGAGGTCAACAGCCGCGCCCAGGCGTTGTCCGGTCTGTCTGGCGGTGCCTATGAAGGGATGGAGCAGCAGTCCGGCGAAATCACCAGCATGGCCGGCGCCGTGGAAGAATTCAGCGCCACCTCGCTGAACATCGCCGACAACATGGGCAACACCCAGCGCCTGGCGCAGGAAAACGCACAGCAAACCCAGATCGGTCGTACGTCGATGGACGAAGCGTCCTCATCCCTGGAGCAAATCGCCGGTGCGCTGAACAGCACCGCGACGGTAATCAACACCTTGGGTCAGCGCTCCCAGGAAATCGGCGGCATCGTCGGGGTGATCACCGCGATCGCCGAGCAAACCAATTTGCTGGCGCTCAACGCTGCCATCGAAGCCGCCCGTGCCGGTGAACAAGGTCGTGGGTTTGCGGTGGTGGCCGATGAGGTGCGCAACCTGGCTTCACGCACTCGCCAGGCCACTGACGAAATTTCCGGGATGATCCAAAGTATCCAGCAGGAAACCGGCAACGCGATCAGCACCATGGAGCAGGGTAACGTGCTGATGCAGGAAGGCTTGTCGCGCAACGCCAACGTCGCCTCAGCCCTGGCGCGAATCGATGAGCAAAGTCGCTCGGCCGGTCAGCAATTCGCCGCCATCACCACCGCGACCCAGGAGCAAAGCAGCACCGCGACCTTGCTCAGCAGCAACCTGCAAAGCATTGCCTTGGCGAACAGTGAGCAGCGGGAAGTGGTGTCGAACCTGGCGGTGACTGCCAAAGAGCTGGAGAAGCTCGCGGCGGACTTGCGGCATGAGGTTGACCGGTTCCGCTGAGGCACCTCCGAAACAGCCATCGCGAGCAGGCTCGCGATGGCATCAACTCGATTCTGCGCGTTATCCACAAGCCCCGTATCGACGATCATTTGGCATTTGCCGTCGTGATCTCGATTTTTATGCTTGCTGAAACGTTTCTTCAAGTTTATAAAAATGGCACAACTCCAAGAAAGGCTGCTGCCATGACCCCGCTCAAACTCTTCGTTGCCCTCAGCGCACTGTCCGCTGCTTCCCACGCCATGGCCTGGGATTACGTCCTGCTCGATACCGACAAAGCCGCCCAGAACTGGCAGATCACCAGCCAGCAACTCGGCGTGAAAACCGACAAGCCCTTCTCCGTGACCCTGCGCACCTTGCATGGCGGTCGGCAGGAGGGCGTCAGCATTGTCGACATCGATAATGGCGCGATGAAACTCTCGGTGGTGCCGACTCGCGGCATGAACGTGCTGCAAGCTTCGGTCGGCAATGTGCGCATGGGCTGGGATTCGCCGGTCAAGGAAGTGGTCAACCCGTCCTTCATCGAACTCAACGGCCGCGGTGGCCTGGGCTGGCTGGAAGGTTTCAATGAACTGGTCACCCGCTGCGGCTACGAATGGGTCGGCCATCCCGGCATGGACAATGGCGAGCTGCTGACCCTGCACGGTCGCGCCGCCAACATCCCGGCCAACAAAGTCACCCTGCACATTGATGAAAAACCGCCATACGCCATCAGCCTGCGCGGTGAACTGAAAGAGCAGGCATTCAAGAAGGTCGACTTCTCCGTCGCGACCGAACTGGTCACCGACCCCGGCAGCGTTGTGTTCGCCCTCAACGACACTCTGACCAACAACGGTGATTATCCGAAGGAATACCAAGCGCTGTATCACAGCAACTTCAGCACCCCGTTCCTGGAGCAGGGCGCCCGCTTCGCCGCGCCGGTGAAGCAGGTGTCGCCGTTCAACGACAAAGCCAAGGGCGATTTGCCGGACTGGCAAACCTACCGCGCACCGACCAAGGACTACGACGAAACGGTTTACAACGTGGTGCCGTATGCCGATGCCAAGGGCGATACGTTGACCGTGCTGCATAACAAGGCCGGCAGCCTGGGTGTCTCGGTCGGCTTCAACACTCAAACACTGCCGGTGTTCTCCCTGTGGAAAAACACCGATACCCAGGGCCAGGGCTATGTTACGGGGCTGGAGCCGGGAACGAGCTTTTCCTATAACCGCCGGTATCAGCGGCCACTGAACCTGGTGCCGACAATTGCGCCGAAGGAACAGAAGCAGTTCCGTATCAGCTACAGCTTGTTGGCGGATAAGGCGGCTGTGGATAAGGCGTTGAAACGGGTGAGCGAGATTCAGGGCGGGCGCGAGACTGAAGTGCGGCAGACGCCGTTGGTTGATCTGACCAAGGGGTGATACGGACTAGAGCGTTGTTGGCCGATATTGCAGCGCTTCGGCCAGGTGTTCGCGTCTGATCCCGTCAGCATGCTCAAGGTCCGCCAGCGTGCGCGCGACCTTGAGCAGTCGATGGGCCGCTCGCAACGACAGCGTTAAACGCTCGCAGGCGGATTCCAGCCAGTTTTCATCGGCTGTGGATAACTTACAGTGCCGGCGTAGGCCTGGCAGGTCGAGGAAGGCATTGGCGCAACCCTGGCGTTTGTGTTGCCGCTCTCTTGCATCAGCAACCAACTCGGCGGCGGTGGCTGTATCGTCGCCGGGTTTCAACGCAGGATTCAACGCCGTGGCCTCCCGAGCAACCGTCAGGTGCAGATCGATGCGGTCCAGCAGCGGCCCCGACAGCTTGTTGCGATAGCGCTGCACCATGTCCGGCGTACAGGAACAACGGCCGCTTGGCTCGCCAAGATATCCACAGGGGCAGGGATTCATCGCAGCCACCAATTGAAAGCGCGCCGGAAAGCGTACGCGGTCCTTGGCGCGGGAAATCACGATGTGGCCGGATTCCAATGGCTCTCTCAACACCTCCAATACCTTGCGATCAAACTCTGGAAGCTCATCGAGGAACAACACGCCATGGTGGGCGAGGGTGATTTCGCCGGGTTGCGGTTTCGAGCCGCCACCCACCAGTGCCGGGCCTGAGGCGGAGTGGTGTGGCTGTCGGAAGGGACGCTGTGGCCAATGACTCAACGGCACACAACTGGCGACCGATTGAATCGCCGCGACTTCCAGTGCTTCGCTCTCGGCCAATGGCGGTAACAACCCCGGCAGACGACTCGCCAACAACGTTTTCCCCGTCCCCGGCGGACCGCTGAACAGCAGGTTATGAGCCCCCGCCGCTGCAATCAGCAAGGCTCGCTTGGCCGCAAGTTGTCCCTGAACTTCATTCAAGTCGGGATAGGGTTTGCTGGCGTAGAGCAAACCGTTGGAAGCGTAGGGTTCGATGGGCGTGTGACCATTGAAATGCGCGACCGCTTGAAGCAGATGATCCACCGCAATCACCTTCAACCCCGACGCCAGGCAGGCTTCTTCAGCGTTCGCTCGCGGGACTACCAGCGTGCGCCCGGCCTTGCGCGCCGCCAGCGCCGCCGGCAACACCCCGCGAACCGCACGCACCGCGCCCGACAGCGCCAGCTCTCCCAGGCACTCCACGTCATCCAGCGTCAACGTTGGCACCTGCACACTGGCCGATAGAATCCCCAGGGCAATCGCCAGATCGAACCGCCCGCCATCCTTCGGCAAATCGGCAGGGGCGAGATTCAAGGTGATGCGCCGTGCCGGAAATTGCAGGCCGGAATTGATGATCGCGCTGCGTACCCGGTCCTTGCTTTCCTTCACCGCCGCCTCGGGCAGCCCGACCATGGTCAGCGACGGCAAGCCGTTAGCCAGATGCACTTCGACGGTGACGGCGGGCGCATCCACGCCGACTTGGGCGCGGCTGTGGACGATGGATAGGGACATGGTCGTTCCTTGAGCTGACGGGGGCCGCTTCCTGCGGGTTTTTGAAGGGTAGTCGTGGGCAGATGATTTAGCGTTGTGGCGGAGTAACCAAACTTTCGCAGGATGTTGCTGGGCGAGCTGATTCCAGTCAGTTAAGTCGTAACGCAATCTGTACCAGCCTTCGGCAGCTGCTACACAGGTTACGTCGCGGCTGGTATTTGGGCGTAATCAACTGAGGAGCTAGTTTTTTTGTAGGACCGGGCCTGGATAGATGAAGGACTTCGGTGAAAGAGCTCGGACGCTCTTGTCGGATCGGGGTGGCTGCTTATGATCACAGTTGATCAAGCCCTCAGGAGGGGAGATGAGCAATTCTGGAATGCGGCCGATTCATCCTGGCGAAATCCTTGAAAAGGAGTTTCTTGAGCCAATGGGCATTACGGCGGCTGGTTTGGCTAGCTCGTTGAATGAGGTTGGAGATGAGGTGAGTGCCCTTGTGATGCAGGAGAGCGATGTAGGCCCTGATCTTGCCGAGAGGCTTTCCATTTACCTGAACACCACGCCCGAACTCTGGCTAAACCTGCAATCGACCTACGATCAGCGCAGGGCCGAAATCGAGCGTGGTTGAGCTTCGGGTGCTTGCATCACCCGCGAAGCACGCTTCCACCAAGAGGCATTGAGCGGACGGCGGCGGAGGAAGTTGCCGGGATGTTCGCGGGGCTTAAGATCAAAAGATCGCAGCCTTCGGCAGCTCCTACGGGGTGGTTGTTCCAGCGCGGGGCGGCTGGAACACCGTGGTGACTCTAATCGCGAGCAGGCTCGCCCCCACAGTAGATCCCATTGCCATGGGAACCGGCGGGGTTATTCGGTGGGTGGATTGAGCTTCGCTTCCAGCTCCGCCACTTTCGCTTCAAGGCTCTCCAACCGGGCGCGTGTCCGTGCGAGCACGACCATCTGGCTGTCGAATTCTTCACGGCTTACCAGATCCAGTTTGCTGAAGCCGCTTTGCAGCAGGGCCTTGAACTGGCTTTCGATTTCGCTTTTCGGCAGTGGGGTGTCGCCGCTGAAGAGGCGGGAGGCGGTGCCGCTCAGGGCGTCGAGGAAGTCTTTGGGCGCGAGCATGGGAAATGTCCTGTCAACAATGGCGGGCAGTGTACCACGCAGTGTCTATAGTCAATCTCGAAGGCTGGGATGCACGCTTTTCGCGCATGCGAGTGGAGAGCCACGCACTGTTGTTGTGCGTAACCGTGGCGTCAATCGGCTGGAGAGGCCTGCGTTAGCGGCCAAGGGCTTGAAATCAATGGCTTTTGGATAGATGGCAAGCTTTCTGCTTAGTCGCTGGTGACCCATGCACTGATGCAGTCGCTGTGACGAATGCAGTGCGCCAAGCGGAACGGGGGAAGTTTCGTGCGGAGTGGTTAGCTGGCGTCGGACGGGCAGGTAAAGCCGACGATGCGTTACAAAGCCAGGCACTGCGCTTAGACTTGAGTCGGGTTTGTTTTCCTGGGGCAAGTCCACCAATTCGGGAGAGAGTTTTCATGAAGCTAGTCACTGCCATCATCAAGCCGTTCAAACTGGACGACGTGCGCGAGTCGCTGTCCGAGATCGGCGTGCAGGGCATTACCGTTACTGAGGTCAAAGGCTTCGGTCGGCAGAAGGGTCACACCGAGCTGTATCGCGGCGCGGAGTACGTGGTCGATTTTCTGCCTAAGGTGAAGATCGATGTCGCCATTGACGACAAGGATCTGGACCGGGTTATCGAGGCGATAACCAAGGCCGCCAACACCGGCAAGATCGGTGACGGCAAGATCTTCGTGGTCAATCTGGAACAGGCGATTCGCATCCGTACCGGCGAAACCGATACCGACGCAATCTAAGCCGCCACAAACCCAACGCCCCAGGAGAAAACAAAATGACTCTGCGTAAATTCGCAGGGCTAGGAGCCCTGTTGTCCATCGTAATGCCTGGCCTGGCCATGGCGGCAGATCCGGTGGCGCCTCCAGTCCTCAATTCCGGCGATACCGCCTGGATGATGACCTCGACAGCCCTTGTGCTGTTCATGACCATCCCCGGCCTCGCGCTGTTCTACGGCGGCATGGTTCGTTCCAAAAACGTTCTTTCGTTGATGATGCAATGCTTCGCCATTACCGGCCTGGTCACCATCCTGTGGTTCCTTTACGGCTACAGCATGGCGTTTGACACAACGGGTATGGAAGCTAACGTCGTCAACCTCAATTCGTTTGTCGGCAGCTTCGCCAAGGCATTCCTCGCCGGCATCACGCCTGCCAGTATTACCGGCCCCGCGGCGCTGTTTCCCGAGGCGGTGTTTGTCACCTATCAGATGACCTTCGCCATCATCACCCCCGCGCTGATCGTCGGTGCTTTCGCCGAGCGGATGAAGTTCTCCGCAATGCTGGTGTTCATGGGGATCTGGTTCACCCTGGTTTACGCGCCGATTGCGCACATGGTCTGGAGCGGTCCGGGTTCGCTTTTGGGCGACTGGGGCGTGCTCGACTTCGCAGGCGGTACCGTGGTGCACATCAACGCCGGTGTGGCCGGGCTGATCGCCTGTCTGGTACTGGGCAAGCGTAAAGGCTTCCCAACCACCCCGATGGCTCCGCACAACCTCGGCTATACCCTGATGGGTGCCGCGATGCTCTGGGTTGGCTGGTTCGGTTTCAACGCCGGTTCCGCTGCCGCAGCCAACGGCACTGCCGGTATGGCCATGCTGGTGACTCAGATCGCTACCGCCGCCGCAGCCTTGGGCTGGATGTTTGCCGAGTGGCTGACCCACGGTAAACCGAGCGCACTGGGTATCGCTTCGGGCGTGGTGGCCGGTCTGGTTGCGATCACTCCGGCGGCGGGTACCGTTGGCCCGATGGGCTCGATGATCATCGGTCTGGCAGCGGGCGTGGTGTGCTTCTTCTGCGCCACGACTCTGAAACGCAAAATGGGTTACGACGACTCCCTCGACGCTTTTGGCGTGCACGGTATCGGCGGTATCCTCGGCGCGATCCTGACGGGTGTGTTCGCTGCACCGTCCCTGGGTGGTTTCGGCACCGTCACCGACATCGCGGCTCAAGTCTGGATTCAGTGCAAAGGCGTGGGCTTCACGGTGATCTACACCGCGATCGTCACCTTCATCATCCTCAAGGTGCTGGACGCTGTCATGGGTCTGCGCATCACCGAGGAAGAAGAAGCAGTCGGCATCGATCTGGCGCTGCACAACGAACGCGGCTACAACTTGTAAGCACGCCTATAAAAAATGCCCGGCTTGCCGGGTATTTTTTTGTCTTGATTTTGTCAGTGAAGGAAAGGCTGAAAGGTTTTTTCATACACGTTCAGGGGCGTTTACAACGGGTGTTTTTCTGCGGCCAATGGCTTACACGATTGAAGGAATATTAGGGCCTTTGTTTTTTCCCAGAGCGCGCTAGAATGCGCCCCGAACGTGCGGAGAACTGTATGTGGCAACAGACTCTGATTACCCTGCGGGCACGGCCCCGGGGCTTTCATCTGGTAACGGACGAGTTACTCGCCGGCTTGCCTGAACTCAAGGCGTGTCGGGTCGGTCTGTTGCATTTGTGGCTACAGCATACCTCGGCGTCGTTGACCATCAACGAGAACGCCGATCCGGCGGTACGTCGCGACTTCGAACGATTTTTCAATCGTCTGATCCCACAAGGAACGGACGACTATGAGCATAACGACGAAGGCCAGGACGACCTCCCGGCGCACTTCAAGGCCAGCGTACTTGGCTGTCAGCTCAGTTTGCCGATCTCGGCAGGCCGACTGGCGTTGGGAACCTGGCAAGGCGTTTATCTGGGCGAGCACCGTGATCATGGCGGTGCCCGTAAAGTCCTCGCCACCGTGCACGGTGAAGGGGAATAAACCGCTGGTCACCAGCGGTGGTTGAATTTTTTCCGGCGGCCTTCGACAGAAGGCAAAGCTGGGCTATAACTAATCTGCTTTTCGCAAGTCATGAGGTAGAACATGAGCGACGATGATCTGGAAAACGACGACCTCGAAGTAGGCGACGACGACGAAACCGAAGAAGGCCTGGAAGCGGCGGCTGAAGACGTCGCTGAAGACGACGGCGGTGATGTGCCCGTTCCGACTGCCAAAGGCAAAGCCAAGGCAGCGGTATCGGTCGATGAGCTGCCGAGCGTTGAAGCCAAGAACAAGGAACGCGATGCCCTGGCCAAGGCCATGGAAGAGTTTCTGGCACGGGGCGGCAAGGTGCAGGAAGTGGAGGCCAATGTGGTCGCCGATCCTCCCAAGAAGCCTGATAACAAGTACGGCAGCCGGCCTATCTAAGCGCCTGCTTCCTGCTTGCTGAAAAAAGCCCGCCGTCGCTGCGGGCTTTTTCATGGGTGAAAATCAAAAGATCGCAGCACCTCAAATATCGACTGAGTTCCAGCGGGCGAGCAGTGCAGGCAACTCGGTCAAACTGCGAATCTCGGCATCCGGCGCCTTCTCGGCTTCCCACACTTTGCCCGCCGGGTTAAACCAGATCGCTCGCAACCCCGCCTGCTGTGCTCCGGCAATGTCATCGCCAGGATGATCGCCGATATGCACCGCGGTTTCGGCGGTCGCGCCGCCCCGTTGCAACGCTTCATGAAACAGTCGCGCATCCGGTTTGGCGATGCCGATGTCTTCGGCGCACAGGGCAAACCTGAAGTAATCCGCCAGGCCCAGTCGGCGCACATCGGCGTTGCCGTTGGTCACTACACCGAGGGCGTAGTGCTTGGCGAGTGTCTCCAGCGTCGGCTCGACTTCGGGGAAAACTTCCAATTGATGCCGGGCATGCAGAAACACTTCAAAACTTTGATCAGCCAGGTCTGAGGCTTGACCATGGTCGTAACCAGCCTCTTCCAGAGCATGAAAAAGTACCCGCCGACGCAGCGCACTGATTCGGTGCTTGAGGTTCGGCTCGTTGCTCAACACCCGCTCGCGAATCGACCACAAATGCTCCACCGGCACCGCGCCCAGGTTCGGCGCATGCTCGGTCAGCCATTCACGCAATATGGCTTCGGCGCTGGCGATTACCGGGGCGGTGTCCCACAGGGTGTCGTCGAGGTCGAAGGTGATCAGTTGGATGGTCATGAATCATCGCCTTTAATGCGTTTGGCCCGTGGATGGGCGCTGTCGTAGACCGTCGCCAGGTGCTGGAAGTCCAGATGGGTGTAGATTTGGGTGGTCTTGATGTCTGAGTGGCCGAGTAGCTCTTGCACGGCGCGCAAGTCCTGAGAGGACTCCAGCAAATGGCTGGCGAAAGAGTGTCGCAACATGTGCGGGTGCAGGTTCTGCCCCAGCTCGCGCTCGCCGGCGGCCTTGACTCGCACCTGAATCGCCCGAGGACCGAGGCGCCGACCTTGCTGGCTGACAAACACTGCGTCGTCCGCCGGGTTGGTCATGGCCCGCAACGGCAGCCACAGTTCCAGTGCTTCGCGAGCCTTTTTACCCACTGGCAACAGCCGGGTCTTGCTGCCTTTACCGAGGACCTGGACCATGCCGTCAGCCAGGTCCAGCTGATCGAGGTTGAGCCCGGTCAGCTCCGAAAGCCGCAAGCCGGAGGAGTAGAACAACTCCAGAATCGCCTGATCCCGACGGGCCAGAAAATCATCCTCCACCGCGCCTTCCAGCAGTTGCAGCGCACGGTCGGTGTCGAGGGTTTTCGGCAGACGACGCTCGCCTTTGGGCGGTGCCAGGCCGTTGGCCGGATCGTGGTCGCACAGGCCTTCGCGGTTCAGATAATGATAGAGCCCGCGCACCGCCGACAGTAGCCGTGCCAGGCTGCGGGACGATTGGCCTTGTGCATGCAGACGGGCGATCAGGCTGCGCAGCCGCTGGATATCCAGTGCGGCCCAGCTGCCGATGTTCTGTTTGACGCACCAGCCAAGCACTTTATCGAGGTCGCGGCGGTAGGCGTACAGCGTATGCGGCGACACTTGCCGCTCACTGCGCAGGTGTTCGCAGTAAGCGTCCAGTTGCCGTTCCACGATCAGCGTACCGAGCGCAGGGAGTTGTTGACCCGTGGCAGTACGCGGCCCATGACTTCGGCGATGTAGCTGAGGAACAATGTGCCCACCGAACTCTTGTAGTGCTGCGGATCGCGGCTGGCGATGGCCAGAACACCGTGGATGCCCTGGTGGCTGATGGCGACGACGGCGGTGGAGCCGATCTGCTTGCGCTGTTCTTCGCCGAACAGGAAGTCCAGTTCATGCTCACGCAGGCTGCCGCAGACGCTCTTGTCTTCCGAGAGCAGGCCGCCGATGGCCGTTTGTGCGTCGGCGTGGGTGACCCAGCGGCCTACCGGCATCGGGTTGTCGCCCAGCAGGATCAGGCTGACGAAGGGCACCTGAAAGTCCTGGCGCAGGCTGTCTTCGACGCCGATCACCACGTCTTCCAGGCTGGTCGCATCCATCAACGTGAGAATCAGGCGGCGGGTCTTGTCGAACAGGCGATCGTTGTCGCGGGCCACGTCCATCAAGTGCGAGAGACGATGACGCAACTCGATGTTGCGATCGCGCAGAATTGTCATCTGGCGTTCGACCAGCGAAATGGTGTCGCCGCGCTGGTGCGGAATGCGCAGGGCCGGGAGCAGTTCTTCATGCTCGATGAAGAAATCCGGATGAGCCTCCAGGTACGCGGCAATCGCCGCCGCCTCAAGGCTTTCGGAAGGGGATTCGTCGGGCTGTAGGGCGGGAACCTGGGGCTTGTCGGTCATGGATTTCGCTCACTCAAAGACGCACTTGTCCTTCGTATACGCGTACTGCCGGGCCGGTCATCATGACCGGTTGGCCAGGGCCTGCCCATTCAATGGACAGGCGCCCGCCGGGCAGGTCGATCAATAGCGGCGAATCCATCCACCCCTGGCTGATCGCGGCCACCGCGGCAGCACAAGCGCCGGTTCCGCAGGCCTGGGTTTCCCCGGCCCCGCGTTCCCAGACGCGCAACTGCGCGCGGTTCCGGTCGATGACCTGGAGAAAACCGACATTGACCCGCGCCGGAAAGCGCGGGTGATGTTCGATTTTYGGCCCCAGTTCATGCACCGGTGCTTTGTTGATGTCGTTGACCCGCAACACGGCATGGGGGTTGCCCATGGACACCGCAGCCAGTTCGACCATGGTGCCGTCGACGTCGACCTGATAGCTCAGGGCCTGGCTTGGGGCTTCGAACGGAATCTCGGCCGGCACCAGGCGCGGGGCGCCCATGTTGACGCTGATCTGGCCATCGTTGCGGATGTCCAGTTCGATGATGCCGCTTTTGGTCTCGACGCGAATCTGCCGCTTGGCGGTCAGGCGCTTGTCGAGCACGAAGCGGGCGAAGCATCGAGCGCCGTTACCGCACTGTTCCACTTCGGAGCCGTCGGCGTTGAAGATCCGAT
The DNA here is from genome assembly GCF_056396925.1 of Pseudomonas sp. 05N433. NCBI lineage: Bacteria > Pseudomonadati > Pseudomonadota > Gammaproteobacteria > Pseudomonadales > Pseudomonadaceae > Pseudomonas > Pseudomonas sp. 05N433. The sequence goes on along the minus strand of NZ_JBFTML010000010.1, from coordinate 56,950 downwards.
AGCGGAAATCCACGTCCGGGTTGCTGGGCGCCTCGACGATCAGCAACTGGTCGAACCCGATGCCGGTGTGCCGATCGCCCCATTGCTTGGCATGCTTGGGCAGAATGTGCGCGTGCTGGCTGACCAGGTCGAGAACCATGAAGTCATTGCCCAGGCCGTGCATCTTGGTAAAACGCAGCAGCATGGGGTTACTCCGGCAGCAGGCTTTCGCCAGCAAACAACTCGGCTACCGTCTCGCGGCGACGCACTTCGATTGCCTGATCACCGTCCACCAACACTTCAGCGGCGCGGCCGCGAGTGTTGTAGTTGGAACTCATGACAAACCCGTAGGCACCGGCCGAATGCACGGCCAGCAGGTCGCCTTCTTCCAGCGCCAGTTGACGATCCTTGGCCAGGAAGTCGCCGGTTTCGCAGATCGGGCCGACGATGTCGTAGGCACGCGCGGCGGTATCGCGAGGGCGCACGGCGGTAACGTCCATCCAGGCCTGGTACAGCGCCGGGCGGATCAGGTCGTTCATGGCCGCATCGACGATGGCGAAGTCTTTGTGTTCGGTGTGCTTGAGGTACTCGACCTGGGTCAGCAGCACGCCGGCGTTGGCAACGATGAAGCGGCCTGGCTCGAACACCAGCGCCAGGTCACGACCGTCGAGACGTTCGCGCACGGCCTTGATGTAGTCGGCGGCCAATGGCGGCTCTTCATCGCGATAACGCACGCCCAGACCGCCACCCAGATCGATGTGGCGCAGGTAGATGCCGCAATCGCCGAGGCGGTCGACCAGGCCCAGCAGGCGGTCGAGGGCATCGATGAAGGGCGGCAGGGTGGTCAGTTGCGAGCCGATGTGGCAATCGACGCCGACCACTTCCAGGTTAGGCAGTTGCGCGGCGCGGACGTACACGTCTTCGGCGTCGGCGATGGCGATGCCGAACTTGTTTTCTTTGAGACCGGTGGAAATGTACGGGTGCGTGCCGGCATCGACGTCCGGGTTGACGCGCAGCGAGATCGGCGCGCGAACGCCCAGCTCGGCGGCGACTACTTGCAGACGCTCGAGCTCGTCGGTGGATTCGACGTTGAAGCAGTGCACGCCGACTTCCAGGGCGCGACGCATGTCGTCACGGGTCTTGCCGACACCGGAGAACACGATCTTTTCGGGGCTGCCGCCAGCGGCCAGTACACGCTCCAGCTCGCCACGGGAAACGATGTCGAAACCGGCGCCCAAACGGGCCAGGACATTCAGTACACCCAGGTTGGAGTTGGCCTTGACCGCAAAGCAGACCAGGTGAGACGTGCCGGCCAGCGCATCGGCGTAAGCCAGGTACTGGGCTTCGATGTGGGCACGGGAGTAGACGTAGGTCGGTGTACCAAAGCGTTCGGCGATGGCGGACAGGGCAACACCTTCCGCGAACAGCTCACCGTCACGGTAGTTAAAAGCGTCCATGGCGTTCCCTTATTGGTAGACGTCGTGTTTGTGTGCTTTCGACGGAGACTGTTGCGACGACTTGGCCTGCTCTGCAGGATCCTGGCTGTCATCGGGCAGGTACAGCGGGCCTTTTTGACCACAGGCCGATACCAGGCAGGCAACCGCGACGAGCGCAGCAAGGGAAGAGATCAGGCGCTTCATGGCGAAATCCTTGAAAATGCGTTAATTGCGCCGGAGTATACCGGCCACCCGGCAGCTTGCCTATGTGACGCGGCTCCCGTCCGGCGGGCCTTTGACTGTGGCGCAGTAACTTGTCTTGCGTTGCGCAGGGATATTTCGTACCGCACCTCGTCCTTGGTGGTTATTCTTTGCAATCATCGGGGCTCGCCCGTATCTTGCGGCGCTTGAGCGTGAGTAGACACTTTTTGAGGTTCCCGTAATGAGTTTGACTGAAGCCCGTTTTCACGACCTGGTCGATGCCACCCAGCAGACGCTGGAGGATATTTTCGATGAGAGTGACCTGGATATCGATCTGGAGAGCTCGGCCGGTGTGCTCACCGTCAAGTTTGAAAACGGCAGCCAGTTGATCTTCAGTCGCCAGGAGCCGTTGCGGCAATTGTGGTTGGCGGCGGTGTCCGGCGGTTTCCACTTCGACTATGACGAAGAGAGCAAGCGCTGGATGTGTGACAAGAGCGACGAGCAACTGGGTGAGATGCTCGAGCGCATCGTCAAGCAGCAAGCCGACGTCGAACTCGATTTCGAAGGTCTGTGAGATCGTGACCCAGCCTGCGCCCGTTCGCCCGCCCAAACCGCTCTATAGCAACGTCAGCCCGGCAGTGCCTTCGCCGTGCAGCGGTGTGTGCCGGCTGGATGAGCAGAAGGTTTGCCTGGGGTGTTTTCGGCATGTCGAAGATATCCGCGAATGGCGCTCGGCCGATGATGAGCGGCGGCGGGTGATTTGTGCGCAGGCTGTACAACGCAAGATCTTGGCTTAAGGGCTTTTGTGGCGAGGGAGCTTGCTCCCGCTCGGGTGCGAAGCAGCCGCAAGGTTTTTAGGGCCGCTCCGCGCCCCAGCGGGAGCAATCTCCCTCGCCACAATGGTCAGCGCTGGGCCGTGGTCGCCCCCGGCTTGTTTATTTATTGAGCTGTGATAGTGTCCAGATACGCCTCAACCCATCGAGGCTCGTGAAAACCCCGCCTTTTTCTGGCGGGGTTTTGCTTTTTTCGTGCAGAAGAAAGGAGTCTGCCCTGATCATGACCGCACCTTCCATCACCCTTACCCGTCTGGACGTGCAACGTCTGGAGCGCCTGATCGACAGCCTGGATGACTCGCTGCCGGGCGTTATCGCGCTGCAAACCGAACTGGATCGCGCCGATACCCTGGTCGGTCACGAAGAGGTGCCGGCCGATGTCGTGACCATGAATTCTAAAGTGCATTGCCGCGAAGAAAGCAGTGGCAAGGACTACCACCTGACCCTGGTCTACCCCAAGGATGCCAACGCCGACGAAGGCAGGATTTCCATTCTGGCGCCGGTGGGCAGTGCGTTGCTCGGCCTGAAGGTTGGCCAGCACATCGACTGGCCGGCACCGGGTGGCAAGACCCTCAAACTGACCCTGCTGGAAGTTGAATCGCAGCCTGCCAATGGCGGCGCGTTCCCGGAATGAACCCCTCAGACCTGCTCGAGCGCCTCGTTCAATGCGCGCTCCAGGTCGGCCTTGTAGCGCAAATACAGATTGCTTGAACTCTGACCATCACCGAGCAGGCCCGACAGGTCCAGGTCGGTGATGTAGCAGCGATAGCGTTCGGTCTCGCGGCGCTGCTCGACGATTTCCCGGGCGACCACGCTGAACAGTTGGTCGCCATGTTCCAGCTCTGAAAATTCCCGCTGATTGCAATACAGCGTTACTTGCACCTGTCCTGGTGCGGCTTTGCCGACGATCGCCTGCACGTCATAGAACGGTTTGTTGACCGGGGTTTGCGGCGCCGGTCGGGCTTCGACCCGACGCGCCCGTGCGGAGCCTGAAGGCAATAACTGGTAATACAAAGTCTCCAGGCTCAGCGGCTGGGCGGCGTCCATCGGTAGCAAGGCGTCGCGCCGGTACTGGATCGATTGCAGGAAACGTTGCAGCGGCACCAGCAGGCTTTGTTCGTCGTGATAGGGCAAGCGTTGTTGCCACAAGGCATTGAACTCATCCAGTACGTACAGATCGGCCTGGTGTTCGTTGATCCGGTAGAACACCTGAACGCAGTCGGGTTGCCCCATGGGCAGGATCAGCGCCAGGTCGTGGTCTTCCAGTGCCATCGGGTCCAGATGCAGCGGGCTGTAGCTCGCCAGCTCTTCGCCGAGGTAGTCAAACAGTGCCGGCAGCGTGGCGAGCGCAACGTGATTGACCTGGCCGGGCACCAGCTCCAGCACGTGGTAATGCTGCTGGACCTGAATCAGGTAACGATGATTGAGTTTGCTCAGCAGCAGGTTTTGCGCGGTGTCGAGAACTTCTTCGACCCGTCGGGCAATGAATTGCGCGCGGTTGTGGCAGAAGCAACGGACCCGCAGCTTGGGCTGCTGTGGCCCGTCCGGCAGGTTGTTGAGGTAATCGCGCAGGCAGTCGAGCAGGGCGTGGGGGCCGTCAAAGCGGCTGACCAGCACCTCGTTCCAGCTGTTTAGCGTGACCTGATCCAGGGTCAGCACCAGATTTTCCCGCACGCCGGCGTAGCTCAGGGAGTCGGTGCGCTCGGTGGTCATCAAGATGTTCATGTCGCGATGGTGCTTGAGCGGATCAACGCYGACGTTCACCAGAATCAGTATTTCGCTCGGCACGCTGGCGCGCAGCAAAGGCTCTTCGGCGACGGTAGTCAGAGGCAGGGCGATGCTTTGTTGCAGGCTGCCGAGCAGGTTGAACAGTTCGAATTCGCTCAAGTCGCTGGTGCCGGGGTGCAGGGCCAGGCGGGTGCTGCTGTCGATCACGCCGTTACGGTGGCACCAGGTGAGCAGCTCGAGTAACTGGCGGCTGCGCTTGATCGGCGCAAAATGCTCCCACTCGTGAGCGGTCAGGCTGCCGTTGTACAAACCCCATTGGGTTTGCCCCGGCTCTCTCTTGTTCGGGGCTTGCACCAGCGTCAGGGTGTCTTCGGCCAGATCGGGGGCGATGCCCGGGTTGATGCATTCGACCTTGTCGGCCTTGCGCTCGAAGGCCGCGTACAACCGCCGGCCCAGCACATTGAGGTCGCGCTTGTTGATCAGGCTGACGGTCTGCTCGTTACGGGCAAACTGTGTCAGGAAGCGGTAGCTGTAATTCAGTTCGCCGACCAAGGCACGGCGCTCGGCGCTGACCTGGCGGACTTTCCACTGGCTGCGGCTGTCGAGCAACGCCAACTGACGCTGATCCCAATGCCATTCGTGGGCCAGACGTTCGAGCAGCGAACGCTGCCAGCTCTGGGTGCGACCGCTGCTGCCGGTGAGCTTGCGATTGACCTTCAGGTACAGCGCACGACGTACCAGTTCGAGCCGCTCCGGTTCGCCCCGAGCCGTGAGGTATTCCTCGATGCGCCGGTAAACCACCATGTACGGGTCCAGTTCATCGAGGTCCAGTCGATTGGCAAACACCGCCTGTTTGAAACGCAGGCTCAGGCAGTGGACTTTCGGGTGTTCACTGGCGTAGACCTCGGTCAGCAGCAGTTTGAGCACTGATTTGTAGGGCGATTCGATGCCTTTGAACAGCTGCCAGAGCCCGGCCCCGATGAACTCCCCGGGAGGGATGTACGCCAGATGCCCCAGGTCCAGGGTTTCGTCGGCACGGATGAAACGCTTGGAAAGCAGCGTGTGGGTGTAACGGTTGTACGCGGCCTCTTCGTAAACCGGCACCAGCCACCAGATGGGGGTGCGTCCGGCCAGCCAGATCGCGGTTCGATAGAACTCGTCCAGCAGCAGATAGTGCTGGGTGGTGCCACAGTCTTCCGAGCTCAACTGCGTATCGCGCTCGCCGAGCACGAAGCGGGCCGGGTCGATCAGGAAAAAGTGCGCCTCGGCGCCCTGGCTGGCGGCCCAGACTTCCAGCAACTGGCATTTCTTGCGCAGTTCAGCGAGCTCGCTTTCGCTCAGGTCCGGCCCATGACAGACCCACACGTCCATGTCGCTCTGATCGGCCTGGGCCAGAGTGCCGAGGCTGCCCATCAGGAACAGGCCGTGAATGGGGCGCGGCGGATTGCTGCCGTGGCGCGGTTTGTAGGAAAACGAGCGGGTCAGGCGTTGGGCTTCGGCGAGGGTGTTGGTATCGGGTTCGTAATTCGACAGGCCGGCCGGGGTGCTACCCGAAACGTAACCCGGCAATAGCGGATGATTGACGTGGAAAAACAGCGGCAGCAGGGTCAGCACCGTTTGCTGGCGGGTCGACAACCCTTCCATCGCACGGGCCATGCGACCCTCGTTGAGCTTCAGGAAACGGGCGCGCAGCTGGCTGAGAACCTTGCGATCGATTCCCTCGTCCAGATCGGGGCGGATTTCATGGGTGCGGGTCATGTCAGCTCAATCCGGCTCGCGGGGCTCGGACGCAGGAGGGCTCAGGGTGAGGGGCAGTTTAGCGCCTCGGCCCCGGGACTTTTAAGCTGATTTTGTTTTCCTGGCGTCAGATTTCTATCGTTTGGCGACGGCAGGTAACAGGGCCAGTCATCAAGTGTGCCCGCGGAAATCCCGTGACAGAGCTTTCCGTGGGCTACGCAGTGATGCTCAGGCTGTTTCCCGCACGGACAGAATGGTGAGAACGGTTTGCACGTTTTGTGCGGCGTCACGCCCCAGGCTGGTCAGATAACCGCCATCGGGCTGGGTGATCAATTCTTTGTCGAACAGTCTTTGTGCGGCGGCAATGGCTTTCGGGGCAGCGGTCTGATGAATTTTCAAACCTTCCTGGGAACTGTCCAGGTTGAAGAGTGCGAGGATTTCCAGTTCGGCAACCAACTCAGGGGTAAGCGACATAAGGACTCCAGACTTTCTAGGAATTAGACGATAGCGTCCCTAAGGTGAACCCGTCGGTGAGGCATGTCCAGTGCTGGCAACAGGGTTTTTCTCCCCCAGAGGCATTCCTCGGAAGGTGGTACGGACAGCGGGGGTGGTTTCTGTAGGAGCGAGCGCGCTCCTACAGGGGGGCGGGGTTATTGCTTTTCCGGCGGCAACTCTGGCAGTGCGCGCAGCGCCGTTTCATACCATTCGGTGTCGAATGCACGGTCCTCATCGAGCATGGCGTCGATCTCGTAGGCCAGCACATGGGCCATCAGGTTGAGGATTTCTTCACGCTCGTAACCCACCAGGGTCAGCTTGTTGAAGGTTGCCTTGGCCGCTGGCGGGTTGTCGCTTTCGATCTGGTTTTCGATTGCTTCGATCAGCGTCGTTTCGGCGAATTCTTCTTCGTCGTTGTCGATGTCGTTTGGCTCGCTCATGGCAGGCTCCTCAAGGAAAGGCGGCCAGTTTACCTGCATTCAGCATTGTGATGCTGCTGGCAAGAAGTGCCTGGGCGTTCTATAACTGGCGCTGCCAACCCCCTGCACGGCCTGGAGGCTATGTAATGCTCAAGCTTTATGGATTTTGCGTCAGCAACTACTACAACATGGTCAAGCTGGCGTTGCTGGAGAAGGGACTGCCGTTTGAGGAAGTACCGTTTTACCCAGGCACCAGCCCCGAGGCGCTGGCCATCAGCCCGCGCGGCAAGGTTCCGGTACTGGGCGTCGAGCAAGGTTTCGTCAACGAAACCAGCATAATTCTCGAGTATCTCGAGCAGAGCCAGAAAGGCACACCGCTGCTGCCGAGCGAGCCCTTCGAGCGAGCGCAGGCGCTGGCTTTGGCCAAGGAAATCGAGTTGTACATCGAACTGCCGGCGCGCGCCTGCTACCCCGAAGCGTTTTTCGGCATGTCAGTGCCGGAAGCGATCAAGGACAAGACCAAGGCCGAGTTGCTGCTGGGGTTCGCCTCACTGGGCCGGCACGGCAAGTTCGCCCCTTACGTGGCGGGCGACCGTCTCAGCATTGCGGATTTGTATTTCCTGTACAGCGTGCCGATGGCTTGTGCCGTGGCGCAGAAGCTGTTCGATATTGATCTGCTGGCTGAGATGCCGGCGGCCAGGGCGCTGCTGGAGCGTCTGGGGCAGAATCCGAACGTGCAGCGAATTGCGGCAGACAAGGGCGCAGCAATGCCCGCGTTTCTGGAGATGATCGCGTCGAAGAAATAGATTGTGTAACGATCTTGAGAATGCCTTTGCGGGCAAGTCTCGCGCCTGAGGGGTACGGTCCCCTGTAGGCGCGAGCGGTGCGGCGATCCGACTTGCCCGCGAAGCTTTTAACGGCTGGCGAGTAGTGCCTGACCGCGAGCCACGGCAGCCCTGACCTGTGCCGGCGCGGTTCCGCCGATATGGTCACGGGCATTCACCGAACCTTCCAGGGTCAGCACGGCAAACACGTCCTGCTCGATCTGGTCGCTGAACTTGCGCAGTTCTTCCAGGCTCATTTCCGCCAGGTCCTTGCCGCTGTCTACGCCGTACTTCACCGCGTGGCCAACGATCTCGTGGCAATCACGGAACGGCAAGCCGCGACGTACCAGGTAGTCGGCCAGGTCGGTGGCGGTCGAGAAACCGCGCAGGGCCGCTTCGCGCATCATCGCGTGCTTGGGCTTGATCGCCGGGATCATGTCGGCGAAGGCTCGCAGCGAGTCGCGCAGGGTATCGGCGGCGTCGAACAGCGGTTCCTTGTCTTCCTGGTTGTCCTTGTTGTAGGCCAGGGGCTGGCCTTTCATCAGGGTCAGCAGGCCCATCAGCGCGCCAAATACCCGGCCAGTCTTGCCGCGAACCAGCTCCGGCACGTCCGGGTTTTTCTTTTGCGGCATGATCGAGCTACCGGTGCAGAAACGGTCCGGCAGATCGATGAACTGGAACTGTGCACTGGTCCACAGCACGAGCTCTTCGGAGAACCGCGACAAGTGCATCATCGCGATGCTCGCGGCCGAGCAGAACTCGATGGCGAAGTCGCGATCGGACACGTTGTCCAGGGAGTTGCCGCCAACAGCGTCGAAGCCCAGCAACTTCGCGGTGTACTCGCGGTCGATCGGGTAAGTGGTGCCAGCCAGCGCAGCACTGCCCAGCGGCATGCGGTTGGTACGCTTGCGGCAGTCCACCAGGCGCTCGTAGTCGCGGCTGAGCATTTCGAACCAGGCCAGCATGTGGTGCCCGAAAGTCACCGGCTGCGCGGTTTGCAGGTGGGTGAAGCCTGGCATGATGCTGCCGGCTTCGCGCTCGGCCTGCTCCAGCAAGCCTTTTTGCAGGCGGGTGATCTCGGCCAGGATCAGGTCGATCTCGTCACGCAGCCACAGACGAATGTCGGTGGCGACCTGGTCGTTGCGGCTACGGCCGGTGTGCAGCTTTTTACCGGTCACGCCGATGCGGTCGGTCAGGCGCGCCTCGATGTTCATGTGCACGTCTTCGAGGTCGATGCGCCAGTCGAACTGGCCGGCCTCGATTTCACCCTGGATGGTCTTCAGGCCATCGATGATGCTGTCGCGCTCGGCATCGGTCAGCACGCCGACCTTGGCCAGCATCGTGGCGTGGGCGATCGAGCCCATGATGTCGTGGCGATACAGGCGCTGGTCGAAGGTGACGGAGGCGGTGAAGCGGGCAACGAAGGCGTCGACGGGTTCACTGAAGCGGCCGCCCCAGGACTGATTGGTCTTGTCAGTGCTCATGAATTCGCTCGTATCGGCTTGAAGAAAGATGGCGTGGAACGCTGACGCGGATAATAACAGGGTTGCCAATCCTGTCGCTGACACTGGTCGATACGTTTTTTTCTCATGGGGCGATCCATACTCGAAGCCAGCGATGCGCAAATTGCGCAACGATATTTCTCATTTGAGCAATATCGTCGCGGCAACCGTCTACAGTTGGACAGTAGGATCAGCGCACTTCTCGATGCTGCAGCTGACTATAGAGAGAAGAGGGGTGTTCATATTGTGTATCAGCAAACCTTATGGCGATGCCTCGCCAACGCGGGCCTGGGCCGTCAGTCACCCGGCAGATGAAAATTTAGCCGCCGGTCTTGCGGCACTTTTTGGCCCTCGCGCTAGTCTTAGCGTGGATCGCGGTGACGGACGTCACTTCACCTGTCTACGCTATCTTTGTGCGAGACTCACGCAGGAATCCAGCGCAATATGAATGTCCTGATCGTTGATGACGAACCCCTGGCCCGCGAGCGCCTGAGCCGAATGGTCGGCGAACTCGAGGGATACAACGTCCTGGAGCCCAGCGCCACGAATGGCGAAGAGGCGTTGGCACTGATCGACAGCCACAAGCCGGATATCGTACTGCTCGATATTCGCATGCCGGGCCTCGATGGCCTGCAAGTGGCGGCACGATTGTGCGAACGCGAAACCCCGCCCGCCGTGGTGTTTTGCACGGGGCCCGATGAATTTGCCGTGGAAGCCCTACAGGCTAGCGCCGTGGGCTATCTGGTGAAGCCAGTGCGCACAGAACAGTTACATGAAGCATTGAAAAAAGCCGAACGCCCCAATCGCATCCAGCTCGCCGCCTTGACTCGTCCCGCCGCCGAAACCGGCAGCGGCCCACGCAGCCATATCAGCGCCCGCACCCGTAAAGGTATTGAACTGATCCCGTTGGGCCAGGTGGTCTACTTTATTGCCGACCACAAGTACGTGACCTTGCGCCATGAAGGTGGCGAAGTGCTGCTGGATGAGCCACTCAAGGCCCTCGAAGACGAATTCGGCGACCGTTTCGTGCGGATCCACCGCAACGCACTGGTCGCCCGCGAACGCATTGAACGGCTGCAACGCACCCCCCTGGGGCATTTCCAGCTGTTTCTCAAAGGCCTGAACGGCGACGCCCTGATCGTCAGCCGACGCCATGTGGCCGGCGTGCGCAAAATGATGCAGCAGCTTTAATCCGCCATTCAGGGCGGATTTCTACCCTGTTTTCGGACCTTGAGGGCCAGGGAGGCCATGCAGTTTCTGATACAAGTCAAAGTGGATTTGGCTGAGCTGTTATTATCTGCCGTATCTATTCAGTACGGATTGATCCATGTCCTCTCGCGAAATCCGCATCGCCACCCGCAAAAGTGCTCTAGCCCTGTGGCAGGCCGAATACGTCAAGGCTCGTCTGGAACAGGCCCATCCGGGCCTGCTCGTGACACTGGTGCCCATGGTCAGTCGCGGCGACAAGCTGCTCGATTCGCCCCTGTCGAAAATCGGCGGCAAGGGCCTGTTCGTCAAGGAGCTGGAAACCGCGCTGCTGGAAAACGAAGCTGACATCGCCGTGCACTCCATGAAGGACGTGCCGATGGACTTCCCCGAAGGCCTCGGTCTGTTCTGCATCTGCGAGCGCGAAGACCCGCGCGATGCATTTGTCTCCAATACCTTCGCCAGCCTGGATGAGTTGCCACCAGGCAGCATCGTCGGCACCTCCAGCCTGCGCCGCCAGGCTCAGTTGCTGACCCGTCGCCCGGATCTGGAAATCCGCTTCCTGCGTGGCAACGTCAACACGCGCCTGGCCAAGCTCGATGCCGGCGAATACGACGCCATCATCCTCGCCGCGGCGGGTTTGATTCGTTTGGGCTTCGAACACCGCATCACCTCGGCCATCAGTGTCGATGACAGCCTGCCGGCCGGAGGCCAGGGCGCGGTCGGTATCGAGTGCCGTAGCGCCGACACTGAGATTCATGCACTGCTCGCGCCGCTGCATCACCAGGATACGGCCATCCGCGTGACCGCTGAACGTGCCCTCAACAAACATCTGAATGGCGGCTGCCAGGTGCCGATCGCCTGCTACGCCGTGCTTGAAGGCGAGCAGATCTGGTTGCGTGGCTTGGTGGGCGATCCGAACGGCGGCCTGTTGCTCTGCGCCGAGGCCCGAGCGCCGCGCAGCGAGGCCGAGGCCCTGGGCGTGCAAGTGGCCGAAGACCTGCTGAGTCAGGGCGCCGACGCCATTCTCAAAGCAGTCTACGGCGAGGCTGGGCACGAGTGACTGGCTGGCGCCTGCTGCTGACGCGCCCTGCGGATGAATCGGCGGCGCTTGCCTGCGTGTTGGCTGACGCGGGGGTTTTCAGTAGCAGCTTGCCGCTTTTGGACATCGAGCCGATGCCGGCCTCTGCCACAATGCGCGCAGTGATTCAGGACCTGGATCACTATTGCGCGGTGATCGTGGTCAGTAAGCCGGCCGCCAGAATCGCTGTCGAGCTGCTCCACCAGCATTGGCCGCAACCGCCGGTTCTGACGTGGTTCAGCGTCGGCGCGGCAACGGCGCAGATCCTCGAGGCTAACGGGCTGGATGTGAGTTTCCCGGCCGACGGTGATGACAGCGAAGCCTTGCTTGAACTTCCACGATTGCGCGAGGCTATCGCCCGTCCCGATCCTCGGGTGTTGATCGTGCGTGGGGAGGGTGGGCGCGAGTTGCTGGCTGAGCGTTTGCGCGAGCTTGGTGCTAGTGTCGAGTATCTGGAGTTGTACCGACGCGGCTTACCGCAGTACCCACCGGCAGCGCTGCCTGAGCGGATCGAGGCGGAACGCTTGAACGGGCTGGTGGTCAGCAGTGGACAGGGTTTTGAGCACCTGCACCGATTGGCTGGCGATGCCTGGCCGATCATGGCGCGGTTGCCGTTGTTTGTTCCAAGCCCCAGGGTCGCCGAGCTGGCACGCGCCGCCGGGGCCCAAACAGTTGTGGATTGTCGTGGCGCCAGTGCCGCGGCCTTGCTGACGGCGTTACGGGAGCACCCCGTACCCGTTTTCTAATGCAAAGGATGGATACGTGAGCAAAACAGCCTTGCCTAAAGATGACGTCCAGCCGGTGCTCGATGCGCCGGTAGAAGCACCGGTTGTAACCGGGCCACCTGCTACTGAGCCGCGCCGAGGCAATGGGCTGGCAATCGTCGCGCTGCTGTTGGGCGCTGCCGGTGTTGCCGTGGGCGGTTGGGGAGTCTGGCAGGTGCGTCACCTGCAAGCCGATAACCTGCAACAGTTGAGTCAGGTACAGGCGTTGAACGATCAGGCGCAGAGCCTGAAGCTCAACGAGCAGCGTCTGACCGCTCGCCTCGAACAAATGCCTGCCGCCGAAGAGCTCGATGCGCGCAGTCGCTTGGTCACTCAACTTCAGGGCGATCAACAGCGTTTGAATCAACGCCTGGAAACCGTCCTCGGTGCCAGTCGCAAGGATTGGCGTCTGGCCGAGGCTGAGCATTTGCTGCGACTGGCCAGCCTGCGTCTGTCGGCGTTGCAGGACATCAGCAGTGCCCAGGCCCTGGTGCAGGGGGCTGATGAGATACTCCGTGAACAGAATGACCCGGGGGCTTTTGCCGCTCGCGAGCAAGTGGCCAAAACCCTGGTGGCCCTGCGCAGTACCGAACAGCCGGATCGCACCGGGTTGTTCCTGCGACTGGGTGCCTTGCGCGATCAAGTGATCAGCCTCACCGAACTGGCGCCCGAGTACAAGGACCGTGGCGAATCCCTGCTGGGCCTGACGGCCGATGGCGACGGCGCCAGTCGCTGGGCGCAATGGTGGGATCAGATCTCGCGTTACATCCGAATCGATTTCAACGCCGACAAGAATGTCCGTCCATTGCTGGCAGGGCAGAGCCTGAGCCAGGTGCGTCTGGCCTTGAGCCTGGCGCTGGAACAGGCGCAGTGGGCCGCGCTCAACGGTCAGGCTGCGGTTTACACTCAGGCGCTGACCGAGGCGCGGGACGTGCTCAAGGGTAACTTCAATCCGGACAACCCTCAGAGCAAGATCATGCTGGAGCAGGTGGCCGAGTTGAGCAAACAGCCAGTCACGGTGGTCACGCCGGATCTGACAGGCACGTTGAGCGCCGTCCAGGCTTACCTTGAGCGACGCAACGTCAACGCCGAGGACTCAGTGAAACCTCTTGGCAAACCTGCCGCGAGCACTGCGCAGGAGGCCACACCATGAAGCGTCTCTATGTGATCGTGTTCGTGGTCATCGCTGCCGCCGCCGCGTTGGGGCTGGCGATTGCCGAGCATTCCGGCTACGTGCTGATCGCCTACAAGAGCTTCCGTTACGAATCGAGCCTGTGGGCAACCCTGGCCTTGGTGGCCGTGCTGTGGCTGGTGTTCTGGGGCATCAAGGCGCTGGTCGAACTGGTGACAACTTCCGGTGGGGTGGTCAACCCTTGGTCGCGGCGCAATCGCAGTCGACGGGTGCAAGTGGCGATCGAGCACGGCCAGCTGGATTTGGCCGAGGGCCGCTGGGCCAGTGCGCAGCGTCACCTGTATCGCGCGGCAGAAGCCGAACGTCAGCCGCTGCTCTACTACCTGGGTGCTGCCCGCGCCGCGAACGAACAAGGTCTCTACCAGGAAAGCGATAACTTGCTGGAGCGCGCTTTGGAGCGACAGCCCCAGGCCGAGCTGGCGATTGCCTTGAGTCATGCCCAATTGCAGACCGACCGCGGCGACACCGACGGCGCCCTGGTCACCCTGCAAGCCATGCACGAGCGTCATCCTCATAACGTCCAGACCCTGCGCCAGTTGCAACGCCTGCATCAGCAGCGGGGCGACTGGTCGGCAGTGATTCGCTTGCTGCCGGAGTTACGCAAGGACAAGGTGCTGCCGCCAGCCGAGCTGGCTGAACTGGAGCAACGCGCCTGGGGTGAGAATCTTTCGTTGGCGGCGCACCGGGAAGAGGACGGAACGGTCGGTTTGCAATCGCTCGCTCGTGCCTGGCAGCAGCTCACCGCCGCTCAGCGGCAGGAACCGCAACTGGTGCTCGCCTATGCCGAGCAACTGCGGCAACTGGGAGCGCAGGTCGAGGCCGAAGAGGTTCTGCGTATGGCTCTCAAGCGCAAATACGACAGTCATCTGGCACGCCTGTACGGTCTGGTTCGCGGTAGCGATCCGGCCAGACAGCTGCACACCGCTGAAGGTTGGCTCAAGGATCATCCGGCCGACCCGAGCCTGTTGCTGACGTTGGGCCGTTTGTGTCTGCAAAGCAGTCTGTGGGGCAAGGCCCGGGATTATCTGGAAAACAGTCTGCGTCTACAGCGTAATCCTGAAGCCTGCGCCGAACTGGCGCGGTTGCTGGCGCAATTGGGTGACACTGAACGCAGTAATCAGTTGTTCCAGGAGGGCTTGGGCCTGCTGGACGAGCGCTTGCTGTCGGCTCCGCTGCCGGTGCCGGCTCATGCTTGATGCCGGCCTGTAGCCGCTGCTGAAGGCTGCGTTCGGCTGCGCAGCAGTCGTAAATCAGGCGCCGCAGTCGGATCAGGTGAGTCGTGTTAAACCGACTACGACTGCTGCGCAGCCGAACGCCGGCTGCGCCAGCTGCTACAGGGGGAGTCGTTCGTCAGGGCAATCCAACCGCTCCGAGTCTGCCACTGTTTTTGAGTTGTGGTCCTGGTCTGGCAAAGTCCTACAGCGGACTACATCTTATCCTCTCGACTCTGTCGGGAATTCCCTACACTTCTGGTGAAGTGTCCGTGCTGGCCTGCCTTGAAAGGCTGCTGCGCTTTCCTCTACCGTAACCGCTTGTCTCTACAGTTACGGAAAAGCCATGTCTTTGGCCTGCTCACGCTCCTTGTTTTTCATGGTTTTCATTGCAGGTGCCCTGGCCTTGGGCGTTTCCTATTACCTGGAATATGCGGTCGGCCTCAAGCCTTGCGGGTTGTGCCTGTTGCAACGGGTTTGCCTGGCGCTGCTCACGGGTGTCTGCCTGATGGCTTCGGTGCAGGGGCCTGGTCGCTTCGGATCATTCCTGTATTGGTTACTGGGTCTGCTATGCAGTGTGGCGGGTACCGTCACGGCGTGGCGGCAGGTTGTGTTGCAGAGTGATCCGGTGCATCAGCTCTCGGCATGCTCGCCCAACCTGACTGATCTGTTTGCCAGTACGCCCTGGTTGTGTGCCTTGCAACGGTTGTTCAAGGGAACCGACGACTGCGCGGAAATTTCCTGGACGCTGTTCGACCTGAGTATCCCGGAATGGAGCCTGTTGTTCTTCGTTGCGATGATGATTCTGGGCGGGTATCAATTGCTGCGCCTTGTCTGGATCGCCTGTCAGCGACCGCTCAGCGGCGAGTCGTCGCACCGGGTATTGACGGGCGATTAAACACTTGTATGAACTTTATCTCCTGCGTACCTTGAAGCCATAGGCGCGCGGGCATAATCTGGCCCGCACGTATCATTGGAATTATGTTGCTCGTTGCTGTTCTGCCTGACCAAGACCGGATGTGCCGAGTCTTGGTCAGGCGTAGAACGGCATGACCCATTAGGGAAGAGAGATCGCCATGTTAGATAGTTGTCAGAATGCTCAGGAACGCTGGGGTGGGGTTCATAAGCTCATTGACCGCTGGCTACAAGAGCGTGAAGAGTTGGTAAAGTCGTTCCACGACTTGCGAAATGCCAAACCGGCTTTCGCCGACAAGTCCTTGAACGGTCGGTTCTGCGAGATTCTTGTCGATTACGTTTCTGCCTGGCACTTCGAAGTGAGTGAGCATCTGGTCAATGAGGCCAAGGCCTTTGGCGACGATGGCGGCCTTGAACTGGCGGAGCAGATCAACCCGCGTATCGACGTGAGCACCGAGATGGCGCTGTCGTTCAATGATCATTGTCACAAGGGTGACTGCAACGACACCGAGCGTTTCGCCGAAGCGCTGGAAAAGCTGGGCAGCCAACTGCGTGAACGCTTCGAACTGGAAGATTGCCTGATCGAAGTGCTGCACACCGCCCACAAGGAAGAGAGTTCGGTTCAGGCCTGAACCCTTCCCGGCTAGACACTGAAAACGGTGCGCAATGCGCACCGTTTTTCGTTTCCGGCATTCAGCTTGTAGCACCACGCAATTCGACTTCGAATACCAGCGGCGTGAACGGCGCGATCAAGTCGCCGGCACCGTCGGCGCCATAGGCTTGCGCCGATGGAATTACCAGGCGCCATTTTGCGCCGACCGGCATATTTTGCAGCGCGCTACGCCAGCCGCTGATCACGCTATCAAGACTGAACCACTGCGGCTGACTGTTCTGATCGAACACGGTGCCATCAGGTAGACGACCGATATACAGCACCTGGACTTTGCCGTTCGGTCCTGCCTTCGCGCCAGTTCCGGGAGCCAGCTCGGTCAGCAATACTCCATCTGCCAATTGACGGACGCCAGGTTTGGTTTTTTCCTCATCGAGAAAGCGCCGCTCTTTTTCGAGGGCAACTTCGCTTTGCGCGACGGCGGGTTGCTCGGCGACCTGGGCTTCGTGCTCGGCAAGAATCTGTTCGATCTGCTCGTCTTTCAGCGCTAGCGGCTTACCTTGGTAGGCTTGCTGCAAACCTTCGAGCAGTGCCTGAAGTTGCAGGTCCGGAACCTCCTGGCGCAAGCGTTCGCCAAGGCTCGCACCCAAGCTGTAAGCGAGATCGTGAGCGTCATTTGTGGTGGTTTTTTCGGCGGCCTGGACCACGGAAAAAAACATGCACAGCGATAAAAAAAGGTAGCGCGACATAGGCACTCTCCGACCTGAGATGCGCAGGATTATGCCAGTGTGAATGCTCTCGAAGGTGAACTGGTTTTGCGTAAGCGCAGAACATTTTTACTTCGTTGCAACGCAGCGCTTTCGATACTGTCAACATGCCCTAGCGGCGGTTGCAGCAGAGGTCTAGTATGAGCCGCATTCACGTCAGCCAGGAGGTAAACCATGTCGGCCACCAAGAAGCCAGTAAATACTCCGTTGCACTTACTCCAACAACTCTCGGGCAGCCTGCTCGAGCACTTGGAAAACGCTTGTTCCCAAGCCTTGGCTGATGCTGAAAAACTGCTCGCCAAACTGGAAAAGCAGCGCGGAAAAGCGCAGGAAAAACTGCATAAATCCCGCACCAAATTGCAGGACGCTGCGGCGGCCGGCAAAGCCAAGGCACAAGCCAAGGCCAAAGATGCGGTGAAAGAACTTGAGGACCTGCTTGACGCCCTCAAGGCTCGTCAGTCCGAAACTCGCAGCTACATCCTGCAACTCAAACGCGACGCTCAAGAAAGCCTGAAACTGGCCCAGGGTGTCGGTCGTGTCCAAGAGGCTGTCGGCAAGGCGTTGTCCCTGCGTTCGGCCAAGCCAGCCGCGGCACCTGCGAAGAAAGCCGCTGCCAAACCGGTTGCTGCAAAAGCACCGGCCAAGCCTGCTGCGGCTCCTGTTAAAAAAACCGCCGCCAAAGCACCGGTAAAAGCTGCAGCGAAACCAGCCGCAAAACCTGCGGCGAAAAAACCAGTCGCTGCCAGCGCTGCGAAACCAGCAGCTAAAACGACAGCTGCCAAACCTGCCGCTAAGCCAGTCGCTGCCAAAACAGCTGCCGCTAAACCCGCTGCCAAAACCACGGCTGCCAAACCCGCCGTGGCGAAAACTGCAGCTGCAAAACCGGCCGCTAAACCTGCTGCAAAACCAGCAGCCAAAACTGCCGCCAAACCTGTCGCGGCTAAAACCGCTGCAGCCAAGCCTGCTGCAAAACCGGCGGCGAAACCTGCTGCAAAAACTGCAGCCAAACCCGCCGCTAAACCGGCTGCCAAAACTGCTGCTGCGAAACCTGCCGTCGCTGCCAAGCCAGCCACTGCCGCCAAACCAGCTGTAGCGAAACCAGCAGCCAAACCTGCCGCTGCCAAACCGGCTGCAAAACCTGCCGCCAAGCCAGCAGCAAAACCGGCCGTGAAAAAGCCAGTCGTTGCTGCAAAGCCGACTGCCGCACCTGTCGCCAAGCCAGTAACCCCGGCCCCGGCTGCATCGGCTTCGCCGGCTCCGGTAGCCACTACCTCGACAGCTTCGCCTGCGCCAGCGGCATCGTCGAGCACCAGCACTACCCCAACCAGCGCTTCCTAAGTGCCGGTTACCGCGACGCGCAGCTGATGCAGCGCGTCGTGGCTCAGGTTGGCGGCGCCTGCTGCCATACCTTCCAGCCAGGCCGTTAGATCGGTCGCTTCACACTGCGGCCAACTCTGCGCCAAACGCTCCAGTCGCAACAGCAAATGCCTTTCGGCTTCCATCTCCAGTGTCTTCACTTGTTCGCGCAAATCATCCAGACCGGCATCCTCGCTGGCAGCGGCTTTCCATTGCTGGCGCAAGGTGCGTAACGGTTGCACGACATCCACGTCCCAAGGCCCGGCTATATCGCGTAGCAGCTGCAGGCGTTGTTCGTTGCAGGCGACTCCACATTGCCCCAGCCACAATCCACAGAGCAGCAGGCACACATTCACACCCGCTGCCTGCAATTGCAGGCAGGCGTGTTCAACGCCGGGACGGGCGTAAGTGTCGAGGGAAAAGCTCCACAGGTCAGAGGACATAGTGCTACTCGCGCCAGTTGCGAGCGAAGCTGGTAGACTCCGCCGCCATTATGATTCGACTTCAGAACCTGACTTTACAGCGTGGCCCGCAACGTCTGCTAGAAGACGCCGAGCTGACCCTGCACGCCGGCCACAAAGCCGGCCTCATCGGTGCCAACGGCGCCGGCAAATCGAGCCTGTTCGCCTTGCTTCGGGGCGAGCTGCACCCGGACTCGGGTGACTGCTTCCTGCCGGCCGACTGGCGCATCGCCCACATGCGCCAGGAGGTCGACACCCTCGAGCGCCTGGCGGTCGACTACGTGCTCGATGGCGACCTGCGCCTGCGTCAGGTGCAACGCGACCTGGCGGCGGCCGAAGCGGCCCATGACGGTGCCGCTCAGGCCCGCCTGCACTCGGAGCTCGACAGCGCCGATGGGTACACCGCCGATGCCCGGGCTCGCAAGCTATTGGCGGGCCTTGGGTTCACCAACGAGCAAATGGACCGGCAAGTAGGAGATTTCTCCGGTGGCTGGCGGATGCGTCTGAATCTGGCGCAGGCTTTGATGTGCCCCTCGGACCTGTTGCTGCTCGACGAACCGACCAACCACTTGGACCTCGACGCCATCATCTGGCTCGAAGAGTGGCTCAAAAGCTACCCCGGCACTTTATTGCTGATTTCCCACGACCGGGACTTCCTCGATGCCGTGGTCGATCACGTAGCTCACGTAGATCAACGCAAGATCACCCTGTATCGCGGCGGTTACACCGCGTTTGAACGGGCCCGTGCCGAACGTCTGGCACAGCAACAGCAGGCGTACGAGAAGCAACAGGCGCAACGTGCGCACATGGAAAGCTACATTGCCCGCTTCAAGGCCCAGGCCACCAAGGCCCGTCAGGCCCAGAGCCGGATCAAGGCGCTGGAGCGGATGGAAGAGCTGTCCGCCGCGCACGTCGATTCGCCGTTCGATTTCGTCTTTCGCGAATCGCAGAAAATCTCCAGCCCGCTGATCGATCTATCGGACGCTCGCTTGGGTTATGGCGAAAAAACCGTGCTGGAGAAGGTCAAGCTGCAACTGACCCCTGGCGCGCGGATCGGTTTGCTCGGCCCCAACGGTGCCGGTAAATCGACCCTGATCAAGAACCTCTCCGGTGAGCTCGAGCCATTGGCGGGCCGACTGACCCGGGGCGAGAACACCGTGGTCGGTTACTTCGCCCAGCATCAACTGGATTCCCTCGATTCCAAGGCCAGCCCGTTGCTGCACTTGCAGCGCCTGGCGCCAACCGAACGTGAGCAGACCCTGCGTGACTTCCTCGGTGGTTTCGACTTCCGGGGTGCACGTATCGATGAGCCGGTGTTGAATTTCTCCGGTGGCGAAAAGGCGCGACTGGCCCTGGCGCTGATCGCCTGGGGCCGACCGAACCTGTTGCTGCTCGACGAACCGACCAACCACCTGGACCTGGAAATGCGCCTGGCGCTGACCATGGCGTTGCAGGAATTCAGTGGCGCGGTTCTGGTGGTCTCCCACGATCGTCATTTGCTTAAAAGCACCACCGACAATTTTTATCTGGTGGCAGACGGCAAGGTCGAGGAGTTCGACGGCGACCTGGAAGACTACACCCGTTG
Organism: Pseudomonas sp. 05N433; assembly: GCF_056396925.1. Lineage (NCBI taxonomy): Bacteria > Pseudomonadati > Pseudomonadota > Gammaproteobacteria > Pseudomonadales > Pseudomonadaceae > Pseudomonas > Pseudomonas sp. 05N433. Next base: position 36,648 of record NZ_JBFTML010000010.1, on the reverse strand, counting down.
GCTGGTGGAGTACCGTCAGCGCAACGTGCCGGTCAGCAATACCCCGGTCAACCCGGACAAGACCGACAAGAAAGCCCAGCGCCAGGCCGCCGCCGCGTTGCGTCAGCAACTGGCACCGCACAAGCGCGAGGCCGACAAGCTCGAAGCCGAGTTGGGCAAGCTGCACGAGAAACTGGCGAAGATCGACGCCAGCCTCGGCGACAGCGATATTTACGAGCCGGCACGCAAGAACGAATTGCGTGATCTGCTGGCCGAGCAGGCCCGGCTGAAGGTGCGTGAAGCCGAGCTGGAAGAAGCCTGGATGGAAGCGCTCGAATTGCTCGAAAGCATGCAGGCGGAGCTGGAGGCGCTGTCTTGATGGAGGCCTTCAAGCTGCCGTTGCCGGCGATGTGGGTCGAGCCGCTCTGGCTGGTCGTGCAAATCCTGCTGATCCTGCTGGCCGGCTATGTCGCTCAGCGCGTCGTCGCTAAAGGCCTGACTCGCCTGGGCGAGCGTTACCCGTTCCCGCCGCAGTTCTTGATGCCGCTGCGCGGTGGTTTGCGTTGGCTGATCATGGGTAGCGCGCTGATCTTCGTGCTGGAGCGTCTTGGGGTGTCGGCCACGGTGCTCTGGACCGCGTTGTCCGGCTTCGTGGCGGTGGCTGCCGTGGCGTTTTTCGCCATGTGGAGCGTGCTGTCCAATCTGTTGTGCGCGATCCTGATCTTCACCGTCGGCCCATTCCGAATCGGCGATGTGGTCGAGTTGGTGGACACCACCGACAAGCCGGGCGTCAAGGGCCGGGTGGTGGCGATCAATCTGCTCTACACCACGCTGATCGAAGCCGAAGAGCTCGGTACCGGCAGTGCCATGGTGCAAGTGCCCAACAGCCTGTTCTTCCAGCGCTCGGTTCGACGCTGGCGCGGTACTGATGTATTTCCTTCAAACGGGTTCGAAAAGCAGGCTCGATAGGACGCTACCGCCGTCAACGCTGGTCGGCAGTCACTCTGTCCTGCAAAAAATCGGTAGTCATTGGTCGTAAGGCGCATTAGCTTAGACGTTTGTCACGAGTCTGAGTCGAGGTGTGCAATGCTGCTTCAAACATGGCTGGCATTTTTTGCCGCCTGCTGGGTAATCAGTCTTTCCCCCGGTGCCGGCGCCATTGCGTCGATGTCCAGCGGCCTGCGCTACGGTTTCTGGCGCGGTTACTGGAACGCCCTGGGTCTGCAACTGGGCCTGGCGTTGCAAATTGCGATTGTCGCTGCCGGTGTCGGTGCGATCCTCGCGGCCTCCGCCACTGCCTTTTATGCGATCAAATGGTTCGGCGTGGCTTACTTGGTCTACCTCGCGGTCAAGCAATGGCGCGCGCTGCCCAATGAGATGAGCGACGACGCTGCCATTCGGCAGATCGGCAAGCCGATGGCGCTGGTGTTCCGCGGTTTTCTAGTGAACGTCAGCAACCCCAAGGCTTTGGTGTTCATGCTCGCGGTGCTGCCGCAATTCATCGATCCCCACGCGCCGCTGGTGGCCCAGTACCTGATCCTCGGCGTGACCATGATCTGTGTCGACCTGATCGTCATGGCCGGCTACACCGGGCTGGCGGCCAAGGTCCTGCGTTTGTTGCGCACGCCCAGGCAGCAGAAACGCATGAACCGCACTTTTGCCGGGCTGTTCATCGGCGCGGCGGCATTCATGGCGACTTTGCGCAAAGCAGCGACATAAAGCTTCAGGCACAAAAAAGGCGACCTATCGAGGTCGCCTTTTTCATTACTACAGAGTGGCCAGTCTGAGATCAGTGCAGAATCACCGGCGCCGTATCTCGTGGCAGGTTATTACGCAGCGGTGCCTGCCCCGGCTGCTCGTAACCGCCACCACCGAGCTGTTGGCTCAGTTGTGAAGCCACGTCTTCACCCAACGCCTTGGACACGTCACGCACCACCCGTGGGCGGTTCAGGGAAACCCGGATGTCCCGGCCATTCACCAGTTTGGTGTCCTGACCTTCGCCCATCGCCGTGAAGGCCGAGGTGATCTCGAAGGTCTTGGTGTTGATCAGGCTGAAGTCCGCCACCAGCGTCAACGCCAGCACCGCCGAGTAACTGTCGGTGTTGGCCAGCTCATTCATGTCGCGGGTGAAGTCGATGTCTGACACGGTGCCGAACAGCACATAGTCGGCACCCTTGAAGCTACCGGCCTTGATGCGCTTGATCACGTCATACACGTCGCCTTTGGACGATGCCGTGTAAGGCGTGCCCTGCACCAACTGGAACATCCCGGTGCGCAGGATCTCGCCCTTGATGTCGCCGGTGAATTTGCGCAACTCGCCTTGCTCGATGTAGCTGTTGGTGGCTTCGTACTCTTCGTAACTGGATGAACCACTGGCGCCGTAATAGCTCTGGCTATGGTTACTCTGTGCCGAAACAGTGTGGACGTATTGCTCCACGCGCTCCTGGTACGCCAGATCCGCTACTGCAACTTTCGGGGCCGCTTGCACGCTGAATGCGCAAGCCAGGGCCATCATGCCAATCCATGTGCGCATCGATTAACGCTCCGTGGTTTTGCGGATCTCTTTTTCGTCCATCCACTCGGCCAGACCGCTTTCAACGTCGATCAATTGCAGGCTGAATTTGTAGAAGACGTCCTTGTAGTCGCTGCTGCGCTTGACGATCGAGCTGATCGAACCTTCAAGACGGTATTGGGCGGCAATCATGTTGCCGGTCTTGGCCACGGTGCTCTTCTTGTACAGGCCGCTCTGGTTTTGCAGCTTGAGCTGGTCGACCTGGCTCTGCATTGCGGTGTTGTCGCTGGCGAAACGGGCGACGCCGGACTTCATCAGCTGGGTCTTGATGCTGGTAGTGATTTCGCGGGTATCGATGTACTCGCTGGTCTTGTTCTTCACGTCGTAGACCTGAACCACCGGACGGCCTTGCAGGATGCCGGACTGGGCCAGGGAGCGGGTCATGGATTCGGCGATCATCTGCAGGTCGGTGGAGCCGAACTCGTTGGTCACGGTTTCAACCGCTTTGGTGTCGCCGTAGCTGATGTTTTTGCTGCCCAGCGTCGGCGAAGTGTTGGCGCAACCGCTGGCCAAGAGGGCGATGACGGCGATGAACGAAAAGCGTGCAAACATGGGAATGCTCTCTAGAACTGAACGAATAGGTGTCGGGCTTAAGGCGTTTTGATTTCGAGACGGAAATCCACGGCTTTGGCGGTTGGCGCAATGGCCTGGATGAAACTGGTCTGCTCGCCGTACATCATCTGGCTTTTCCAGGTTTCCTCTTCGGCAACCGGGAAGCCTTCAGGGCCGAGCCAGGCAAAGCGGTAGTAGAAGGTCTTGTTGTTGTAGCTGGTGTTGCTCAGCTGTACGTTGACCGTCATAAAGCCGTTTTCCCGCGCCACGCGCATGGCGCCGACCACGATGTTCTTGAGCTTGCCCATGGCCACGACCTTGCTGGCAGCGCTGCCTGGCTCCGGTGGTGGCGGGGTGGCGCAGCCGGCCAGCAAGGCCAGGGCGACGACAGTGATGAGTTTGAAGCGCATGCAAAGACTCCGTTCTTAAGGTTGTTTGAGGCTGGCCACGGTGGTCGGGTTGGCGCTCGGGATCACATGAGCGGCCTGGCCGCTGGCGAATACCTGATTGCCCACGGCGCGCAGGCTGATGACCTGATAGCGCTGATCCACAGTGATCTTGACCACCGAACCGCCCACGGCGCTCGGCAGGGTGACTTGGTGCTCGCCTTTCTTCAAGCGTAGACGCACGACTTGAGTGGTGTCTGGCAGGGTACGCCATGTACGGGTATCGGCACCTTCGAGCACCGCTGAAGAGATCCCGACCGCAAGACCCGCCAGTGGGTTGGATTCGTTGATCTTCTTCTGAGCCACGCCTTTGGTCACGGCACGGACGGTGGTGCGCAGGATGATGCCCGGCATGTCATCACGCAGCGCGCGGCGGGACATGGCGGTGGTGCTGTTGAGTTGCGTCAGGTTCACCTGCTGACCGTCTACGCCGATCTGGGCGAAGGGAGCGGTCGAGGTGTCCGGCTTGATGACCGGGAACGACAGCGGTGTGATCACCACCTGGTTGCTGATCGGCAATGGCAACGGAATGCGGATCGAGTCGCGGGACGGCGCCAGGCCGCTTTGCACGACGATCAGGATGTCGCTGTCCTCGTCCTTGGCGGGTTTGTCGAGATTCACCAGCGCCTGTTCCAGCAGCGGGGTGTTCGGGCGCAATTCGGCGGCCTTGCGATAGCCCGGTGCAGCCAGGTCTTTCTCGCCCAGGGCTTCATAGACGAAACCGGCCAGGTAATGGCTGAACGCACTCTGGTAGCTGTTTTTCAGGCTGACCACTTCTGGCGCGTCGAGGCTGGCCACCGGATAACCCTGGAGATCCTTGTACTGGGTTTTGACGCCTTCCTTCTCGGCCTGCTCTTCGCTCTTGAGGTATTCCTTGTCGCGCAGGTCGGCGATCACCGCTTCACGTTCGTGAGTTTTCTTGATCGCGGTGCGCGCGCCGTCGAAGTCGTTCACCGCCAGCAGGTTGAGGGCCATCTGCGTGGTCAGCATGACTTTCTCGTAGTCGTAGCCTTCGTAGCGACGGACTTTGTCATTGACCAGGAAGCTGCCGAACTGAGCCAGGTACTTTTCGGTGTCGAGCTTGACCGAGTCTTCCCACTTGCCCACCACCTGATCGGCGCTRCTCCAGGCATTCTGGCTGCCGGACAAGTCGCCCTTGGCGCGCAGCAGTTCACCCTTCTCGAAGTAATAGAGCAGGTCTTTGTCGGCGCCGGTGTTGTTCTTTTCCAACAAGGTCAAGGCGCCGTCGACGTTGCCGGCAGCCAGTTGCTGGTTGGTTTGTGCCAGTTCGGAATCGTAGTTGCGAAAAGCCGAACAGCCGGAGAGCAAGGTGACAGCGCTGAGCGCGATCGAGGTAAGGGCGCGAGAGGCCATAGGGGGTACTTCTTCCCTGAGTATAAGCAGCCGCGCGTGCTGGTCGGGCTGTTGGGACCCATCGGCAGGGAGACTGGCGCCCTGCCAATTCCTCATAAAAAGAGGAGCTTAAATGCCGTATCGCGAGAACGACGGCGCGGCATTATAAACAGGGATGCTGGCTATGTAATGGCTTTTTAATTGTATGTTTTCACAACGTGCCATTACTTATTTCTGGCCTGATACCGGCGCTGGCGAGGTTTGCACATAAGTCTTTCCGACGACGAATGCCACGGTGTTTATTGTGCGCAGGTTGATGACTTGAAAGTCGCGGTCGATGCGCAGGGTTACCGGCGGGGTGCCGGGCGCGTTCGGCGCGCTGAACAGGTGTTCACCTTTTTTCAGCCGCAGACGCGCGACCAGGGTTTTGTCCGGCAAGGTACGCCATGTGCGGGTGTCGGCCTCCTCGAATGGGTCTTCGCGCGTGACCACCAGCGATGCTTTGGCCGGGTTGCGTTGGTTTTCCTCAGCCTGGCCGATAGCCGCCATGTTGGCGCGGAACATGGCCCGCGAGATGATGGCGGGCATGTCATCACGCAAGGTGCGCAAGGCCATGTCGGTGACGCTGTTGAGTGCGGTCAGCGGCCGTTTTCGACCATCGACGATGATGTGGTCGAATGCTGGCGTGATGGTGTCCGGGATCATCACCGGGAAAGAAATCGGGGCAACGATCACCAGGTTTTCGTTGAGCCGTACCGGAATCGGCACGCGCACCGAGCTGCGTGCCGGTGCCAGGCCGCTTTGGACAATGATTAACACATCACTTTCATCGGCTTTTGCCGGCGGTTTGTCGAGATTGCGCAACGCCTGCTCGAGAAACGGCAGGTTCGGGCGCAATTCAATTGCCTGGCGATAGCCCGGCGCGGCGAGATCGCGTTCGCCGAGGGCTTCATAGGTGAAGCCAGCCAGGTAATGACTGAAGGCACTCTGATAGCCGTTTTTCAATTCGATGACGGCTGGCGCATCGAGGGTGGTCACCGGGTAGCCTTGCAGATCCTTGTAACGCACCGAAATGCCCTGGGCCTTGGCCTGCTCTTCGAGCTCTTCGTATTGCCGCTCGCGCTGGCGGGCAATCAGTGCTTCGCGTTCGTGGGTTTTCTTGATGTCGGCGCGGGCGCCGTCGAAGTCATTCGCAGCCAATTGGTTGAGGGCCATTTGCGTGGTCAGCATGACTTTTTCGTAATCGTAACCTTCGTAGCGACGCAGTTTGTCGTTGACCAGCATGGTGCCCATTTCATTGCCAAACCGTGTGAGCAGTTTCATGGCCCCGGAGGGCACCGCTTCTTCGCGCTGGAATACCATCTGGTCAGCGCTGCGCCAGGCTTTCTGGCTCTCCGGCAGCGCATTGGCGACACTAAGGATGGCGCCTTTCTCGAAGTAATAGAGCAGATCCTTGTCTTCCCAGGGATTGTGCAGCTCCACTAGGTCCAACGCACCCTGGAGGTTGCCCACCAATAGTTGGTCATTGGTCTGTTGCATCTCCTGATCATAATTTCGGTACGCGGCACAGCCACTCAGTTGTAGGGCGAAACTCAGCAGCAAAGAGAACAACAGGCAGGAGCGCATGGACGATGATTCTTCCCTGATCGGATACCGCGAGGAGATAGCAGTTTGCCGCCCAATGTACACGCCGTTATACGGGAAATACCAACAAAGCTTGAGCGAAACTCATTGGAAGTGAACAATGTGTTACTTCGTATTTCCATTTGAGATTTATTCATGACTGGCTCCTCTCGTTTTCTGGCGTGGCTCGTGCTGCCGATGATCGCGTTCTGCAGCTTCAATGCGCTGGCCGAAACCGCGGAGGGTGCGCCCAAGGCCCTGCATTTGCTCGATTACATTGCCGCCGATTACCCGACGGCGGTCGAGGGAGGCAAGGTTATTGATGAGGCTGAGTATCTCGAACAGCAGACATTCCTGGGGGAGCTGCAAGGGTTGATCGCCGATTTGCCGGCCAAACCCCAGCGTGCCGAACTGGAGCAGGGCGTTAACGGTCTGCGCACCGCGATCGCCGCTCGCAAGGACGGCGCGGACGTCACCCGTCAGGCGCGGCAGCTGGGGGCAAAACTGGCGGTGACCTATGAAGTCAGCCAGGCTCCGGTCATTACCCCGGACCCGACCCGCGCCGCGCCGCTGTATGCCCAGCAATGCTCGGTGTGCCATGGCGATACGGGCATCGGTGACGGCCCGGCAGGTGTCGGCATGACGCCACCGCCGACCAATCTGCGCGATGCCGCGCGACTGGACCGTCTGAGCCTCTACGCGCTTTACAACACGCTGGGTATGGGCGTCGAAGGTACTGACATGCCGGCCTTCGCCGATCAGCTGGATGATCGTCAGCGTTGGGACCTGGCGACCTACATCGCCGGCTTCAGCGCCGATCCGGCCGCGGCAAAATCCGAAAAAACCTACAACATCGCCGACCTGGCGCGTCAGACGCCAGCCGAAGTGCAGGCCGTCGAAGGTCCGCAAGCGGCCGCGACCTTCCGCGCGCAACGAGCGCAACCGCCGCAGGTCAAGCGTGGCCCGGGACAATTGCTTGAATACACGGCGGCCACGCTGGACAAGAGTATCGCCGCCTATCGCGCTGGCGAGCACGATCAGGCCTACGACCTGTCGGTGGCGGCGTACCTGGAAGGCTTCGAACTGGTTGAAAGCTCTCTGGACAACGTCGACGCCAACGTACGCAAAGACACTGAAAAGTCCCTGATGGCTTACCGTCAGTCGTTGCAGGACGGCTTGCCAGTGGCCCAGGTCGAGCAACGTCTGGAAGTGGCCAAGGCCAAGCTGAAAGAATCCGCTGGCCTGCTCGGTAGCGATGGCTTGAGCTGGTCGCTGAGCTACATTTCCGGTCTGTTGATTCTGTTGCGAGAAGGTCTGGAAGCCATTCTGGTGCTCGCGGCGGTCCTCGCGTTCCTGCGCAATACCGGCCAGCAATCGGCGGTGCGCAGCGTCAACATCGGTTGGGGCCTGGCGCTGTTGGCCGGGCTGGCGACCTGGGCGGTGGCGGCGTATGTGATTGACGTCAGCGGGGCCCAGCGTGAGCTGCTGGAGGGGGCCACTGCGCTGTTTGCCAGTGTCATGGTGCTCTGGCTCGGTGTATGGATGCACGACCGTCGCCACGCAGCGGCCTGGCAGGATTACATCAAGAGCAGCCTGGTGAGCGGCGGTGGGCGTTTCGGGTTTGCGATCCTGGCGTTCTTCTCGGTGTATCGCGAACTGTTCGAAGTGATCCTGTTTTACGAAACCTTGTGGTTGCAGGCGGGGCCTGCGGGGCATAACGCCGTAATGGCTGGCGGCGCGACGGCGCTGGTTATGCTGGTCGGTCTGGCCTGGGTGATTCTGCGCGGCTCGGCAAAGCTGCCGCTGGCACTGTTCTTCGGCATCAATGCCGGATTGCTGTGCGCGTTGTCGGTGGTGTTTGCCGGCCATGGCGTGAAGGCGTTGCAGGAAGCCGGGGTCTTCGGCACGCGGCCGGTACCGTTCTTTGACTTCGACTGGTTGGGGATCCACGCTGACGCGTATTCGCTGAGTGCCCAGGCTGTGGCGATCATTGCGATCATCGTGCTGTACAGTCGCAGCCGGATGGCCGAGAAGCGGCAGTTGCCGGCTTCTTAAAAGCATTCGCTGCGCTCATATTCGCGGGCAAGCCCGCTCCCACAGGTTCAGCGCTAACCTTATGGGAGCGGGCTTGCCCGCGATGCTTTTCAATAGAGGAAATCCAATGCGCGTATGGATCGATGCCGACGCCTGCCCTCGGGCAGCCAAGGATCTAGTGGTGAAGTTCGCCCTCAAGCGCCAGTTCGAAGTGGTACTGGTGGCCGGTCAGCCGCAGATCAAGCCGGGCCTTGCGCTGGTGAAACTGATCGTGGTGCCCAGCGGCCCGGATGCCGCCGACGATTACCTGGTGGAACACGCGGTGCCGGGGGAGTTGGTGATTTGCAGCGATGTGCCGCTGGCGGATCGGCTGGTGAAGAACGGCGTTGCGGCGCTGGATCCGCGGGGTAAGGAGTTCGATGCGCAGAACATGGGCGATCGACTCGCGGTGCGTAACCTGTTCACCGACTTGCGCGAGCAGGGGCAGATGAGCGGCGGCCCGGCGCCGTTCGGCGAGCGCGAGAAACAGGCGTTCGCCAATGCGCTGGACCGGATATTGACCCGGTTGTCGCGTAAAGCTTGAGCAAGACGGTAATGATCGTTCCCACGCGGAGTGGGAACAATCGCGAGTGTTACTCGTCGTTTTCGTGGGTCAGTTCCAGTACGCGGTCGACCAATTTGTTGATGCCGGAAGCGGCTTCGCTGATCGATTGCGCGAGCATGTACGCCGGCGTGCTCACCAGCTTGCGCGCCTTGTCTTCGACAATGTCGGTCACTGCGCACTCGGCGTGGGTGGCGCCCATCTTGTTCATCGCGGCGGCGGTATCGGCATCGTTGCCGATGGTGCAGGTCACGCCCGGGCCGTAGATTTTTGCCGCCAGGGCCGGCGAGATGCAGATCAGCCCCACCGGTTTGCCAGCCTCGGCGAACGCTTCGGTCAACGCCAGGACGTCAGGTTGAACGCTGCAGCCGGCGCCTTCGACGGCAAAGTTCGACAGGTTCTTGGCCGCCCCGAAACCGCCGGGAACGATCAGCGCATCGAAGTCTTCGACGTCCGCTTCACGGATATCCTTGATGTTGCCCCGGGCGATTCGCGCCGATTCCACCAGCACGTTGCGCGATTCGGGCATTTCTTCGCCAGTCAGGTGGTTGATCACATGTAACTGCGCGATGTTGGGTGCGAAGCACTGCACCTGGGCACCGCGCTGGTCCAGCCGCAGCAGGGTGATCACGCTTTCGTGGATCTCGGCGCCGTCGTACACGCCACAGCCGGAAAGGATCACTGCAATTTTTTTGCTCATGGGCTTTTCTCCAGATTCATGGCGTTAAATGTCCACTAATTTGTCACTCGTTGCCATAGGGTTAATTCGCGGCTACACCTAATCTCTGCTGAACGATTCCGATCAGGTCGCGTCATGAACTTCATTCTGTATGCGGTGCCGTTTTTCTTTGTGCTGATTGCGGTCGAGTTGTTGGCCGACCGTTGGCGCGGGGTGAGCAATTACCGCGTGGCAGACGCGATCAACAGCCTCAGCACCGGCGTATTGTCGACTACCACGGGCCTGTTGACCAAAGGTGTCGGCCTGGTCACTTATGCCTTCGCCCTGGAACATCTGGCCTTGATCGAGCTGTCGGCCGACAGTGTCTGGGTCTGGGTGTTTGCATTCGTCTTCTACGACTTCTGCTACTACTGGCTGCACCGGATGGGCCATGAGCGCAACATCCTCTGGGCCGCGCATTCGGTGCATCACCAGAGCGAGGACTACAACCTCTCCACGGCCCTGCGCCAGACCAGCACCGGGTTTCTGTTGAGCTGGATTTTCTACCTGCCCCTGGCAGTGCTCGGCGTGCCGCTGCTGGTGTTCGTCAGCGTTGCGGCGTTGAACCTGCTGTACCAGTTCTGGGTGCATACCCGGCATATTCCCAAGCTTGGCTGGTTCGAGTGGTTCTTCGTCACGCCGTCCAATCATCGGGCTCACCATGCACAGAACGCTCTCTACATGGATCGCAACTACGGCGGGGTGTTCATTATTTGGGACCGTCTGTTCGGATCGTTCCAGGAAGAGGACGACAACGAACCGGTGATCTTCGGCGTGACCACGCCGCTGGCGAGCTGGAATCCGGTGTGGGCAAACGTGCAGTTTTACGCGCAGCTGTGGGATGACGCCCGGCGCGCCGAGCGCTGGTGGGACAAGCTGCGGATCTGGTTCATGCGCACCGGTTGGCGGCCGGCGGACGTGGCGGCCAAATACCCGATGAACAAGCCGGACCTGGCTCAGTTCCGCAAATTCGAGGTGCCGCTGGACGGACGTCAGCAGTGGTATGTGGCGCTGCAGTTCTGCGTCTACATCGCCTTGGGCAGTTACTTGATGAACTTGGAGCAGAGCCTGCCGACCGCAGCCCTGGTGTTGGGTTGGGGCGCCGTGGCGTTGGGGTTGTTCGTGTTGGGTGCAGCCCTGGAGAATCGCCCGCAGGCGTTGAAGCTGGAGCTGTTGCGGCTGGTGTCGAACCTGCCGCTGGTATGGCTGGCACCGATGGTCGGGCTATGGCCGGGCAGCGCGGTGGGCTGGGTGGTGCTGCTCAGTTACAGCCTGCTCAGCGGCATCGGTCTCTACTGTTGTAGAAACCGCGTCACTCGATGGGCGTCGTAGGTTCRCTGGACTTGGCCTGTTCGGCTTTCAATGCCTGCTCATCGGCGTAGATCTTTTTCGCCAAGCGGGCATTCTTGAAGCGCCGCCGCAGCCACAGGACAAAGCCCAGGACCAGCAGGGCGCCCAGCACCCACAGCTCGTATTTCTTGACACTGCCCAGCATACCTTCGAGCACCGCGCCGAAGTGATACGCAGCCGCTGCCAGCGCCGCAGCCCAGATGGCCGCGCCAATCCCGTTGAGCAGCAGATAGCGTCCCGGCGGATAGCCCGACAGACCGATTGCCACCGGCATCACGGTGCGCAAACCATAGACAAAGCGGAAGCTCAGCACCCAGATGTCCGGGTGCTTGCGGATATGTTCCAGTGCCCGATCGCCCATCAATTGCCAGCGCGGTTTGCGCGCCAGCAATTTGCGCCCGTGCTTGCGCCCCAGGAAGTACCACAGCTGATCGCCGGCATAACTGCCGAAGAACGCCACGACCACCACCAGGTTGATGTCCATGTACCCACGGAACGCGAGGAAGCCTGCGAGTACCAGAATGGTTTCGCCTTCGAAAAACGTGCCGAGGAACAGGGCAAAGTAGCCGAAGTCATGTAGGAATTGTTGGAGCATTGTCTGGGTGCTGGCGAAATGAACGCGCAGCCTAACCCTTCGTGCACATTCATGAAAGTGTCCAAATGTGTCTCGACGTGAACATTTCCTACAAGGACAATGGAATGCGGCTACCTGTCACAGGGGTGCACACAACTGTCATACGTTGGTCATAATGGCCGCTTATAACTGTCACGCTCGCCCGCCAGCGCGGGCTCAGGAGTCTGCCGTGAGCTTTACCCCCGCCAACCGTTTGTTTCCTGCAACCCGCCTGCGTCGCAACCGTCGTGATGATTTTTCGCGTCGTCTGGTCCGTGAAAACGTACTGACCGTCGATGACCTGATCCTGCCGGTGTTCGTGCTGGACGGTGAAAACCGTCGCGAAGCAGTGGCATCGATGCCGGGCGTCGAACGCCTGACCATCGATCTGTTGCTGGAAGAGGCTGCCAAGTGGGTCGAGCTGGGCATTCCGGCGCTGGCACTGTTCCCGGTGACGCCACCGGAACTCAAGTCACTGGATGCCGCCGAAGCCTGGAACCCCAACGGCATCGCCCAGCGCGCTACCCGCGCTCTGCGTGCGCAGTTCCCGGAGCTGGGTGTGATCACCGACGTCGCCCTGGACCCGTTCACCACTCATGGGCAAGACGGCATCCTCGACGAAGAAGGCTACGTGCAGAACGACATTACCGTCGACGCACTGGTTAAGCAGGCTTTGTCCCACGCCGAAGCCGGCGCTCAAGTGGTGGCTCCGTCAGACATGATGGACGGCCGCATTCAGGCGATCCGCGAAGCGCTGGAGCTGGCGGGGCACGTTAATGTGCGGATCATGGCCTACTCGGCCAAGTACGCCAGTGCCTACTACGGCCCGTTCCGCGATGCGGTGGGTTCGGCGTTGAACCTGGGCAAGGCCAACAAGGCCTCCTATCAGATGGACCCGGCCAACAGCAACGAAGCCCTGCACGAAGTGGCGGCCGACTTGTCAGAAGGCGCAGACATGGTCATGGTCAAGCCAGGCATGCCGTATCTGGATATTCTTTATCGGGTCAAGGAAGCGTTCAAAGTGCCGACCTTTGTGTATCAGGTCAGCGGCGAATACGCCATGCACATGGCGGCGATCCAGAATGGCTGGTTGAGCGAAGGGGTTATCCTCGAATCCCTGACCGCTTTTAAACGTGCAGGCGCTGATGGCATCCTGACTTACTTTGCCGTCCGTGCTGCTCAATTGTTACGAGAGCAAAAATAGCCCTCCCAGGAACATTCGATGAATACCGAAGGACTCACTGAAGTTGCCGTAAAAGACGCTCAACCTGTGGTGGAGCAAATCGCTGAAACTCCGCCGGAGCTGGAGCCCGCTCCACCTGCGGTGGTGGCCGAGCCCGTTGTGGCGGCCCCAGCGATTGCCATTCCCGGTCTGGATGACAGCAGCCTGTACATCCATCGCGAGCTCTCGCAACTGCAGTTCAACATCCGCGTGCTGGAACAGGCGCTGGATGAGTCCTACCCATTGCTGGAGCGGCTGAAGTTTCTGCTGATCTTCTCCAGCAACCTGGACGAGTTCTTCGAGATTCGTGTGGCCGGCCTGAAGAAGCAGATCACCTTCGCCCGTGAACAGGCTGGCGCCGATGGCCTGCAACCGCATCAGGCCCTGGCTCGCATCAGCGAATTGGTGCACGGTCACGTCGACCGCCAATACGCGATTCTCAACGACATTCTGTTGCCGGAACTGGAAAAACATCAGGTCCGCTTCATCCGTCGTCGTTACTGGACTACCAAGCTCAAGACTTGGGTCCGCCGTTATTTCCGCGACGAGATCGCGCCGATCATCACCCCGATCGGTCTCGACCCGACGCACCCGTTCCCGTTGCTGGTGAACAAGAGCCTGAACTTCATCGTCGAGCTCGAAGGCATCGACGCCTTCGGTCGCGATTCCGGCCTGGCGATCATCCCGGCGCCGCGTCTGCTGCCGCGGATCATCAAGGTGCCGGAAGAAGTCGGCGGCCCGGGTGACAACTATGTATTCCTGTCGTCGATGATCCACGCGCACGCCGACGACCTGTTCCAGGGCATGAAGGTCAAGGGCTGCTACCAGTTCCGCCTGACCCGGAACGCCGACCTCGCGGTCGATACCGAAGACGTGGAAGACCTGGCCCGCGCCCTGCGCGGCGAGTTGTTCTCCCGTCGCTATGGTGATGCGGTGCGGCTGGAAGTGGCCGACACCTGCCCGAAACACCTGTCCGATTACCTGCTCAAGCAGTTCAACCTGCAGGAGACCGAGCTGTATCAGGTCAATGGTCCGGTCAACCTGACCCGGCTGTTCAGCATCACCGGCCTGGACAGTCATCCGGAGCTGCAATACACGCCGTTCACCCCGCAGATCCCGAAACTGCTGCAGAACAGCGAGAACATTTTCAGCGTGATCAGCAAGCAGGACATCTTGCTTCTGCACCCGTTCGAGTCCTTCACCCCGGTGGTCGACTTGCTGCGTCAGGCGGCCAAGGATCCACACGTGTTGGCGGTTCGCCAGACGTTGTATCGCAGCGGCGCCAACTCGGAGATCGTCGATGCGCTGGTGGATGCGGCGCGGAACGGCAAGGAAGTGACGGCGGTGATCGAATTGCGCGCGCGGTTCGATGAAGAATCCAACCTGCAGCTGGCCAGCCGTCTGCAGGCGGCCGGCGCCGTGGTGATTTACGGCGTGGTCGGCTTCAAGACCCACGCCAAGATGATGCTGATTCTGCGTCGCGAAGCCGGCGAGATTGTTCGCTACGCTCACTTGGGTACCGGCAACTACCACGCGGCCAACGCCCGTCTGTACACCGACTACAGCCTGCTGACCTCCGACGATGCCTTGTGCGAAGACGTCGGCAAACTGTTCAGCCAGTTGATCGGCATGGGCAAAACCCTGCGCATGAAAAAACTGCTGCACGCGCCGTTCACGTTGAAGAAGGGCATGCTCGACATGATTGCCCGGGAGACGCAATTCGCCCTCGACGGCAAACCGGCGCACATCATCGCCAAGTTCAACTCGCTGACCGATCCAAAGGTCATCCGCGCGTTGTACAAGGCCAGCCAGTCCGGGGTACGCATCGATCTGGTGGTGCGCGGCATGTGCTGCCTGCGACCGGGCATCGCCGGGGTATCGCACAACATCCACGTACGTTCGATCATCGGTCGTTTCCTGGAGCACACCCGGGTCTTCTACTTCCTCAATGGCGGTGAAGAGCAGATGTTCCTGTCCAGTGCCGACTGGATGGAACGCAACCTCGACAAGCGCGTCGAGACTTGCTTCCCGGTCGAGGGCAAGAAGCTGATTTTGCGGGTCAAGAAAGAGCTGGAGCTTTATCTTACCGACAACACCCACAGCTGGAGCCTGCAGTCGGACGGTCGCTACGTCCGTAATACACCGACCGGCAACCAGAACCCGCGCAGCGCCCAGGCCACCTTGCTGGAGCGTTTGGGCAGCCCGATTCTGGCGGTGCGTTAACGCAAACCTTGGGCGATAAAAAATGGCGATCCATGTGGATCGCCATTTTCATTTCCACCACCGTCCCTTGTAGGAGCTGGCTTGCCAGCGAATGGCTTTCAAGTCATGCATCCATTTCAAGGACGCCTTCGCCAGCAAGCCGGCTCCTACAGGACCGTGTTCGGCGACCATTTTCGGTTTTTTAGCGAACGTTCAGCATGAAGCTGACGCGGGTCAGCCATTCGGCTTCCAGGGCGAAGTCGGCCTGGGTCAACTGGTTGTCATCCAGCCAATGTTCCGGGAATAACACATCCAGGCTGTCGCCGTTGGCGTGCAGCACGACCTGTGGCATTTCCTGGGTGCCACGGATGTGGTGGAACAGAATCGCGAAGCGCAGCAGCACGCACAGGCGAATCAGCTTGATGCCGTCGTCGCCAAAATCGGCAAACCTGTCCTTGGGAATATTGCGACGGTGGCCACGCACCAGTAGCGCGAGCATCAGTTGGTCTTCGCGGGAGAATCCGGCCAGGTCCGAGTGCTCGATCAGATAGGCGCCGTGTTTGTGGTACTGATAGTGCGCGATGTCCAGGCCCACTTCGTGGACCTTGGCCGCCCAGCTCAGCAGTTCGCGCCAGACACCGTCGTCCAGGTCCCAGTCCGCGGCCACTTGATCGAAGGCATGCAGCGCCTTGCGTTCGACCCGCGCGGCTTGCTCCAGGTCGACGTGGTAGCGCTCCATCAGCGAGCTGAGCGTGCGCTCACGGACATCTTCGTGATGATGACGGCCCAGCAGGTCATAGAGCACGCCTTCGCGCAGGGCGCCTTCACAGTGGTCCATGCGTTGCAGTTCGAGGGCATCGAAGATCGCTTCGAGAATCGCCAGCCCGGCGGGAAAGATCGCCCGGCGGTCGGGCTTGATGCCTTCGAAGTCGATTTTCTCGACATCACCGAGCTTGATCAGCTTGCGCTTGAGCCAGGCCAAGCCTTCGGCGTTCACCTCGCCAGTGCCATGTCCGCCGGCCTTCAGTGCCAGGCCAATGGCGCGAATGGTGCCCGAGGAGCCGATGGCTTCATCCCAGGTCAGGCGGTGCAGGGCGTGTTCGATGCTCATGATCTCCAGCCGCGCCGCGGTGTACGCCTGGGCGTAGCGGGCCGGGGTGATCTTGCCGTCCTTGAAATAGCGTTGGGTATAGCTGACGCAACCCATTTGCAGGCTTTCGCGCAGCAGCGGTTCGAAGCGCTGGCCAATGATGAATTCGGTACTGCCGCCGCCGATGTCGGCCACCAGGCGTTTGCCCGGGGTGTCGGCGAGGGTGTGGGAGACGCCGAGGTAAATCAGGCGCGCTTCTTCACGGCCGGAGATGACTTCTACCGGATGGCCGAGGATTTCTTCGGCCCGATGGATGAATTCACCGCGGTTACGGGCTTCGCGCAGGGCGTTGGTGCCGACGATCCGCACGGTACCGGGCGGCATACCGCTGATCAGTTGGGCGAAGCGCTTCAGGCAATCGAGCCCGCGTTGCATTGATTCTTCGCTGAGTTGACGCTCTTCGTCGATGCCGGCGGCCAGCTGAACCTTCTCCCCGAGACGCTCGAGAATCCGGATTTCGCCGTTCTGGGCCTTGGCCACGACCATGTGAAAGCTGTTGGAGCCCAGGTCGATTGCGGCGATCAGGGACAGATTCTTGACTTGGGATAGCGGCATGGTCAGGGGGTCTCGGTCGATAACCTCGACATCCTGCCACGATCAAACGCTCGCGCCAACGCGTACGGTTTAATGCCTTGATCCAGCGCACGGACGACGTGGGTTCCTGTGGCGAGGGAGCTTGCTCCCGCTGGGCAGCGCAGCGGCCCCAAAACCATTCAACGCAGTGCTTCAGGAAAAGCCGGTCGGCAGGTTTTACGACTGCTGCGCAGCCGAGCGGGAGCAAGCCCCCTCGCCACAGGGGTGTCAGCCCGCCGCCTCCACGGTCCCAATGAAGTTCGCCAGCTCCGCCGTCTGCGGATTGGCAAACAACACCTTCGGATCTCCCACCTCATGCACCTTGCCCTGGTGCATGAACACCAATTTGTCGCCCACCTCCCGGGCAAAACGCATCTCATGGGTGACCATGATCAATGTCATACCTTCCCTGGCCAGTTGCCGGACCACGCTCAACACTTCATTGACCAGTTCCGGGTCCAAGGCCGAGGTGATTTCGTCGCACAGCAAGACTTTCGGCGACATGGCCAGCGCCCGGGCGATCGCCACCCGCTGTTGCTGGCCGCCAGAGAGTCGATCCGGGAAGGCGTCGAATTTCTCGCCCAGCCCGACCCGTTCCAGCATCTGTCGCGCCAGCTCGGTGGCTTTGGCTTTCGGCACTTTCTGCACCACTTGTGGCGCAAGCATGACGTTTTCGCCGACGGTCAGGTGCGGGAACAGGTTGAACTGCTGGAACACCATCCCGACTTTCTGCCGCAGGCTGCGCAGGTCGGCGCGGGCGGCGTCGAGGTATTCGCCGTCGACTTCGATCACACCGTCATTGATCGATTCCAGACCATTGAGGGTGCGCAGCAAGGTGGACTTGCCCGAGCCGCTGCGACCGATGATCGCCACCACCTGGCCTTCCTCGACACTCAGGTCAATGCCTTTGAGCACATGATGGTCGCCGTAATATTTATGCAGGGCGGAAATTCTAAGCAGAGGCATGCAGTCTCCTTTCCAGGTAGCGCGCACTGAGGGACAAGGGGTAGCAGAGCAGGAAGTAACCGAGGGCGACGAGGCCGTAGACCATAAAGGGTTCGAAGGTCGCGTTGGCGAGCATGCCGCCGGTCTTGGTCAGTTCGGTGAAGCCGATGATCGAGGTGACGGCGGTGCCCTTGACCACTTGCACCGAGAAGCCCACGGTCGGCGCCACGGCGATGCGCAGCGCTTGTGGCAGGATCACGTAACGCAATTGCTCCAGCGGGTTGAGCGCCAGGCTCGATGAGGCTTCCCACTGGCCATTGGGGATCGAGTCGACGCAACCGCGCCAGATCTCCGCCAGGTAGGCGCTGGTGAACAGTGTCAAGGCAATCGCCGCCGCCATCCACGGTGAAATTTCCACACCGGCCAAGGCCACACCGAAGAACACCAGAAACAGCTGCATCAACAGCGGCGTGCCCTGGAACAATTCGATGTAGGTGCGGGCGAAGTGGCTGGGCAGGGATTTCTTAGAAATCCGCATCACCATGATCAGCAAACCGATCAGCCCGCCACCGATAAACGCCACCAGCGACAATGCCAGCGTCCATTGCAGGCCCGTGAGCAGGTTGCGCAGGATGTCCCAGAAGGTGAAATCGCTCATTGGCTGCTCCTTGCGCTGCTCTTGGATATGTAGCGGCGGCCGATCCAGTTCAGCAGCTGGCGGATCAGCAGCGCCATGCACAGGTAGAGCAGCGTGGTCAGGGCGTAGGTTTCAAAGGCGCGAAAGTTGCGCGACTGAATGAAGTTGGCGGCGAAACTCAGCTCTTCGGTGGCGATCTGCGAACAGACCGCCGAGCCGAGCATGACGATGATGATCTGGCTGCTCAGGGCCGGCCAGACCTTGCCCAGTGCCGGCAGCAGAACCACGTGGCGGAAGGCTTCGAAACGCGACATTGCCAGGGCGGCTGCGGCTTCCAGTTGCCCGCGGGGGATCGCTTGAATGCCGGCGCGGATGATCTCGGTCGAATAGGCGCCCAGGTTGATCACCATCGCCAGCACCGCCGCCTGCCATTCGGAAATCTGCAGGCCCAGCGACGGCAAACCGAAGAAGATGAAAAACAACTGCACCAGAAAGGGTGTGTTGCGGATCAACTCGACGTAGACCCCGAAAATGCCGGCGAACGGGCGGATGTTCCACGCCCGCACCAGTGCGCCGATGATGCCCAGAGCGACCCCGAACACTGCGCCAACGGCCGTCAGCTCAAGGGTGAACAACGCACCGCGCAGCAGCAGGTCGGTGTTTTCCACCACCGGCAAGAAATCGAACTGATAAGCCATAAGTCGTCTCCCGAGCGAACGATCAGAGATCGGCCGGCAGCGGTTCTTTCAACCAGGTTTGCGAGTTCTTTTCCAGCGCACCGTCAGCCTTGGCGGTGGTGAGGATCTGATTGACCTTGTCCAGCAACGCCGGCTCGTTCTTGTTCACACCGACGTACACCGGCGAGTCCTTGAGCTTCACTTTCAGGGCCGGTACGCGTTTCGGGCTTTTCTCGCTGATGGCCACCATYACCACGTTGCCGCTGGCGATCAGGTCGACTTGCCCGGCAAGGTAGGCGGCGATGGTCGAGTTGTTGTCTTCGAAGCGTTTGATGGTCACGCCTTCGGGGGCGACTTTGGTCAGCTCAATGTCTTCGATGGCGCCACGGGTGACGCTGATGGTTTTGCCCTTGAGATCGTCCAAACCCTTGATGGCGGCGTCTGGCGGACCGAACACGGCGAGGTAGAACGGCGCGTAGGCACGGGAGAAATCGATGACTTTCTCTCGTTCAGGGTTCTTGCCGAGGCTGGAAATCACCAGGTCGACCTTGCCGGTGGTCAGGAACGGGATGCGGTTGGTGCTGTTGACCGGGGTCAGTTCGAGTTTGACCTTGAGTTGGTCGGCCAGCAGTTTGGCGGTGTCGATGTCGAGGCCGCGCGGTTTCATGTCCGGGCCGACCGAGCCGAACGGCGGGAAGTCCTGGGGCACGGCGACTTTGAGGGTGCCGCGTTTGACCACATCCTCCAGACCGTCGGCGTGGGCAGGTGCCTGGCTCAGCATCAGGCTGGCAAACAGGGCGGCGAGGAGGGCGCTGTAACGCTGGGTCATGGCAAATCTCCGGATCGGCGGGAAGTGATTTCTGCGGATCGACAGAGCACGGGCCATGCCAAGATTCGGTTTCAGGGGTTGCAGGCCACGGTTTTGCTGGTGTTTCTCGGTCTTACTGGTCTGAACAGTTAGGTGGCATTTCGCACCTTGATGGCGCAATCGTGAAAACTCCCGAACCCCCATGGGGCACGACTTGCCGGACGTCGCGAATAGCTTTACAACTAGCCGCTCATTGGCCTGGTTCGTCTGAAGAAACCATGAATTCGATCTCCCGTGCAGTACCTGAAGTGGCGCTGCAAGCCATCCGCAAACTGATCACCGAGCAAGGTTTCGGGCCGGGTGATGCCTTGCCCTCGCAACGGGACCTGGCGGTGCAATTGGGGGTCAGCCGGGCGTCGTTGCGCGAGGCGTTGTCGTCCCTGAGTGCGCTGGGCGTGATCAGCATCCAGCCGGGCAAGGGCGTGTTCGTGCAGTCACCGGTCGATCTGCCCCGGGGCGAGGCGGTGCCGGGCTGGCCATTCGCGGCCCAGGCATCGCCGCTGGACATCTTCCAGTTGCGCTATGCGCTGGAGGGTTTTGCCTCGGGTTTGGCGGCCGTGACCCTGAGCACCGAGGATCTCGATGCCCTGGAAGACAACGTCGCCGCCATGCGCAACGAACTGCGTGCCGCCAACTTCGATGCAGCGGCGCGACTGGACTTCGAGTTTCACCGGCGCATCCTCCTGGCCAGCGGCAATCAGGCGATGCTGAGCATCCTGACAGCCAGCGCCGACATCTTTCTGGAGAGCCAGAAGCTACCGTTCATCCGGGCCGAACGGGCCATGGAAACCTGGCAGGAACACCGTAAAATCCTCCGTGCACTGGCGCGCCGATCGTCCGGCGCCGCACAGAAGGCCATGCAGGAGCATGTGCGCAACGCCGCCCTGCGCACCGGGATTGCCTTCGTCGCTCCCGCCACCTCGTGACTTGAGCTATACCCAAATTCATGGGCCACCATAGCGAGACTCAATCATCTGCGGCTTCCTGAACGGGGGAAGGGCAGCTATGATGGGCCACGTTTTTTTGCTTACAACCTGGAGACTTCCATGAGCAGCGATCTTATCAAACACGTTAGCGACGCTAGCTTCGAGGCCGACGTACTCAAGGCCGAAGGCGCTGTACTGGTCGACTACTGGGCTGAGTGGTGCGGCCCTTGCAAAATGATCGCTCCTGTCCTGGACGAAATTGCCGAGACCTACAAAGGCAAGCTGACCGTTGCCAAACTGAACATCGACGAGAACCAGGAARCCCCGGCCAAGCATGGCGTGCGTGGTATCCCGACGCTGATGCTGTTCAAGAACGGCAACGTCGAAGCCACCAAGGTCGGTGCGCTGTCGAAGTCGCAATTGGCCGCTTTCCTCGACGCCAACATCTAAGCGTTGTTATAAAGCGTCATGAAAAGGCCCCGCATTATGCGGGGCCTTTTCGTTATTGAGGGCTAGACGCTCCGAAACTCAGGTGGTACATTCGGCCCCGCACTGGTTTCTCCACTGCCCCCTGCTAGCCGTCGCCGACGCACTCCTTTTCGAATAAGTACGCGATCCTGTCGCCTTCTCTGCGGCGCGGCCTCATTAAGCCAAAAGCTTAATTTCCCCCCTCCATAAATGATTACGTCATTCCTATATGAATCTGACTGAACTCAAGCAAAAGCCGATTACCGAACTGCTCGAATTGGCCGAACAGATGGGCATAGAAAATATGGCCCGTTCGCGCAAGCAGGACGTGATTTTCTCCCTGCTCAAAAAGCACGCTAAAAGCGGCGAGGAAATCTCCGGTGATGGCGTGCTGGAGATTCTCCAGGACGGCTTCGGCTTCCTGCGCTCCGCTGACGCTTCCTATCTCGCCGGCCCGGACGATATCTACGTCTCGCCGAGCCAGATCCGTCGCTTCAACTTGCGCACCGGTGACACCATCGTTGGCAAGATCCGTCCTCCGAAGGAAGGCGAGCGGTATTTCGCGCTGCTCAAGGTCGACACGATCAACTACGATCGTCCCGAGAACGCGAAAAACAAGATTCTCTTCGAGAACCTGACCCCGCTGTTCCCGACCGTGCGCATGAAGATGGAAGCCGGTAACGGTTCCACCGAAGACTTGACCGGTCGTGTCATCGACCTGTGCGCCCCGATCGGCAAAGGCCAGCGCGGCCTGATCGTTGCTCCGCCGAAAGCCGGTAAAACGATCATGCTGCAGAACATCGCGGCAAACATCGCGCGTAACAATCCTGAAGTTCACCTGATCGTGCTGTTGATCGACGAGCGTCCGGAAGAAGTGACCGAAATGCAGCGCACCGTGCGCGGCGAAGTGGTTGCCTCGACGTTCGACGAGCCGCCAACCCGCCACGTGCAGGTTGCTGAAATGGTGATCGAGAAGGCCAAGCGTCTGGTCGAGCACAAGAAGGACGTGGTGATTCTGCTCGACTCCATCACCCGTCTGGCGCGTGCCTACAACACCGTGATCCCGAGCTCCGGCAAGGTGCTGACCGGTGGTGTCGATGCCCACGCCCTGGAGAAACCGAAACGTTTCTTCGGTGCTGCACGGAACATCGAAGAAGGCGGCTCGTTGACCATCATCGCTACCGCGCTGGTTGAAACCGGTTCGAAGATGGACGAAGTGATCTACGAAGAATTCAAAGGCACCGGCAACATGGAACTGCCTCTGGATCGCAAGATCGCCGAAAAACGTGTGTTCCCGGCCATCAACATCAACCGCTCCGGTACTCGCCGCGAAGAGTTGCTGACAGCCGACGACGAACTGCAGCGTATGTGGATCCTACGCAAACTGCTGCACCCGATGGATGAAGTCTCTGCCATCGAGTTCCTGGTCGACAAGCTGAAACAGACCAAGACCAACGACGAGTTCTTCCTGTCGATGAAACGCAAGTAAATCGAACAGGCCAAAAAGCCGGGGAAACCCGGCTTTTTGCTATCTGATTTTTGATCAACGGCAGTTCGTGGTTCTGAACTGAGGGGTTCGGCGCTAAACTGCCACCCCCGAACGCCACGGCCAAAACGAGGCTCACGCATGCAGTATCGCGACTTGCGCGACTTTATCAGCGGTCTGGAACAGCGCGGCGAACTCAAGCGCATCCAGGTTCCGGTGTCCCCAGTGCTCGAAATGACCGAGGTCTGCGACCGCACATTGCGCGCCAAAGGCCCGGCCCTGCTTTTCGAAAAGCCCACGGGTTATGACATCCCTGTGCTCGGCAATCTGTTCGGTACGCCTGAGCGCGTGGCGCTGGGCATGGGCGCAGAGGCGGTGAGCGAGTTGCGCGAAATCGGCAAGTTGCTGGCGTTCCTCAAGGAGCCCGAGCCGCCGAAAGGTTTGAAGGACGCCTGGTCCAAGCTGCCGATCTTTCGCAAGATCATCTCGATGGCGCCGAAAGTCGTCAAGGACGCGGTGTRCCAGGAAGTGGTCATCGAAGGCGACGATGTCGACCTCGCGATGTTGCCGGTGCAGACCTGCTGGCCAGGCGATGTCGGCCCGCTGATCACCTGGGGCCTGACTGTCACCAAAGGTCCGAACAAGGATCGCCAGAACCTCGGCATTTACCGTCAACAGGTGATCGGTCGCAACAAGGTGATCATGCGCTGGTTAAGCCACCGTGGCGGCGCGCTGGATTACCGCGAATGGTGCGAAAAACACCCCGGCCAGCCGTTCCCGGTGTCCGTGGCGCTGGGCGCTGACCCGGCCACCATTCTTGGCGCCGTGACGCCGGTGCCGGACAGCCTCTCCGAATACGCTTTCGCCGGTCTGCTGCGGGGCAATCGCACCGAACTGGTGAAATGCCGCGGCAACGACCTGCAAGTACCGGCCACGGCCGAAATCATCCTCGAAGGCGTGATTCATCCGGGCGAAATGGCCGATGAAGGTCCGTACGGCGACCACACCGGCTACTACAACGAAGTCGACAGCTTCCCGGTGTTCACCGTCGAGCGCATCACCCATCGGATCAAGCCGATCTACCACAGCACCTACACCGGCCGTCCGCCGGATGAGCCGGCGATTCTCGGTGTGGCGCTGAACGAAGTGTTCGTACCGATCCTGCAGAAGCAATTCCCGGAGATCACAGACTTCTACCTGCCACCCGAAGGCTGCTCGTACCGCATGGCCATCGTGACCATGAAGAAGTCGTATCCCGGTCACGCCAAGCGGGTAATGCTCGGTGTCTGGTCGTTTTTGCGACAGTTCATGTACACCAAGTTCGTTATCGTCACCGACGACGATATCAACGCACGGGACTGGAACGACGTGATCTGGGCCATTACCACGCGCATGGACCCCAAGCGCGACACGGTGATGATCGATAACACGCCGATCGACTACCTGGACTTCGCCTCGCCGGTCTCCGGCCTGGGTTCGAAGATGGGGCTCGATGCCACGCATAAATGGCCAGGCGAAACCACCCGTGAGTGGGGCCGGGTCATCGTCAAGGATGAAGCCGTTACCCAACGGATCGATGCCATCTGGAATCAGTTAGGAATAGATTGATGCGTGTAACCTTGCAGCCCTCCGGAGCAGTGCTTGAGATTCTGCCCGGCGAGCGGATTCTCGATGGCGCGCGGCGCCTGGGCTATGAATGCCCGCAAAGCTGTCGTAACGGCAATTGCCATGTGTGCGGCGCATTGCTGGTGGAAGGGCGGGTCGAACAGGCTGGCGATGTGCGCGACCATGGCGAGTTCTACACTTGCATTGCAGAGCCGCTGGAAGACTGCATCGTGTTGTGGGATGGCGTGCTCGCGCTGGGAGAACTGCCGGTGCGCAGCGTGTCGTGTCAGGTCATTGAATGCAGGGACGTCGGTGGCGATACCTGGCGCGTGCGTCTGCGTGCGCCAGCGGGCAAGCCGCCGCGCTATCACGCCGGCCAGTACCTGATGATCGAGCGTGAGAGTGGCGAGAAATCCGCTTTTTCCCTGGCCTCTGCACCGCATTCCGGCCGCGACCTGGAAATTCATGTGCTGGCGCGCGAAAGCAGCGCGCTGAGCCTGATCGAACAGCTCCAGCGCAACCCGATGGTGCGGATCGAGATGCCGTTCGGCGACACCCATCTGGCGGAACTGCCGAACGGTCCTCTCGTACTGATTGCTGCCGGTACCGGCATGGGCCAGATTCACAGCCTGATCGAACATTGCCGCGCCACGGGCTTCAAGCATCCGGTGCACCTGTATTGGGGCGTACGTCGTCCCGAAGACTTTTATGAGATCGAACATTGGGATGAATGGCTGAAGCTGCCCAATCTGTTCCTGCATAAAGTCGTCAGCGATCAATGTGGTTGGCAGGGGCGTTGCGGCATGTTGCATGAGGCGGTGTGTGAAGATTTCCCTGATCTGAAAGCACTGCACGTCTATGCCAGCGGCTCTCCAGCCATGGTCTATGGCACGCTCGATGCTTTGGTCGAAGCGGGGATGGATGCCCATCAAATGCGTGCCGATGTATTTGCTTACGCCCCGCGATCATAGGTGCGTGAACCGTTCTAGAAGCGCACCCCGGTTGTCACCATGGCGGCATTGAAGCCGAGCAACACCAGCTCGGCTGCCAATGGTCCGTAGTGTGCCCCGACTGAAGGAATGATCACCGGCGCGACCCCGAAGTGATTCAGAGGGATCTTGTCCTGAGACTTGCCGCTATAACCTTGCAACAGACCACCGGTGAGTTTTATGTACACGGGATAGTCAGCACTCTCGTAGCGTTTGCCCGCATACGCATAATATGAACGCTGGCTGAACGAGTTGCGAAAAGTTGCGCCACCAAACAACCAACCGGACGCTTGCTCGCGCTCAAGACCGATGAGGTCCTGATTGTTATTGTGGTCGGAGTCGGGGGAGAAGTGTCTGGTATAGACGCTGGCCTGCAAATACCAGGAGCCGGTGTCTTTCGCAGAGGTGTCCTCGGCCAGCGAGTGCTGCGCCGTGAGCATTAGAAGTAACCCGTAAATCCATGGTGTTTTCATTGTTCAGGCCTTTGAGGCAGTTTGGTTTGCGTCTTTGGGTGGCCGTTATACGCGACGTA
Organism: Pseudomonas sp. 05N433; assembly: GCF_056396925.1. Taxonomy (NCBI): domain Bacteria; kingdom Pseudomonadati; phylum Pseudomonadota; class Gammaproteobacteria; order Pseudomonadales; family Pseudomonadaceae; genus Pseudomonas; species Pseudomonas sp. 05N433. Next base: position 10,527 of record NZ_JBFTML010000010.1, on the reverse strand, counting down.
AAGCTGCAATGGGTAGGCGGTAAATCCGAAGGGTTTGTAGGCATTTTCTCCTAGGTGAGCTTTATCCTAGACGCGCCGAATGCTTATGTATATTTCGTTCTGGTATTTAAGAATTCTCTTAAATGATATTAGGGTATATCGCCAAGCCCTCCAGCTTCAGTATTGGATTTTTTATAGGGGGCGCAAGGTCATAGGGCGCTTAGTACTTTTCGTTTTAGTATTACTGCTATATGTTCTATGAAGTGAAAGTTGTTTATATTTTGTAATAATTGCTGGGCCAAAATTTTATTGCCATGAGCGCCATTGAATCTGCTTTTTTGAATCTGGCTTACCCTCCGCGGCTCGATCTGGGGCCGCAGCTTACACACGAACAATTGCTCAGTTCGATGCAGTCGACCATGGCGCGCCACAAGGGTGGGCCGGTCTGGTTATTCGCGTATGGTTCGCTGATCTGGCGGCCTGAATGTGCGGCGGTTGAGCGGGTGCGCGGCCGGGTGCATGGCTACCATCGCGGTTTGTACCTGTGGTCCCACGAGCATCGCGGCACGCCGGAAGTGCCGGGGCTGGTATTTGGCCTGGATCGCGGTGGTTCGTGCAGCGGGTTCGCCTATCGTTTGCCCGAAGAACAACTCGAGGCTTCACTTTATGCACTCTGGCAGCGCGAGATGCCATTCCCTTCCTATCGTCCACACTGGCTCAACTGCCGTCTTGAAAACGGAAACCAGGTTCAGGCATTGGGATTTGTATTGGAGCGGCACCTGCCCAGCTATGCCGGCAACTTGCCGGATCACGTGCTGAGCCAAGTATTCGAGAACGCTTGCGGGCGCTATGGCACTACTCGCGAGTATGTCGAGCAGACCGCCCACGCCCTGCGTAGCCACGCCATGCCAGACCGGAATCTGGAGGCGCGGCTCAAGCGCTGTAAATCAAAGGCAGATCAGGCGAGCGCTTCGCGGCCCTGACTGGCGACGTTTTTGTGGCCCAGGGTGGGTGCCAGGAACGCCATCGCCAGCAGGCAGGCAACGACCAACAGAATGAAGCCGCCATTCCAGCCGAAATAGTCCACGGTGTAGCCCATCATGGCACTGGCCGCGACGGAACCACCCAAGTAACCGAACAGGCCGGTAAAGCCTGCCGCCGTACCCGCGGCCTTCTTCGGCACCAGTTCCAGCGCCTGCAGGCCGACCAGCATCACCGGGCCGTAGATCAGGAAGCCGATGGCGAACAGCGAGATCATGTCGATCATCGGATTGCCCGGTGGATTCAGCCAATACACGATCGTCGCAACGGTCACCAACGCCATGAACACCATGCCGGTCAGGCCACGGTTGCCACGGAAGATCTTGTCCGACATCCAGCCGCACAGCAGCGTGCCGGGAATGCCCGCCCACTCGTACAGGAAGTAAGCCCACGAGGTCTTGTCGAAGTCGAAGTGCTTGACCTCTTTGAGGTAGGTCGGCGCCCAGTCCAGAATGCCGTAGCGCAGCAGGTAGACGAAAACGTTAGCCAGTGCGATGAACCAGAGCATTTTGTTGCGCAGCACGTATTTGACGAAGATGTCCTTGGCGCTGAATTCCTCTTCGTGACTGGCGTCGTAGCCTTCCGGGTAATCGTTTTTGTACTTCTCAATCGGCGGCAGGCCCGTCGACTGCGGAGTATCGCGCATCACGATGAAGGCAAACACGGCGACCAACAGCGCCACGGCAGCCGGTACGTAGAACTTGCTGTGCCAGTCGTTGAACCAGCCCATGCCGAGAATCGCCAGCGGGCCGATCAAGCCACCGCCAACGTTATGCGCGGTGTTCCAGACCGAAACCACGCCGCCACGCTCTTTCTGTGACCACCAATGCACCATGGTTCGCCCGCTCGGCGGCCAGCCCATGCCTTGCGCCCAGCCGTTGATGAACAGCAGGATGAACATCATGGTCACGCTGGAGGTGGCCCAAGGTGCGAAACCGAAAACGAACATCACCGCGGCGGACACCACCAGGCCAAAGGGCAGGAAGTAACGCGGGTTGGAGCGGTCGGACACGATGCCCATCAGAAACTTGGACAGGCCGTAGGCGATTGCAATCGCCGACATCGCCACACCCAGTTGGCCTTTTGTATAGCCTTGGGCGATCAGGTCCGGGAACGCCAGGGTGAAGTTCTTGCGCAGCAGGTAGTAACCGGCATAGCCAATGAAAATCCCGGCGAAGATCTGCCAGCGAAGGCGTCGGTAGGTGCTGTCTATTTTTTCTTCAGGCAATGGAGCCTGATGTGCGGCAGGACGAAAGAAAGCAAACATTCAAGAGCTCCAGATTTCTTGTTTTGACTGCGGATGCGAATGTTACAGTTTCGTTACCGAAAATAGCACCGGTTCGCATCGGCAAAACAGCGGAAATGTTGGAGATTGCATGTTCCTTTATGAACATGTCGCTCAGGTATAAATGAGAGTCGGTACAGGGATGACGGAGCCAGGTCGCAGGCTGCGACCTGGCTTGAAAACGATCAACGAACCTGCACGACCACCTTTCCGACCGCCTTGCGCTGGCCAAGATCATTGATCGCCTGCGCCGCATTGCTCAGTGGATACACCTGCGACACCAGCGGCTTCAATTTGCCTTCGGCGAACCAGTGAAACAACTGCTGGAAGTTCGCCGCGTTGTCCTGTGGTTGGCGCTGGGCAAACGAGCCCCAGAACACGCCGACCACTGCAGCACCTTTGAGCAGTGCCAGGTTCACTGGCAGTTCGGGGATACGTCCACTGGCGAAACCGACCACCAGAAGACGACCGTTCCAGGCGATGGCGCGGATGGCCTGGTCGAACAGGTCCCCGCCCACCGGGTCGTAGATCACGTCGGCGCCCTGGCCGTCGGTCAGGCGTTTGATTTCGTCCTTGAGGCTGGTTTCGCTGTAGTTGATCAGCTCATCGGCGCCGGCGGCTTTGGCCACCGCGAGTTTTTCCGCACTGCTCGCGGCGGCGATCACCCGGGCGCCCATGGCTTTGCCGATTTCCACGGCGGCGAGGCCGACGCCGCCGGACGCGCCGAGCACCAGCAAGGTTTCGCCGGGTTGCAGGTTGCCTCGTTGCTTGAGGGCGTGCATCGAAGTGCCGTAGGTCATGCTGAAAGCGGCGGCAGTGTTGAAGTCCATCGATGGCGGGATCGGCAGCACGTTGTAGCCCGGCACCGCGACCTGCTCGGCGAAACTGCCCCAGCCAGTCAGGGCCATGACCCGGTCACCGACCTTGAGGTGGCTGACCTTTTCCCCCACCGCGCTGACCACGCCAGCCGCTTCGCCACCCGGTGAAAACGGGAAGGGCGGTTTGAACTGGTATTTGCCCTCGATGATCAGCGTGTCCGGGAAATTCACCCCGGCCGCGTGCACGTCCAGCAGGATTTCGTTCTTCTTCGCAACAGGACTGGCGACGTCTTCCAGCACCAGCGATTCGGCAGGGCCGAAGGCTTTGCACAGCACGGCTTTCATCAGGGCTATTCCTTTGGGAGTGATGGCCGATAAGTGTAGGTGTGTGAGTTAACGGGTCAACGAGCATGCCCGACCCTGATAGTCAGCCATAAGCTTGTGCTTGAGCGGCGGGTCGTTATGCTAGGCCGCAAACCGGATAAGGAGCGAATTGTGAAAGCGTGGATCATGTTGATGCTGGCCCTGTCTCTGCCTGTGGCAGCGATGGCCGAAGAAGCCAAAGAAGGTGAAGCCCCGAAGGTCAACTACATCACCCTGAGCCCGCCGTTCGTGGGCAACTATGGGTTGGATGGCACGCCGAAGCTCAAGGTCTACAAGGCCGATGTGGCGCTACGGGTGACTGGTGACGAGGCGACCAAGGCGGTGAAGGCCAATGAGCCGTTGATCCGCAATCAGCTGGTGGCGTTGTTTGCCCAGCAGACCACTGAAACCATGAACAACGTCGAAGCCAAGGAAAAGCTGCGTCAGGAAGCCTTGAAGCAGACCCAGCAAGTGATGAACGACGAAACCGGCAAGCCGGTGGTTGAGGATCTGTTGTTCAACAACCTCATTATCCAGTAAGGCTTTTGTTGTCTGGGGCGGCCCCTTCGCGGGCTTGCCTGCGAAGGGCGACTCGGCCCTTCAGGACGCTAGGCTTTTGCGAAACCGCAGCAGTGCAATGGTAAAGAACAGCAGGCCGATGGCGCTCAATGCCAGCAAGTCCGGCCAGACCACGCCAATGCCGGCGTCGCGAAACAGTATCGCGGCGCTGAGGCTGACGAAGTGCGTCGATGGCGAGCCCTGCATCACCCATTGCAGCCATTGCGGCATGCTGTCGAGGGGCGTACTGCCCCCGGAAAGCAGCAACATCGGGATAATCACCGGAATCGCCAACAAGCCGAACTGCGGTGTCGAGCGGGCGAGGGTCGCGAGGAATATCCCCAGCGCCGTGCTGGCGAACAGATAAACCGCCGTTACCAGCAAGAAAAAGCTCATGGAGCCAGCCAGCGGCACGCCAAGGGCGCCTTTGACAATGACTTCCAGCGACACCCAGGTGCACAGCACCACCACCAGCATGTTGCTCCAGACTTTCGCCAGCATGATTTCCAGTGCCGTCAGCGGCAGCACCAGCAAATGGTCGAGAGTGCCGTGTTCGCGTTCACGCAGCAGCGCCGTGCCCGTCAGGATGATGGCCAGGATCGTGATGTTGTTGACGATCTGAATCACCGCCAGGAACCAGCCACCCTCCAGATTGGTATTGAACAGCGCTCGTGTTGTCAGCCGCACGGGTGTCTGGCTCGCCGCATCGCCCTGGCCACTGTAGGTCAACAGCTCGCGCTGGAAAATCCTCCCGATATAGCCTGCCCCCATGAACGCCTGGCTCATGGCCGTGGCGTCGACGTTAACCTGCACCGCCGGCTGGTGGCCGCCCAGCAGATCGGCCTGAAAATTGGCTGGAACATTGATCACGAAGGTGTACCGCCCGTTGTCCAGCACCTCGTCCAGTTGACCATAAGGCAGCGGCACCGGTGGTTGAAATTCCGGCGGCCGCAGAATCTGGGCCAGTTGGCGTGACATGGGGCTGTGATCTTCATCGACCATGGCCACACTGGCGTTGTGCACACCGATCACTGAGCCCGCGGCCGGCATGTAGATCGCCACTGTAAAGGCGTAAAACAGGAACAGCAGCAACACACTGTCATGTCGCAGGCTGGTGAGTTCCTTGAGGCCAAGACGCAGGATGTGCGCGAGCTTATGCATCAGACCTCCTGCTTTTTCAGCATGGCCAGGCTGAGCCCGGTGAACCCGAGAAAGAACCCGAACAGCGCCAGGCATTGTGGCCACAACTGCCGGATATCCAGCGCCTTGGTAAAGGTGCCGACAGCGATATCGAGAAAATAGCCTGCCGGAAACAGCATCCCCATGACCGCGGCGGCGCCATCAAGGGACGACCGTGGCACGATCAGACCGGAAAACTGGATGGTCGGCAGGCTGGTGATGATCATGGTGCCGAGAATGGCGGCGATCTGGGTTCGGGTGAACGCCGAAATCAACAGGCCCATGCTGGTGGTCGCCAGCACGTAGAGCAACCCGCCGAAGGCCAGGGTCAATGCGCTGCCCTTGAAAGGGACGCCGAACAGCCAGCGGTTCATGGCTGTCAGCACGGCGAGATTGATCAGACTGACGGCCAGATACGGCACCTGCTTACCTAACAGAAACTCCAGGCGGGTCAGCGGTGTGGCGTAGAAGTTGGTGATCGAGCCCAGTTCCTTCTCCCGCACAATGCCCAGCGCAGTCAGCATGGCCGGGATAAACGCCAGGATCAGCGCCATCACTCCAGGGCCGATGGCGTTGACGCTGACGACATCCTGGTTGTAGCGGAAACGGGTTTCCAGTTTGGCTGGCGCTTGCCGGGATGGTGCGGGACTGGACTGATCCGCCAGTTGCTCCAGGTTGGCCTGGTGTACCGCTTCCACATAGTTGCGGCTGGTTTCAGCGCGAAACGGCATACCGCCGTCGAGCCAGGCCGCCACCGTAGGCTGGCGACCGGCGAACAGATCCCGACCGAATCCGGGGGGAATCTCCAGCGCCAGTTTGATTTCCGAGCGTTGCAGTCGTCGATGCAACTGCGCCGGATCGCTTATCGGGGGTTGTTCGTCGAAGTAACGGGAGCCGCGGAAGGCCTCCAGATAAGCCCGGCTTTGCGGGGTCTGGTCCTGGTCGTAGACCGCGAAGGCGAGTTTCTCCACGTCCAGGGAAATGCCATAGCCGAAAATCACCATCATGAGCATCGCCCCGAGCAGAGCGAAGGCCAGGCGTACTCTATCGCGCAGCAGTTCCTTGCCTTCACGGCTCGCCAATGCCCGCAGTCGCCCAAAGCTGAAGCGACGGTCTTTCATTGATGGGGTGGGTGCGAGCGTTGTGTCGATGGGCGTTGGTGGCGCCTCTGTCGCGCCCGGGCTCTGGGCCTGTTCCAGGCAGGTGACGAACGCGGCCTCAAGTGTCTGGCCGTTGAACTGCTGTTGCAGTGCTGCCGGGGTGTCGCAGGCCAAAACCTTGCCTGCGTGCATCAATGAGATGCGGTCGCAACGCTGGGCTTCGTTCATGAAATGGGTGGACAGGAAGATTGTCACGTCCTGTTCACGGGACAGTTCGATCAGCAGTCGCCAGAAATCGTCCCGCGCCGCCGGGTCGACGCCGGAGGTAGGTTCGTCGAGGATCAGCACTTCCGGGCGATGCAGCACCGCCACCGCCAGGGATAATCGTTGACGCAGACCCAGCGGCAATGCACCGGACGGCTGATGGGCGACGCTGGTTAGGCTGAAGCGCTGGATCAGTTCGTCGATGCGCTGAGTGCTGTCGGCCTGGGGCAGATCGAACAGTCGCGCGTGCAGGTCCAGGTTCTGCCGGACACTGAGTTCGCCATAGAGCGAGAAGCTCTGAGACATGAAGCCGACGCGCTTGCGGGTGGCCAGATCCTTGGCGTTCACTGGGTTGCCCAGCAGCATGGCACTGCCTTCGCTGGCCGGAATCAGTCCGGTAAGCACTTTCATGGTGGTGGTTTTGCCGCAGCCGTTGGAGCCCAGAAACCCGAAGATCTCGCCGCGGCCGATGGCGAAGCTGACTTTATCCACAGCGGTGAAATCGCCGAAGCGCAGGGTCAGGTCATGGGCTTGGATAGCGATGTCGGCCGTAGCATTGGTTCGGGGAGGGATCACTAGCGGCTGGTTGTCGTGGCCGGTGTCACCCTGAAAGTGGGTGAAGGCTTCATCGAGCTTGCCGCTGGGGGTTACCGCCGCCAGATCGCGGCTCAAACCGGCGGCGATCAGCTTGCCGTCATCGAGCATCAGGCAGTGTTCGAACTGTTCGGCCTCTTCCATGTACGCGGTGGCGACCAGTAGCGTCAGTTGCGGGCGTTGGCGCCGAACATCATCGATCAACTCCCAGAAATGCCGTCGGGACAAAGGGTCGACGCCAGTGGTCGGCTCATCGAGGATCAACAAATCCGGCTCATGGATCAGTGCGCAACAGAGTCCGAGCTTCTGTTTCATTCCGCCCGACAGCTTGCCGGCCGGGCGTTCGGCAAATCGCAGTAGATCGGTGGCCAGCAGCAGGCTGTGCATGCGCTGATCGCTTTCGGCCGCGGACAGCCCGAACAGCGTGGCGAAGAAGTGAATGTTCTCGCGGATCGACAGATCAGGGTACAGGTTGCCGCCCAGACCTTGAGGCATGAACGCGATGCGCGAGTAGAGGCTGTTGCGGTGGCGCCGGTCCTGGATCGAGCCACCGAGCACTTCCAGTTGGCCCTCCTGTAGCGTCTTCACGCCGGCGATCAATCCCAGCAGGCTGGATTTGCCGGCGCCATCCGGGCCAATCAACCCACACCGGGTACCAGTGGGCAGACTGAGCGTGATGTCGGTCAGTGCATGCCGTTCGCCATAGCGGTGCTGAAGGCGAGTGGCATGCAGTGCCAGGCCGGTCATTGAAGATTGGCCGGCCAGTCAATGGGAGCGGTGCGCACGTAACCATTGCCGGGCATCCCCGGTTTGGCCTGGGGCACGGCGCTGGGACGGGTCAGGCGTAGCTTGACCCGAAATACCAGTTTCTGACGTTCGTCGCGAGTCTCGACTTCTTTGGGTGTGAACTGCGATTTGGCCGCCACGAAGCTGATTTTTGCCGGCAGTGGCTGGTCGGGCAGGGCGTCCAGCAGGATCCGCGCTTCATCGCCGACCGCCAGGCGTCCGGCGACGGAGGCTGCAAGGTAGAGGTTCATGTATTGGTCATTCGGGTCAATCAGCAGCAACACTCGCCCTCCGGCGCCGAGCACTTCCCCGGGTTCGGCCATGCGAAGCTGAATTATCCCGTCGATGGGGGCTCGCAAACTGCTGTCGTCGATTTCACTGTTTAACTGARCCACTTGCGCCTGTGCAGCGCCAATGGCTGCGCCGACGGCGGACACCTGTGCGCGGGCCGCCGTAACAGCTGCGTTGGCGGTGTCGAAGCGTGACTGCTGTTGGTCGATGATCTGGCCGCTGGCGAAACCGCGATTGAACAATGCCTGGGAGCGCTTGAGCTCTTGCTGGGCAAGCAGTTGCTCGCTCTGGCGCAGTTTCACATTGGCCTGGGCCGCGGAAAGATTTTCCCGGGCGCGTATCACTTCGGCTTCAGCCTGGTTGCGCTGTGCTTCGAGGGTACGGGTGTCCATGCGGGCCAACAGTTGCCCCTGGGTTACCTTGTCGCCTTCGTCCACCAGCACTTCAGCCAATCGACCGGGTGTTTTGCTGGCGATCTGCACTTCAGTGGCTTCAAGTCGACCATTGCCGACAGACAACCCTTGGGGCAGTYGGTTAACGGTCGACCGCCAATAACCAAACCCTCCGGCGGCCAGCAATACAGCCCCCAGCAAAAAAACGAAGAAAAGCGAAGAGCGGCTGTGCGTCGACATGTCTGCATCCTGCGTCTATTGCGTCCCAGTCTGACAGGAAAGTGCTAGGGCGACTTGATGTCAGTCAACTGAGGGGTAAGCCTGACCGTTTGGCAAGGTAAGCCAGAGTCACAGGCTGTAGCGCAGTATTTAGCGCAGATTAAGCACCACTGCCCATTGCTCGGCTGTCACCGGCATTACCGACAGGCGCGAGCCTTTCTGCACCAGTGGCATCTCGGCGAGTGCCGTTTGCTGCTTCAGATAATCGAGTTTAAGCACCTTGGAAAACGTCTCGACGTGAGCGACATCGATCGCGCTCCAGGCGTTTTTCTCGGCAGTGGCCTTCGGATCGAAGTAATGACTCTCGGGCTCCAGCGCCGTCGGGTCCGGATACGCCGCCTCGACGATCTTTCCGACTCCGGCAATCCCTGGCTCAGGGCAGCTGGAGTGATAGAAGAAAAACTCGTCGCCGACTGCCATGGCCCGTAAAAAATTGCGCGCCTGGTAGTTGCGAACCCCGTCCCAGCGCGCTCGCCCAAGCTTCTCCAGGTCTTTGATGGAGAGTTCGTCGGGCTCGGATTTCATCAGCCAATAAGCCATGGTTTTGCTCCTTGCGAGGTGGGTGGACAAGTGGTCAGGCAATTTTATGACAAACCGACAGTCGGTTGACGCCAGCGTTTGCGTGTCGGTTCACGTTGTCGCAAAATGCCGGCCTTCTTAGCTTGACGCTGCTGCACGGCCTACAAACGGAAACCGCTGCTGTCATCGTGTTGATGTGCCTTGAGGGGGGCAATCGATGAAACGCAAACCGGATTTATTATGGATATTGGTTATTTTGTTCGGTTTGGGCGTCGTGACCACCGGCTACGCCCAAAGCCTGTGGGCCAACAAGACCGATGCTCCCGTCGAGATCGCGCAGCAACAGCCGTCGGCCTTCAAGCGCTGAGCCCGTCTTTTGGACGCCGCTGATATCAGTGGCGTCTAGTCCGCGAAATACCACGCCTTGTCAGTGACCGTGCCCTGCAACGGCACATCCCAGCTCGCCTGAGCCAATCGTTGAACCTTCTGACATTCATGGGCCAAGCCCAGCAGCGTCGGCTTGTGCCAGCTTTTTCGGCGCGCCAGGTACGCCAGGCTTCGGTCGTAGAAGCCGCCGCCCATACCCAGGCGTCCGCCGACATCGTCAAACCCCACCAGCGGCAGCAACACCAGATCCAGCGCCCAGACCTTGCGTTGCCGGGCGATATTGGCCCGTGGTTCTGGAATACGGAAACGGTTGGGTTTGAGTTTTTCACCGGGACGAATCCGCTGGAACACCATTTTGGTTCGCGGCCAGGCGCTGAGTACCGGCAGGTACGTCGCCTTGCCCCGACGTTGCGCGGCACGCATCAACAGGCGCGGGTCGATTTCACCGTCGGTGGGCAGGTACAGGGAGATGTGTTTTGCGCGGCGGAACAGTGGGTGCTGGGCCAATTGCTTATACAGCCCGCGAGCGGCCTCGCGCTGCTGACTGGGGGTCAGTGCGCGGCGGGCCTTGCGCAGCATGCGTCGAAGTTGCGGTCGGGGCAGCAGCGCAGGTTCGGTCATGGATTCAGGCTTCAGAAGTGCGAGTACTAAAAGCGTACCCGTAAACATGCCGATGCCGGTATGAAAACCGG